>CACYPF010000006.1 GCA_902776195.1 uncultured Prevotellaceae bacterium | reverse complement strand
ATATTATATATATATTATATATAATATATATATAATATAAAGCACATTTGTAGTATAAAATGAAAAACTTTACTGTTCTCTGTTCTCTGTTCGCACGATTCCAAATCTGTTGTCAAATATTGCAGCACCCCGTAAGAAACGTCTCCTATAGGGTAAAGGAATATCTCCCGTGCCCCACGGCAGATATTAGAGTGAAGCATGGGAGATATTAGAGTGAAGCAAAGGAGATATTAGAGTGAAAATATCCCCTATTCGTTAACTTGTATTAACAATAATTCTTCATTTCATTAACATATTTTTACACGGTTTTTCCTCCAAACTATTGACATCGCATGTTAAATGTAGTACCTTTGCACTTGACAATAGGGTCAAGTGCAATCAGAAGTTGCAACGACGAAAGACACACAACCATTATTTGTAAGCCCATTAAGGTTACATACCATAAACTATCTGTGACATATCATAAGGTAGGTTAGCGGACTTTTCTGTATCTTTGCCGGCAAAAACAGATGAAGATGAGAAAAGTACTGTTGACCGTGATGCTCCTGACCTTAACAACAACCCTGCTGGAGGTCAAGGCAGACGACTATGCGACCCTGCACGAAGAGAAGATACAGAACCCGATGCTGTGGGCTGACGTGCCAGACCCCGATGTCATCAGGGTAGGCGACACTTTTTATATGGTATCCACCACGATGCACCTGATGCCGGGTGGTCCCGTCATGGCTTCGAAAGACCTGAAGAACTGGGAGACGGTAGGTTATATCTTCGACAAACTGACCGACTCCCCTAAATACGACCTCAGGGAAGGGACGGTATATGGACGCGGACAATGGGCGACCTCCCTGAAATACCACAAGGGGAAGTTCTATGCACTGCTGGCTCCCAACGAGCGGGGCAGTATGGGTGACACCTACATCTTCTCAGCGGAGAAAGCGGAGGGACCGTGGACTATCGTGTCCCGCATGCGTCATTTCCACGACTGCTCGTTATTCTTCGATGACGATGACAGGGTATATGTCATCTATGGCACCGGGGAGCTGATGGAACTGAAACCCGACCTGTCGGATGTCATCGAGGGTACTCACCAGCACATCTTCCAACGGGAGGAGGATGAGCGCGGACTACTGGAGGGAAGTCGTGTGATCAAGCATAACGGCAAGTACTACCTGTTGATGATATCCCATGTCTATGCCCCTGGCAAGCACCGCCGGGAGGTATGC
This sequence comes from uncultured Prevotellaceae bacterium, assembly GCA_902776195.1. Classification (GTDB taxonomy): domain Bacteria; phylum Bacteroidota; class Bacteroidia; order Bacteroidales; family Bacteroidaceae; genus Prevotella. The sequence continues at coordinate 217,622 of CACYPF010000006.1, read as the reverse complement.
TACCGAGCCGACGACATCCATGGACCGTATGAGAAACAGGTCATCCTGGAGAGTGAGTTCGGCGGTTTCTCCTACGAGGCACAAGGTACCATCGTCGACACACAGGATGGTGACTGGTACGGCATCATCTTCCAAGACCGGGGCGGTGTGGGACGTGTCCCCACCCTGATGCCCTGCCGCTGGATCAATGGATGGCCGATGTTAGGCGATGAGAATGGGAAGGTACCTGACACCATGCGCCCCTTAGTCTGTGGTCAACCTGCCACAGGTATCGTGAGGAGTGATGATTTCTCCTCCGCCAAACTCGGACTCCACTGGCAATGGAATCATAACCCGGTTGATGCGGCATGGTCGCTGACAGAGCATCCCGGGTTCCTCCGTCTCAAGAGCAGCCGAGTGGTCGACAACCTCTATCTGGCTCCCAACACACTGACACAGCGGATGGAAGGTCCCACCTGCAGTGGCAGTATCACCCTTGATGTCTCGAAGATGAAAGACGGTGACTGTGCGGGGCTCGCCGCCTTCAACAGTGACACCGGCGCCTTGGTCATCAGGAAACAGGGCAAGAAACTCACCCTTGAGATGTGTGAGCTTTCCGTGCAACTCTCAGAGCGTGACAAGGAAGTGACTGGTGTTAAGGAGAAGACGACGGAACGTACCGTCCTGAACCTCCAGCCCTCCTCCCGCATCCATCTGCGCATCGATGCAGACTTCCGTCCTACCGGTGGTCACGGACGGGATGCCGCCAATTTCTACTACAGCATGGATGGTGAGCAATGGACGCAGATTGGTACCGCCGACTACCCCCTGCGTTTCGACTGGCAGCGATTCTTCATGGGCAGTAAGTTCGGAATATTCTACTATGCCACGAAGAAGAAAGGCGGGTATGTGGATATCGATGCCTTCCATTACAAACGACAATAATTCAATCATGAGACGACTATTTCTATGGGGACTACTCTTGTTGAGTGTGTCCCTGCAAGCAAAGACAATCCCTTTCGGGAAGGGACAACTGACGTTCAAGACCGTTGCCCCCAATGCTGTACGTATCCAATATACACAGGGGGAGACCACCCATGACCTGCCCGACTGGTTGTATGTCAAGCACGACGAAGTGGCTGGGGACATCAAGGTGGCTGTGAACAACCAACAGGGTATGGTGAGTATCAAGGACAAGAAAGGAAAGACGATCTTCACCGCTACCCGCCATCAGTTCCAGGACGGAGAGGCGACCCTTGCCTTCACATCCCCCCAGGACGAGTACCTCTTTGGACTCGGACAGTTTCAGGACGGCTATAGTAACGTCCGGGGACTGTCCCGCCGGCTTACTCAAGTAAATACCCAGATCAGTCTGCCCATGCTGATCTCCAGTAAGGGCTATGGTATCCTATGGAATAACTATGGACTCACTGATTTCAACCCGGCAAGTCAACAGGTGAAGCTCCAGAAGATGGAAGGCACAGGGGCAAAGGAGGTTGTCAATGTCACCTCTACAGAAGGTGGAAAACAGGAAGTCAGGGAGCGTAACATCTATCAGGCATCGCTGACGGTAGAACAAGAGGGGGACTATGCCCTCCTGCTCGATGTCGGACAGAAGATGGCACGCCGCCATAACCTCACTATCGACGGCAAGACCGTCATAGAGATGCAGAACGTATGGTTGCCGCCAACCACCTCCACCATCGTACATCTGGAGAAAGGACAACATCAGGTAACGGCAGAGCTTGCCAAAGGTGACGCTCCTGTCCTTTATTATAAGGTGGTCAATGACGAGACGGTCTTCCACTCACCTGTCGCCACAGCAGTCGACTATACCGTATTCATCGGCAGCGCTGACGAGATTATCGCATCCTATCGTGAACTGACGGGCAAGGCACCCCTCATCCCTGACTGGGCATTAGGCTATATCCATTGCAGGGAGCGGTTCCACTCCTCTGACGAGATCCTGCAGACGGCAAAGCGGTTCCGTGAGGAGCAGTTACCTATCAGCATGATCGTGCAAGACTGGCAGTACTGGGGGAAATACGGATGGAACTCCATGCAGTTTGACGAGCAGTACTATCCTGACCCAAAGGCACTGACAGACAGTCTGCATCAGATGGATATCCGCCTGATGCTCTCTGTATGGTCGAAGATTGACAAGAACTCGGAAGTGGGCAAGGAAATGCTACGTGACAACTATTATATCCCCGGCACCGACTGGATAGACTTCTTCAACACCGACGCAGCAGCAGCCTATTGGAGGAATTTCCGTGAGAGACTGTTGCCATTAGGTATCGATGCGTGGTGGCAGGATGCCACGGAACCAGAGAACGACGACCTCACAGGGCGACGGGTGAACAAAGGACGATGGACAGGAGAGCAGGTGCGTAATGTCTATCCGTTACTTGTCAATAAGACGGTCTATGAAGGACTGGTAGCTGCCGGTCGTGAACCGTTCATCCTCACCCGCTGCGGTTTCCCTGGCATCCAACGGTATGGAGCAGCATTATGGAGCGGTGATGTGGGCAATGACTGGGAGACCTTCCGCCGGCAAATCACGGCGGGATTAGGTGTGCAGGCAGCCGGTGTCCCCTGGTGGACCTATGACGCAGGCGGTTTCTTCCGTCCCCAGAATCAGTATACAGACAGTGCGTATATCGAAAGGATGCTCCGCTGGGTAGAGACAAGTGTCTACCTCCCCCTGATGCGTGTCCACGGGTATATGAGTAATACAGAGCCATGGAACTATGGTCCTGAGGCACTCGCCATCATCAAGAAGTGCCTGAAGGAACGAGAGCGACTGCTTCCATATATCAAGGAGTGCGCACAGCGTGTCACAGAAGAGGGTTATACCCTGATGCGTCCACTCGTCTTCGATTTTGCCGACGACCCTGAGGCACTAAAACAAAAATACGAGTATATGTTTGGACCTGCCATGCTCATCAGTCCTGTCACGGAACCTGGGGTGACGCAGTGGAAGACCTACCTGCCACGGAACAAAGGAGGATGGCGTGACTATCATACCGGACAACATTACGAGGGAGGACAGACCGTGACGACCCCCGTCGACAAATCATATATCCCGGTATTTGTCCAGTCACTTACACAGCCGTGTCAGCAGCTCCAGTAACACTTGCCAAATATCACCGACCGTCTTTACCTCCAACCGCTCACTGGTGGAGTGTGGCTCGACGATGCGGGGACCGATGCAGGCAATCTGGATACCCGGGTACTTAGCGACAAAGTATCCTGCCTCCAGGACAAAGTGCATCGCCACTTTCCGTGGCCGCCATCCCAGTACGTCATAGAATGTGTCGGAAGTCATCTCCATGAAGGGCGACTGTTGGTCTTCCTGCCATGCGGGGGCAGACATCACCACCTCAGAGACAGCTCCTGCGGTACGGAACACATCAGCAATCCGCTGGCTCAACAGTTCCATCTCTTTGTCGATGAAACTGCGAGTATGCGTAGAGACAAAGATATGATCGTCCTCTGTCACGACACGCCCCACGTTATTAGAGGTCTCCACCGTGTCCTTCATGGAGCTGCTCATCTCCACTACACCCTGAGGAAGCTGTTCCAGACAAGTCATCAATGCCTCGAAGGCTGCTGTGTCGATTACCGTCTCCTGACGCTCACACTTCTCAATGACACACGTCATGTCAGGGTCGTTGGGATACTCTTCACGCAGCCACTGGTTCATCATGTCTTGCTGCTCTTTCACGAACTCTGCACCGCTGCCAGAGGGAATGGTGATAACCACCTCCGCAGTCGAGGCTATTGACGCATTCGCCTCACCGATGTTGATAGAAGCCACATCGAAGTCGTATTCATTATAAATCGCAGCCAATACCGCCCAGACAGGGACTACCGCAGAGCAGCGCCCTTTGTTGATATCGACTCCCGAGTGACCACCCAGTCCTCCTTTGAACGTGATACGATACCAGCGACGCTTACCCCCGGGAGCCGCTTTCCGCTTGACGGGGATGCGGTGGAACTGCAGACAGGCACCCGCAGCCCCAGTAGTGATGGTGTCATAGTCCTCCGAGTCAAGGTTAATCACCTTCCGTCCTTTGATAAAGTCTGCCGACAGGTTAGCGGCACCCGACATACCATCCTCCTCATTGGTGGTGGTGATGACCTCCAGTGGTCCGTGTACCACCTCGTTACTCTCCAGTACGGCAAGAGCCATCGACAGTCCTATACCGTTATCGGCACCCAGCGAGGTGCCCCGTGCCCTCATCCATCCGCCTTCGGTAAATGCCTCAACTGTGTCATGCTGCGGATCGTCCATACCCACACATACCATATCCATGTGGTTCAACAGTACGACAGGCTCCGCACCCTCATGCCCAGGTGTGGCAGCCTTGCGGATGACAACACAGTTTTGTGCGTCCCTTTGATAGTCCAGATGCAGGTGTTCTGCGAACTGGCACAGGTAGTCAGCAACGAGCTCTTCATGATGTGAAGGGCGTGGAATACGGTTCAGTTCCTTGAAAATCTGGAACACCCGCTCTACGGAAGGTCTTTGAATCTCCATCTCTTTTAATGTATTTTCGTGTTTGCAAAGATAGTGCAAACTGAGCGAAAATGCAAATTAATTTGTAATTTTCCGAAGTGCAGCTTTAAAAAAACAATTGTTACATTTCCAAAAGAATTTGATACAATGGGAAATAGCTTATACCAAATATTTTCGTACCTTTGCAAGCGCACAAAAACAAGGAAAGAATTAAAAACTGAAACTATTATGAGAAAATGGATTCTAATGACGGCAGTGCTTGCCTTGGTGGGTAACACCGCAAAAGCACAAGGACTGAAAGATGTCTATAAGGATTATTTCAAGATTGGCGTTGCTGTCAACCAGCGCAACGTGACGAATACCCAACAGCAGGCACTTGTTGTGAAGGAGTTCAATAGTGTGACGGCAGAGAATGACATGAAGCCGGAGCCTACCGAACCGTCTGAGGGCGTGTATAACTGGGAGGGTGCCGACCGCATCGCCAATTTCTGTCGCCAGAATGGCATCAAGATGCGCGGACACTGTCTGATGTGGCACTCACAGATTGGCAAGTGGATGTACGAGGGTGTGACCGACAAGGAGGTGTTCTATGCCCGTATGAAGAAACACATCAATGCGGTGGTCAGCCGATACAAGGACATCGTTTACTGCTGGGACGTGGTGAACGAGGCGATGACGGACGACCCCAAGGCAGAGGACCCCTACCGTCAGAGTCCGATGTACAAGCTCTGTGGTGATGAGTTCATCGCCAAGGCTTTCGAATATGCCCATGAGGCAGACCCCAACGCCCTATTGTTCTATAACGACTATAACGAGTGCGACCCCGTGAAGAGCAAACGCATCGCTGCCATGGTGAAGAAGATGAAGGATGCCGGTGTACCTATCCATGGTATCGGCATGCAGGGACATTATAATATATATGGTCCTACAGAGGAAGCTGTGGATGCTGCCATCAAACTCTACAAACAAGTAGTGAAGCATATCCATGTGACGGAACTCGATATCCGCACCAACAACGAGATGGGTGGACAGTTACGTTTCAGCCGTGACGGTGTGGCTGTCAGCGACAGCATCAAACAACATCTCGCCGACCAGTATGCCCGTGTCTTTAAGGTATTCCGCAACCACAAGGATGTCATTGACTGTGTGACTTTCTGGAACCTCAGCGACCGTGACTCCTGGCTGGGTGCTGCCAACTACCCCCTGCCCTTCGACACCGAGTATCAGCCTAAACTCGCCTACGAGTATATCAAGGATATGAAACCTGCACTGTGGGCGATGCCCGCACAGCCAAAGCCCAATCCTAACCGCCAGCGTCGCGGTGGTTTCGGCGGTCCTCAGAAACCTCCTTTCAAACCAGAGCTTGCCTTTCCGGAGCAGGAGGGTGTAAAGGAAGACTTCGTACCTTCTGTCATGAACCAGCCGGGACAGCAGTTCCCTATGGTGAACTCACAGGGTTATGTACGCTTCCGTGTGGATATCCCCGATGCCAAGGAGATTGTTGTCAGCCTCGGACTGGGTGGACGTGGTGGTACGAAACTGCATAAGACCTACGACGGCTCCTATGTAGGACAGACAGAAGGACCGATGGACGAGGGTTTCCATTACTATCACCTGACCGTCGACGGTGGTATCGTCAACGACCCCGGTGCCAACAACTACTACGGCTCTACCCGCTGGGAGAGCGGCATCGAGATTCCTGCCCACGACCAGGCTTTCTACGCCTGCCGCATGGATATCCCACATGGCAATGTGCAGCAGGTGCTGTTCCCTTCAAAGAGCACCAACACCGTACGCCGCGCCTTTGTTTACACTCCTCCCACATATGGCAAGAACCCCAAGGAGAAATTCCCCGTACTCTATCTGCAGCACGGATGGGGTGAGGACGAGACGGCATGGAGTAACCAAGGACATGCCAACCTCATCATGGACAACCTGATTGCAGACGGCAAGATCAAGCCCTTCATCATCGTGATGACCTATGGTATGACGAACGACGTACGCTTTGGTGGTCTGCAGGAGTTTACCGCCAAGGAATTCGAGACCGTACTGGTTGATGAACTCGTACCTTATATTGACAGTCATTTCGCTACCAAGACCGACAAGTGGAACCGTGCGATGGCAGGGCTGTCGATGGGTGGCTTTGAGACCAAGCTCATCACCCTGCGCCGTCCTGAGGTGTTCGGCAGCTATGGACTGCTGAGTGGTGGACAGTATGAGCCTAAAGACATCAAAGACAAGAAACAAGTAAAACTCATCTTCCAGAGCTGTGGCTCGAAGGAACGTCCCGACGGCATCAAAGAGTCGACAGCACGTCTGAAGGAAGCCGGCTTCAATGCCCATGGCTATATCTCAGAGGGTACTGCCCATGAGTTCCTGACATGGCGGCGCAGTCTCTATCAGATGGCACAGCTGCTGTTCAAGTAATCTATGAATACAAGATTATTCTATATAGTAATGGCTGTCGGCTATAGCCTCGGAGGGTATAGCCGATAGTGTCTACCAAATGAAGAATAAGAACTGGGCATCAAATCATTGGCAACAGCTCCTCGTGGCTACACTCGCCATTTTAGTGTTTTGCTTCTGGCTATTTCTTTATCCCCACATCTTGACGATGAGGGAACAGTCACAGCTATTCCTCTGGACATGGGATTATTTCACAGAACGTATCACGACACCTGGAGGATTCGCCCAATATATCGCAGAATGCCTCGTGCAGTTTTTCAGGAACCCCGTCTATGGTGCCTGCATCTATGCCATCCTCTTCCTGCTGACCTACGGTCTTTCCAGACAACTCCTCGGAAACAAGTATCCCCTGCTGTCATTCCTTCCTCCCCTGGCACTCTGGGGACTTTCCCTATTCCCCTATATTCCACTGACTCCTACCATTGCTATCATACTGTTGATAACATGGCTGGCATTTCTTCCCCAACAAAAAAAGGGAAAAACGATCTCTATGATCATCCTTCTGCCTGTCATTTTCTGGATGACGGGACCTGGTATTGCAGATTATTATTGGGAGGAAGAACGTAAGAGCACCTTGGAAGAAATGAGATACGACCTCATGGTACGCATGAAAGACTGGACCGGTATTGTAGAAGAATTCCACAGGCACCCCTCCCCTTCGCTTGCCATCCAGCATGCGGAACGATTGGCGGAATACTATCTGAAGCGTATTCCTGAGGAAGATCTCTACCGTGCTGATGTCTTTTCCAACCTGTCTCTGCATAGTGAGTCATCAGCTTTCATCATGGATGAGGTGTATTTCCATTTAGGATTGGTGAATATGTCACAGCGCGCCACTTTCGAGGCTATGGAGTCTATACCCAGTCACAACAAGAGTGGCAGGGCACTGAGCCGTCTGGTGGAGACGAGCCTCATCACCGGACAGTATGAGGTCGCCTTAAAATATATCAGTATACTGGAAGACACCTCATTATATAGAACATGGGCAAGAAAGATGAAGCCTCTGGCAGAGCACCCGCAACTTATTCGTCAACATCCAGTTTACCGAAGGCTGCAAGAAATATACCAACAAACCGACGATACATTCTTTTATTAAGAGAATATGAGATTACTACAAACAATAGGATGGCTTTGGTTATTGTGTATGCTGACAGGATGCACGTCACAGCCACACCATGTCAGAATGAGTAAGGAACTCCCTTCTATCTATCCTGATTATGTGGATGTCACCATCCCCGTCGGGATAGCCCCCTTGAATTTCTCTATGGCAGATGATGAGGTGACGACTGTTGATGTGACCATTCGAGGTTCCAAGACGGGTAGTATGCATGTCAATGGGGATTATGCTGACCTCGATATTGATGAATGGCATCAATTATTAGAACACAATAAAGGAGGAAAACTACAAGTGACCGTAGTAGCAGAGAAAAACGGGCAATGGACATCATACTTACCATTCAACATTTTTGTCAGCAGATATCCACTGGACGAATGGGGTATCACTTACCGCCGTATCCCTCCCAGTTACAAGATTTACAGTAAGATGGGGATTTATGAACGTGACCTCTCCACCTTCGAGGAAACCATACTGTACGAGAACTCTCCCGCTTCCGGTATGTGTGTCAACTGCCATACGGCAAACCGCACCAGTCCCGACCAATATGTCTATCATCTCAGAGGTCCACAGGGCGCTACTGTCATCCATCGTGGAGGGAAAGACGATTTCCTGAAAGGACGCAATGACAGCATAGGCGGCTCAATGGTCTATCCATACTGGCACCCAAACGGACGCTACTGTGCTTTCTCAACCAATAAAACAGCCCAAATGTTCCATCTCACCAATAACAAGCGTATAGAGGTCTATGATACACAATCCGATGTATTCGTCTATGATACTGAGACGCGCCAAGTCATTAAGGACACGCTCATTATGCGTGCTGACTGGGCAGAGAACTGTCCTGCCTTCTCCTCTGACGGGAAATGGTTGTATTTCGTCACTGCCCGCCAACAGACATATCCTACAGGCTACGACAAGCAGAAATATAACCTCTGCCGGGTCGCCTTCCATGCGGAGACAGGAAAATTTGGGAACAAGGTGGACACACTCATCCATGCCCAGAACATAGGAAAAAGTGTGACATGGCCAAGACCTTCGTATAACGGGAGATATCTGATGTACACCACATTATATTATGGTTATTTCTCAATATGGCATCCTGAAGCAGACCTTTGGTTACTCGACCTCCAGAAGGGTGAGACTCGCCCGATGAACGAAGTGAATAGTCGGCGTGCGGAAAGTTTCCACAACTGGTCAACAAACAGTCACTGGTTCCTGTTCACCAGTCGCAGGGAGAACGGACTTTATACCCAAATCTTCTTCTCTTCCATGGAGAATGGTACGGCAACAAAGCCCTTCCTGCTCCCGCAAAGAAATCCCAAAGCGTATTACCGCCGTTCTCTCTATTCCTTCAACACTCCAGATTTCACCAATAAAAAGGTCGAAAAGTAACGGAAACTTTGCCAAAAGTAACATTTGCCATCTTTCTTCTATAAGAAATTATGATACATATCATAAAAAGTTGTATCTTTGCATTTGTTCTGATGTAACATAATCATAACTATGCAAACTGATATGAATAGTAAAGTTCTTGTATTTCTGTTCTTTTTCATGCCTTTGAGTATGACTGCTCAAACGGGGAAATTATTTGACGCAGACAAACAGCTGTCAAGTAGTTTCGTCAGTGAAATATACCTTGATAGGGATGGATTCATCTGGGTGGCAACCCGTAATGGACTGAACAAATATGACGGTTATCAGTTCCGACTGTTTAAGAAAGAGAAGAAAGCGGAACTGGGAATGGCAAGTAACTATGTCAACTGCATGGTGCAAGACCGTAACGGACTTTTCTATGTGGGTATGTATGGTGCCCTGCAGTCGTTCAATGGCTACCGCTTCAAAGACATCAAGGTACACGACCTGCAAGACCATGTCATGCCACCCTACGTCACCTGCCTCTTGGAGCGGGAGAACGGAGAAATACTGATCGGAACCTCTGGTCATGGACTTCTCCGCCTTACTGACAAGGAGAATGCGCACCAGATGGGTGGAGCACTTGCTGACATCATCGGGGTACACTGCATGATAGAAGATCAGCAACAACGGATATGGCTGGTTACCGAGGAACAAGGACTGGTATGTTATGACGGCAACAAGACCTTCCGCTATTTCGAAGATGATGCCACACGTACCCAAATACGAAGTGTCTGCGAGGGCAGAGACGGAAGAATCTATGTCGGTACGGCAAAGAACGGTCTTTATGTATTGACACAGAAGGGATTCTTCGAGCATATCGAGGTGACGGGAGCTTTGCCCGTCGTTGAGATATATAATAATATGAAAGGAGAACTCCTGTTAGGCTATGACGGAATGGGAATGGGTATCTTCCAGCCTCAGACAGGGATATTAACCAACAACCCCTATTACAGCAGAGAGGTCGACCTGTCCAAGAGCAAGTGCTACTCTATCGTGGAGGACAAGACTGGGAATGTCTGGCTGGGACTGTTGCAGAAGGGTATCTTCATGCAGCCTCGCACGGAGACACCTTTTAATTATATGGGATTCAAACTGGGAGCGAACAACCTGATAGGACAGGCTTGTGTGACCAGTGTCCTGATTGACAGCAAAGGCAGGACATGGATAGGAACCGATAAAGACGGGCTCTATAGTTTCGACGAGAACAAACGCCCAACTTTTCACTATAAGGAGAATTTCCCCAGTACCATCCTTAGCATCACAGAAGATAACCAAGGACGTATCTGGGTGGGCTCCTTCCGTGAGGGATGCGGCTGGGTTGACACCAAGAGCCATTCTTTCCACCACCAGCCATTGCCTCAAGGGAATGCCGTCAGTGTTTTCGACTTAGTCTGTGACCAACAAGGAACCCTCTGGCTTGCCACAATGGGTGATGGTCTCATACGCCTACAACTCAAAACTGGTGAGATAAAGACCTACAAGACCTCAGAGAATGCTGTTACTGACAGGAAAGCCAACAGTCTGGTGAACGACTATATCTCCAAGATGTCTATCTCACCTGATGGGAAGCGTGTCTATCTCGCCACCACGATGGGTGCCTGTTGCCTGGATATTGCTACAGAGAGCTGGACAAAAGTCTTTGGTGTCAATACGATTAACTATGGCACCCCTATTCGTGTCATCAAGGAATACGACAACAAGCTATGGATTGGCACCAACAACGGGCTCTATAGCTATAACCTCGCCAACAAGGAGCTACGGCATATGGACATGGAGAAAGGACTGGCAGACAATGGTATCGCCTCCATCCAGCAAGGTAAGCAGGGGATGATCTGGCTGGGTACCGACCACGGACTGTGCCGCTATAACCCCCAAACAAAATTAACCCAGAGCTTCTTTGTAGACAACGGACTGCAAAGTAATGAGTTCAGCGATGGTGCCTCCAGTGTCTCGCCCAACGGGACGATGATTTTCGGCGGTGTCGGTGGTGTGACTTGGTTTAACCCCTCCGACATCAAACAGACAGAGTGGAAGGCTGATGTCAAGTTGACTGCTTTCTTCATCAACGGTGAGTTGGTTACCCCAGAGACGAAATCCGGGTGGTATCATGTCACCGATACGACGGTCATCGCCTCCAAACGCTTTGCCCTGAGCAGTGGGGATAACTCGTTTACCATCCAGTTGTCAACACTGACCTACGACAACCCTGAGCATATCATTTACAGTTATCGCATCAACAAGGAAGATTGGGTTCGCCTGCAACCAGGAACCAATGAGATCACTTTTTCCCACATGGCACCAGGAAACTATGATTTCTGCGTTGTGGCACAGCGTAACAACCAGATGACGGAAGAGCGTTGCTTCACGGTATATATCCATGCTCCGTGGTATCGCACCTACCTTGCTTACGTCTGCTATCTGTTACTACTCGCCTTTATCGTCTGGAGATACCTGCTCTATCGCCGGCACAAGGAACAAGACCGTTTGCGCCTTCAAGAGCATATTCATGCCGAGGAGATGGGTGAGGCAAAGCTACGTTTCTTCATGAATATCAGTCATGAGATACGTACACCTATGACTTTGATAGTATCACCTTTGCTCTCCCTGATGAAACAAGATGACGACCCGCACCGTCGCAGCATCTATGAGACCATCCGACGCAATGCCGAACGTATCTTGGGGCTTATCAACCAGATGATGGACCTCCGTAAGATTGACAAGGGTCAGATGCAGATGCATATGTGTGAGACCGACCTGATCGGTTTTGTAAGGGATATCCATAACCTTTTCACCCAACAGGCAAAGACGAAGAATATCCAGTTCAGCTATGAGCACGACACTCAGATGCTGCCGGTCTGGATTGACCGTGGCAATTTCGACAAGGTCGTTGTCAATATCTTGTCGAACGCCTTTAAATATACACCAACAGGGGGTATCATCCGCATCACTATCACCCATGACGACAGTCATGCCACGATCCGTATCTATGACAGCGGAGAGAAGATCCCAGAAGATAAATTGGAGCATATCTTCGAACGATTCTATCAGACACCGAGCAGTATCAACGACCGCAAGGTGGGAACGGGTATAGGACTGGACCTCACCCGCTCACTGGTAGAACTGCATCATGGTACTATCTCCGCCCATAACGAAGAGGTGGGTTGTGAGTTCGTTGTCACCATCCCACTGGGTAACGAACACCTGAAACCAGAGGAGATGATCACCGACAAAGAGGATGTCACACATGCCACCAGCTTGTTTGACGAGGATGCCACGATGGTCGGCTCTGCCGACTTGGGGGGGGTAACTCTTCCAAAGGCGAACCAACAGCAGACCATCGTTATCGCCGAGGACGACCAGGAGATTCGCGACTACCTCATCCAGGAGTTATCGGACAACTACAAGGTGATAGGTTGTGAGAATGGCAAGGAAGCGCTGACAGAGGTGTTAAAGAGCATTCCCGACCTCATCATCTCTGATATCATGATGCCAGAGATGGATGGTAACACGCTCTGCTCGAAGGTGAAGGCAAATCCTGCCACCAGTCATGTGCCTGTCATCCTGCTGACGGCAAAGAACCGCGACGAGGACCAGCTGGAGGGACTGGAGACGGGTGCTGACTCCTATATCATCAAACCTTTCAACATGGAGATCCTGCGCCGCACCATCGTCAACCTCATCCATACTCATAAGATGCTACGCCTGAAGTACGGACGTAACGACCAGTTGGAGGAGAAGGTGGACGAGGTGCAGATGAAGTCACCCGACGAGAAGCTATTGGAGCGTATCATGCAGGTGATAAACAAGAACATCAGCAATGCTGACCTGAGCGTCGACATGATTGCCGACGAGGTGGGTATCAGCCGCGTCCATCTGCACCGTAAGATGAAAGAGCTGACAGGACAGACTCCTCACGACTTCATCCGTAATATCCGGCTGAAGCAGGCGGCAAACCTGCTTGCCAACCAGAATGTGAATATCACCGAGGTGATGTATGCCTGCGGTTTCAACAATGCCGCCTCTTTCTCGACCATCTTCAAGAAGTTCTACGGCATGTCACCAAGAGAGTATATGAACGAAAGAAGAGAAGGAAAGTAATCCACTTCCCTTCTCTTCCTATAAATATCTAATCGCTCTTACTTAAGTATTTTCTTTCCTTGATAGATATAGACACCCTTCGTCGTCGGCTCCCCTGAAAGCCTGCGACCACGCAGGTCATACCACACATTACCTCTTCCTTCAGGCATCACCTTTCTAACTTCTTCTATGCCAGTGACAACACCCTGGATAGCACCACTTTCATTATAGTAACCTCCGTTTTTGAAGTCAAGGTCACTGGTCTGTCCACCGTTCCCGTTATGGAAAATGATATAGGTAGGATTACCACTACGATCCATTAAGGTTGTGGTATTGGGCTTATAACACTTTCCATCCCATGTCCATTTCCAAACATTCTTACCATTATTGGTTCCCACCTTAGTACAGAGCGTTGCGCTATTCCAATTGCCACTGGTGAAATTACAGTCACTATTCCAAGCCCAGCAACGAACAGTGGTCCAAGAGGTAGGAGCCTCGAAGAAGGCACATGTCTCTCCCTCATTGACTACGCAGAAGTCTGGAGCCGTGAAGGTCTCCTCCTTGATGTCATCCAAAGCGGATATGTCCACCCCATCACTCACGTACATCTTATAATTAGTACCCTCAACGGCAAGTTTGAAACCATCTGTAGATGCCGTGGCAGCACCCAACAGCAACAGCACATCACCCTTGGTTCCTTTTACTTTCAGGACATATCCATTGCTGGATGCCGTCTTGGTATCAATAGTACTCTGGTTGTGGATTCCTGCTGCCTTGCGCACCAATATCTGTTTCTTAATGGCAGCCTTATAGGTCTGCCAGTGCTTCAGCCATACACAGGGTGTTCCCGGCATTGTAAGAATGTAAGCGTTAGCTGCCTCCACATTGGCATAAAGAGGGGCGGAGGGACTATCTGCTCCAGGACCTGTGTCATGGTTATCCACGAAAGTCACAGCATAGCGTTTGTAGTCATTGTCATTGGCTAAACTACCGTCATTTAGTCGGGTCCACTGGTTGTTACTAAAGGCGTCATTGATATAATACTTCAACGGGAAGTCGAAGGCAGCCGACTGGATGACACCGTCTTGCTTGGTGCCATTCAACCAGTTGGTAACTACTGTCTTGTTACCATCCCAGCACTCCCCGACAGAGAAACGTGGCTGGGCTGTCTTATTATACAGACCTACATATTTTGCTGCATAGCCTTTCACAAAATCATAACGGAATCCCACATAGCCTAAATCATTCATAAGGAAATCAAGATAGGCATTCACATTCTTCTGAACATTTTCGCCTGTATGGTCAAGATCGCGGGCTCCACCCCAAGACTCTCCTGTGTCTGCTGCACCAGTAGGATTATAACCATTGTCTTTCGACTCGTCATCCTTACAAATATCTGCCGCCGTCAACTGATAGGTTACACCTTTATAAGTCTCTGCAGGGAAATTCAGCCAAATGCTGTTGACACTGGCACGATGATTGATGACCACGTCCTCAATGATGCCCACATTCTTTTCCTTAAAAGTAGCAATCATGCTACGCAACTGGGCTTCTGTACCGAATGCGCTCTTGTGATTGAACCAATAGACGGGATGGTATCCCATATTATTAGATGTACTATTCGCATAGGCAGAGTTCGGTACCCAGATCAACTCAAAGAACTGTGACAACTCATCAGCCTGCGACTCCAGTTTAGCCCAGTTGGTGTCCGTATAGGAGTTCCAATAGAAGCCTTGCAGCATCACGCCGCCATAGTTTGCGGGCCACCCTTGAGCCGAAGCGGTCAGCGTGGCAGCCAATACGATTAATGTCGTGTAGATTTTCTTCATCATATCTATTAAGTAAGTTTTTAGTTCTTGTGTGCAAAGTTAGTGCTTTTACCCTCACGTTATTCTTCCGAGTCGTTAAATATGGCTGGGACGTTCATGCAATCGGTTGCACAGTGATTATTTTACAGATTTCTATGTTTCCTTCATGCAAATAACATCAGAATTCCTCGCGCGCATACATAAAGTTTTTTACCCTTGCAACCGTTGCCGCCTTGCAAGACTATTTGATAATCAAATACTTGCGGTAGCAACAAGGTGACAAGGGTGACAACGAATGGCGTTTTTGCCCTTAAAATACGTATAAAAACGAGTGAAGTCCTCCTTGTGAAGCCTTAGGTTTCGGGGGACGAAGCCCTAAGCTTCAAGGGTCGAAGCTTTAGGCAACGAGGGGCGAAGGTACGGGCTTCAATGGTTGAAGCCTTAGGCAACGTCAATGAAAACGATATCATGCAGAATTGTAATCTAACTTGGTTTACGATGTAAATCAATTTGATTTACTCAGCAATTCAATTTGATTTACTTTGCAAATCAATTTGATTTACAATGAAGGGAGGCATCCTTTACAAGGGCTGCTGTTGCCGTTGTCAAGAGAAAACGGCACCTCCTGCTAATGAAGATGCCATCATTGAATCTATCAATCTATCAGCCTATCTGTCAGCGTGCATTCGGTTGTCTGTCAATACGTTATACCCTCTCGCTGATAGATTGACAGATTTTTCTCGATTTTAAAAACTTAGGTATATTTTTAGCAGGGCTATTTATTTCATTTACCACTTCAGTTCATAGAGTGCGGGCTTGGCACGACCTGTATGATTGTCGAACAAGCCTCTGTTGAGCCAGTAGTTAGTGACCTGCCGCCCACTCTCATTCTCCTCCGGGAACCACCAGAAGACACCTGTCACATGCCGGTGACGACGCAGTTCTGCCATCAGCTCAGCGGTAAACTGGCGCTGCCCCTCAGTGGTTATCGGGTAGAACTCGCTATACTGGTCAGGACCTTTCGCCCATCGGTCGTTCTCATGGGAGTAATAAGCAGCCGTCTCCACGATCATCACCTCCTTCTCGGGAAACACGGCGGCGAGGGAATCGAGGGTGTTATGGAGTACGGGCAGACGGTCGTGCCACATCGAATAATACGACAGTCCGATGATGTCGTAGTCCACCTGATAGCGACGCATCTGCTCATAGAAGTTCTTGGTGACTGTCCAGTCGCCCGCCTTCTCTGTATGAATGATCAATTTCGCCTTCGGACACATTTCCCGACAGGCACGGACGCCACCCTTTAACAGAAGGGACAGCACGTCGAAGCCCTCGCTACCTGCGGCATTGACACGTCCTACTTCCCACATCATACCATTAGTAATCTCATTGCCCACCTGTATCATCTCTGGTACACAGCCGGCAGTTATCATCCGCTCCAAACAATGACGGGTATACGCATAGACCGAGTCGGGCAGGGTCTCAGGAGCCGCATCCTTCCAGCGTTTCGGCATAAACTGCTTGGCAGGGTCAGCCCATGTGTCACTGTAATGGAAGTCAAGCATCAGGGCAAGACCAGCCTTCTTCACCTGCCTCGACAGACGGATGACATAGTCCAAGTCCTGACAGACACCCTCTCCCTGATGTTCTTTGCTGGCAAACTGCGGGTCAACGAACAAGCGGACCCTCACCGCATTCCACCCCTGTCGCTTCAGGAACCGCAAGGGTTTCACCTGCTTACCAGCCGAGTCACGATAGACCGTGCCGGCATCCTCATACGACGGCAGCATAGACAGGTCACCACCCAGAAACCGTTGCTGTGCAGAGACCGACAATGCCATACACGTACCTATTAATAATATAAAGATTCTTTTCATCACTGCTTGAATCAAAATCAGGCGGACAAGGCTTAAGTTCCTGTCCGCCTGATCATGGTTATTGTTTAAGGATTATTTACTTATACGAACCAGAACCATTATTGAAGTTCAAATAGCACTTCTGTCCTGTAGAAACTTTGACACGTGCCTGGTCACCGCCAGCGCCACGATAATCAATTTGTCCCTTCGCAGTAACAACGAACTCCGTCTTCCACCAGTCAACGTTATCGGCAAATTTGATACACATTCTCACCTCGTCATCGGCAACAAAGGCGGGAGAAACGAACTTACCAGTTTCTGTATCGGGGATAGTGAACAGACCAGACTCCTCTACATTCCAACCAGCAGGTGCTGTATTACCAATAAGATAGATATTGGGCTTATCAATAGTGACAGAACGGGCTCCAGAAGTCTTATCGACTTTAAGGAGATACCACCCAGCATTGCTAACCATCAGGTTAGAACCATCTGCCTGTGCACCTGCCCCGGCATTATCTATTACTGACTCAGCATCGTAACCGAAGTCACCACCCCATCCCTGCTGGGGAGCAAACTTAATCTTCTCCCACTCATGCAGATATATGATAATCCATGAGAGGTTAGGGTTATCGTAAACAGGAACCATCGGAATCCAGTCGTCCGCAGAACCGCCCCAATTATAGTGGTCACCGGTTAAGTAAAGCACAGGATCTGTATCAAAGACAGCACCAGCCGACTGAGCCACCACTGTATAAGTAGCAGTCATGGCATTAATGGTAAGGAGGTATGATGATGACCCCTCAATAGCATTGAACTTAATGTTTCCACCCTTATTTGAGTTAGACAAGGTTCCTTCATAAGCTGGCTCATCAACACCTTCTGCTGCGGAGAATGCCCGATCCCAAGTGTTAACGTTACCGTCCTCCTTGAAATCTGATGCAGGAATAGCTTTGATTTCATAGGTTGAAATGCCGTCAACAGCTTCTATCTCTACACTGAACTCTGGGTTGTCATAAACAGGTCCGCCATTATTCGTCATATGGTAGGCATCAACCCTTATGCACTTCCATCCATCGATATTACCAACTACATAATAGCCATTTGCATCGATATAAGGAGCATCAAGAGTTACCTTTATCTCATATGGATTTGCTTCCCTCTTAACAATAACGACTCCCTCCTCTGTAGTGACCTTCACTTGTGTAGACACTGTAAGTATTAAAGTACGCTCTACGGGAGCAGCACCATATAAAGTATTGACAGCATCTTTCAACTCTGATGCTTTAATATAACCATCTTTGTCTGCCACAATAGTCACATCCTTGTCAATGTCGGCACCTTCGATTTTAACATTGTAAGACTCGACCTGACCTTCCTGCAGGTTTGTAGTGAACAACTGGATTGTCTCGTCAGTCACAACAGAAAAGTCAATAGCACTAGCCGTAGGTTGTAACATCATCTCCGTTGGGGGATTCAGTTCGCCAGCAGCATTGCTCTGTGGACTAGCCCAGTCATTGTAGTCCTCGGTGCAGGACATTAATCCTGCAACCAAGGCTATTCCACACAATATAATTTTTTTCATAATGCTCTTACTCTTTTAGATTACTTTTTAATAATACTAAACTCACCGGTGATATCATTGAACACGATGACCCATGTGCCTTCTTCAATACCAATGTTAGGGGCACCGCCCTTAGCAACACCGCAAGTGTTCACCTCACCATCAAAGGAGCCATACCCCCAGTTTGTATCCCAGGATCCTGCTTCTTTAAATTTAAACTGCTCTGTCTTTCCTGCTTCAACATCCATCACATATACCCAAACATGGTTTTCACCATTTTTGTTCGCTGGTGTCATATTGGTATCAGCCCAATCATTAAATGTTCCAGCCATACATACCTGCGTAAACACCTTTGGACTAATGTCTTGTGCAGCAATCGTACACTGATTAGAAGCCGTATTCACAGTAACAAGATAATAGCCCTCCGGCTCGCACCATATGTTACCAGCATCGTTGTCACCATTACGGAATACTGCAGTATTAGCAGAGCCGCCACTCATAAAGCCTAAATCCCAGTTGAAATCTGCTGGCTGTATCTTCCATCCATCAGTGGTAAAATAGTTCAGATAGGTGATCTCACCCGTTCCAGTGGTCTTATCGTAGGCATAATCACTCTGTATGAACATCGGCAGACTGCTTACGCCAGGATCATTGCTCCATCCACCGTCAAGGATGTTATTACCAACAAGATACCACATAATAGGAGCAGCGTCTTTCAACTCAATATAATAAGGATTGAATTTAAGTTCTACAGAATTGGAGAAAACACTATTCAGGCGTACTCCATTCTCCAAGATAAATGCATTAATACGCAGAAAAGCAGTTTGCTCTGCAGGGACTTCACTTTCTTTCCATTTCATCACCTGCACCAATGCTTTATCTAAGTCTTTAGACAGAAGAGTATAAGTACACTGGGTCGTAGTACGAGCGATAGCTGCATAATCAGCAACCGTCTCCCCAGACTCATCGGCTGCAGCTTCATCAACAGAAACTGTAAACGAGTTGGTTGGTGATACCTGAATTTCATAAGTCACCAGTAGGGGTGCATTATCTGTTGTGTATTGAGGCTGAGACCATGACAATTGCAATTCGCTAGTCGCCTCCAAATCAACAGTCTCATTGGCAAATGCTGGCGTATTCAACGCAAATCCTGTAGGCTGTATAAGCGAAGGATTTGAGCCGTTATCGTCCGAGCAAGCTGTGAATAAGCTGGTGATGCCGATAAGCAGTGCACCAAGCAATAGTTTATTCTTCATATTGCGTTTCTTATTATTCGATTTAACAATTATTCTTCTATCTCAGTATATCCATCTATCTGAGTCAGGTTAGAGTTCGCCATAACTTCTGATGAAGGAATGGGATATACATTAAGGTATTTCTCGAAAGGAGCACCAGTATAACCAGTATTACCTCCCTTACCTTCCCAACCATATGTTACACCGACACCACCAAAGTAGTTGTAGCGAATCAGATCAGGACGACGAATACCCTCAAAATACATCTCACGAGCACGCTCATCGAGAACATCATCCAAAGAATAGCTGCTACGAGTAGTTGCATGGGCTCGGTTGCGAATGGCATCCATATATGTCTTTGCCTTGCCTGCGTCACCAATATGCAAGGCAGCCTCGGAAGCATTCAAATATGCCTCTGCTGCACGAAGCAGGAAGAAATCGATATCAACATTCTCATTGTCGTGTGGCGTTCCTCCATTAGAGTAGTTATTATTCCATTTAGGAGTAACGATACCACTTGTAAAGGCATCATTAGGATAAACTGACAAAGTATGACCTTTTCCCCAGAAGATGGCACGGTCATCGGTACTCATAGCACGAATTTCCTCGGCTGTCTTGTCTACATAGGAAGCTGGATTACTGGTAAATTTCTCAACCAACTGAGGACGGCAACGCATACCAGACCAGCCATTCTGCGTAGTAGCAGCATCCTTGCCAGTCACAGTTGCCATATTGGCATCCCACATGGCAGCAACAAAGAACATAGATCCACCCCAAGCCTTAGTGACTTTACCATCCTGGAGCAATGGGAAAATAGCCTCACATGAAGAACCATTTGAGCCGTTATCGCCCATAAACAACAGGTCGTAAGGCTTATAGCCATTAGCCTTAGCCTCCGCAGACATCTTGCTGTCATCAAAGAGAGAGTAGCTTGAATTAATCACTTTTTCTGCATACGACAGAGCCTCTGCCCAATAAGGATTGTTTTGACCATCGTTGTTCAGATAGGTTCCAGCATTCAAATATACGCGACTTAACATCAGCCAAGCAGCAGCCTTGTCTACGCGTCCATAATCTGCGTCTTTGTCTGTCTTAGGTTGAGGTTCCATCAGATTCGGCTCAGCCTCTTTCAACTCGTTAACCACCCAGTTGAAAAGGAACTCACGACCCATTGCCAGTAACTCAGCACGTGAATAATTGGTACTTTCTTGGAATTTTTCACTATAAGCATGAGCCTGACGAGGCATCTCTGTCGAGATAGCTGGAATAAACGAAGGATCGCCAAAAAGATCCAGTAACTGATAGTAAAGGTATGCCCTGATAAAGCGAACTTCTGCAAGTTTCGTTTGGTCTGCCTGGGCTCCCTCTAATTCCAAATAATGGTTACAGTAACTGACATCCATGATCAGACGATAATACAAAAAGCGAATAGCATCGCTATTGGGCTTCGGAGTATTGAGACCATAATCTTCCAAACCACCGTCTGTCCACCAACAGATACCTTCGTCCGTTGACAACACATTGGCATTAAAGAGATTACGTATAAAAGTTGACTTACCATTGTCATTGACTTGGAAGTCTGCGTTACCATCCATACCCTCTAAAATCAGACAAGCGTAACACTTGCTATAAAGTGCAGTAATGTCTGGCTCTGATTGAACTGTAGGGTCAATATTACCTTTATCAAGGTCGGCCATGCAGGAGGTCAGAGTGGCAGCCATCATCAAGGCTACTGCCAAAACCTTTGCTTTGAATTTATTGAGTTTCATATTTCGTTCTGTATTTAGTTATGTGATTAGAAGTTGAGGTTAAGTCCCACAAGGAATGTGCGACTGCGTGGATAAACACTTCCCTCGAAACCAGACACCTGCTCAGGATCAAGTCCCTTGTACTTGGTGATGGTAAACACGTTAGAACATGAGGCATAAATACGACCACTGAGACCATGATAGTTTGCACCTTTGAACAATTCCTCGAAGTTGTAGCCTAATGTAATATTGTCACACTTCAAGAACGAAGCATTCTGAACGAAGTAGTCAGAAAGTGGGTAATCATAAGATGTCCATCTCAATGCTGCTACATCGGCAGTAGTATTCTCATAGAATCCCTTAGATGCCTGGTAACGTTCTGCTGAGTTCATACGACTCTCTATCAAGCCGTTATAAACATAGTTGCCCAAAGAGAAACGGAAGTTAGTTCCTAAATCCCAGTTCTTGTAAGCAACCTTGAAGTAGAGACCACCAGTCCAAGGCGCTGCGATATTCTTATAGAAATAACGATCGTTATCGTCAATGTTACCATCTGCATTGCGGTCTACATAAACTCCCTGAATAGGACGTCCTGTTTCATCATAAACCTGCTGGTAAACCCAGAACGAATTTGCTGGTTCACCCACCTTATGATAAGTAAGAGACTTCTGCATACCTACTTTCAGCCCTGCCTCAATCATATCACGACCACCGTAAAGCTCTGTCACTTTGTTCTTATTATAAGCAGCATTAACTCCTAGCTCCACAAACCAGTCTTTAGTAACTAATGGTTTTCCCGAGATAGCTATCTCAATACCTGTGTTTTTCAGAGAACCAGCATTAAGTAACATGGCATTGTCGTAATTCTGACCAGCCGCAATAGTTGGTGTGCAGAGAAGGTCTGTCGTTTTACGGATGTATGCATCCAACGTCATAGTTAATCGCTGATTGAACATACCGAAGTCGATACCGGCATTCCATGTTGTAGTGGTCTCCCAAGTAAGGTCGTTGTTATATACCAAAGGTTGGAACAATGTTCCTGGGTTATTAGCACCAATAGGATATAAGCGATCATTACCTATAGTCATTTTATAGGTAGGAGTATAATATTCCTTACCAGTATTCTGCTGACCTGTTTGACCCCAACTTAGGCGCAACTTCAACTCACTAATTTCGTCAACATTCTTTAGGAATGCCTCATCCTTAATACGCCATCCTGCGGCAACAGAGGGGAAGAAGCCCCAGCGGTGTCCGTCAGCAAAACGGCTTGAACCATCAGCACGGAAGTTAACTGTAAACAAATAACGGTCTAACAAAGAGTAATTTGCACGTCCATACCAACTGACTAGGATCATTTGTCCTCTCCAGAAAGAATCAGAAGAACTATGAATTGTACCTGCTAAAGGATTTCCGTTATCATCTGTGCCTTGATTGGTCTCTGGATAGAGATCCTTATACCAGCTATTTCCCCAATACTTTGTGCGGCTATACTCATAACCCGCCATAATATCGAAGTGGTTAGCCTTGTCAAAATCCTTGAAATATTGGGCATAAAGCGAAGCCAGCACATTGTATTTCTTCTCAGTATTATCCCCCTTGCCGCCATAATAGTAGCCATAGGTTGACATCGGATTATTATTGGTATATTCACCACCATACGAATAAGAACCAGCGAGGTTCATATGGATGCGGAGGTCCTCAAAGCCATGAATCTTATAGTCTGCCTCGAAGTTACCCAACAAAGTGTGAGAACTTTTATCGAAAGTGTAGTGATCGATAAGCTCTACAGGATTAGTTGGAGCATCTGATTTGAGAGCATAAGGATAAGTCGGGTCGAAAGCGGTTGTTGGATTTACCCACTGCCAATAACCACCCCAGTTATTGAACTGCTCTTCTTCGCTCTTAACAGGCCGGGTTGGATCCATACGAGTAGCCATTCCTATTGCGCCCTGACCACCAGGATTGGTCTTTGAGTAAGCATACTTACCATTGATATTCAAGTTCAGGTGATCATCAAGCAGGGATGGGTTCATTGTGAATCCAGCTGTAAAACGGCTATAGTCTGAACCTTTCAGGATACCCTGCTGATTAGTATAACCAACACTGACGCGATAAGGCATAGCCCACTTCTGGTTACCGATGCCACCTGCGACGCTCACATTGTGGTCGTGGCTGATACCATTGCGATATATCTCGTCCTGCCAATTGGTGTTGGCTTCACCAAGTCCAGCGTAAGCGTCAGATGCTTCACCATAATAATCCATAATGAACTGGCGATACTGGTTGCTGTCCATTACATCAAGCTTCTTTGAAACAGAGCTGACAGAGAATGTGCCATTGTATGAAACTTTGGGGGCTTGGTTTCGACGACCCTTCTTAGTAGTAATAATAATCACACCGTTAGAACCACGACTACCGTAAATAGCAGTTGCAGAG
The DNA here is from genome assembly GCA_902776195.1 of uncultured Prevotellaceae bacterium. Lineage (GTDB taxonomy): Bacteria > Bacteroidota > Bacteroidia > Bacteroidales > Bacteroidaceae > Prevotella. The sequence goes on along the minus strand of CACYPF010000006.1, from coordinate 193,401 downwards.
GCATCTTTCAGAACAGTGAACGACTCGATGTCGTTAGGATTAACAAGAGCCAAAGGATTGCTGACACCCTTTGTGGCATTGTTATCCATCTGCATTCCATCAATTACAATCAGAGGGTCATTACTAGCGTTCAACGAAGCACCACCACGAATACGAATCTGAGCACCACCACCAGGTTCACCATTCGAGGTGTTGACATTAACACCTGCAATTTTACCTGAAATCATGTCCTGAGCCGTTGTAAGAATACCATGATTCTTTTCATCTGGCTTGATTGCCGTTACAGAACCTGTCAAGTCTGTCTTACGGGCAACACCGTAACCGATAACAACAACGTTTTCCAACATCGTTGCATCCTCCTGAAGAGTGATGTCGAGATTAGCGGCTGCCTTCACGGTCTGGGTCTGATAGCCCACATACGACACGCTAATGTCGGCACCTTGATTAGCCTTCAAGACGAAGTTACCATCGAAGTCTGATACGGTAGCGGTCTGAGTACCTACCACACGTACCGTCGCACCGATAATCGGTTCGCCCTGAGCATCTTTAACATGTCCTTTGACATCAATCTGTGCAAAGGCTCCTACCGAAAGAAAGAGTCCCAATAAAAGGACAAGCATTCTTAACGGAGATTTAATGTTTACCTGCTTCATCATTTCTTTTTTAGAGTTAGTAATATAATTTTAGTTCACGTATTCAAAACATTTGATTTAAATCAAGTGCAAAGATAGAAGATGTTTTGATTCGTTAATACTTTTTTTGAGTTAAAAACGTTATTAGGAATGTGCAAACGTTTGCATTCGTAAATGCTTATAAATAAATAAGGTTGACGTACCACAAAAAGAACTTTTCAATAACTTTGCAATCACAATACTAAGAACCGCAATGGAAGAACGTACGACTTTGACGATGAAGGATATTGCCCGTGAGTTTGGTATCAGCGTGGCAACCGTCTCACGTGCCTTGAAGGACTCTCCCCGCATCTCTGCGGAGCGGCGTGCCGCCATCCAGCAATATGCCCGTGAGCACAACTTCACCCCTAATTTCATTGCAGAGTCATTACGCCATTCTAAAGTCCAGCCCTTGAAGGTGATCGGGGTCATCATCCCTGAGTTTGCACATTACTATTTCTCCTCGGTTCTCTCCGGCATTGAGGAGGAGGCATCGGCAAGGGGTTATCGTATCATGGTGGCACAAAGCAATGAGCAATATGAGCGAGAAGTGAAGATATGCCGGTCATTCTATGAGAACAAGGTTTGTGGCATTATCGTCTCACAGGCGAAAGACACTCATCAATATGACCACTTCCAGCAACTTATCGACGCTGGGGTCCCTTTGGTTTTCTATGACCGCATCTGTACGGGAGTTAATGCCAGCCGCGTGGTGGTGGATGATTATATGGGGGCATTTAATGCGGTGACCCATCTGATAGAGACTGGGTGCAAAAGAATTGCGTTCTATGGCTCCTCCATGACCCTGGAGATTTCCAAGAACCGTTTTAACGGGTATAAGGACGCTCTCCTGAAACACGGTATCAAACCTGATCCTGCCCTTATATATAATTGTGATAACAGGACTGACGCAGAGGCCATCACTCCAGATATACTGTCAAAAGACACCCCCCCCAATGGATTTTTTGCCGTCAACGACGATACGGCAATAGGTATTCTCTATACAGCGAAGCGCATGGGCTTCAAAGTACCCGACGACATCTCTGTCTGTGGCTTTACCAACGGACAACGTGCCGTTGCCTGCGACCCTATGCTGACAACGGTAGAGCAGCGGGGCGTGAAGGTTGGAGAGGAAGCCGCCGATATTCTGATAGGACACGTGGAGGGAACGATCCCCCGTAACAAGATGGAGCGCAGAATCGTCAGGACGCGCTTAATCATCAGAGGAACCACTAGATAGGATATAGTTCCTATAGGCACTATAGGTACTATAGTATATATAGTAATAACAAAAGAAAAATAATATGAAACAGAAACCAAATTTACCCTTTTGGGGATTATGGAACCTTAGTTTTGGATTCTTTGGCGTACAGATAGCGTATGCGTTGCAAAGTGCGAACATCTCCCGCATTTTCGCCACCTTGGGTGCTGACCCTCATAATCTGAGCTATTTCTGGATACTCCCTCCACTGATGGGAATCCTGGTACAGCCGATTGTCGGAACACTGAGCGACAAAACATGGACTCGCTTCGGTCGCCGTATACCTTATTTATTTATAGGAGCTGCCACTGCCGTACTGGTCATGTGCCTGCTGCCTAATGCCGGCTCTTTGGGACTTGCCGTCAGTGCTGCCATGATGTTCGGGCTTATCGCCCTGATGTTCCTCGACACCAGTATCAACATGGCGATGCAACCTTTCAAAATGCTGGTGGGTGACATGGTCAATGAGGAGCAGAAAACTAAGGCATACAGCATCCAGTCGTTTCTCTGCAACGCCGGCAGTGTCGTCGGTTTCCTGTTTCCTTTCTTCTTCACCTATATAGGTATTAGTAATGTGGCAGAGAAAGGAGTGGTGCCAGACAGTGTGATCTGGTCATTCTATATCGGAGCAGCCATTTTGATTCTCTGTGTCATCTACACCACCTTGAAGGTCAAGGAGTGGAATCCGCAGGAGTATGCGGAATATAATGGAGTGGCGGAGAGTAAAAAGGAGGAAGAGGATTCCGCCAACTGGCTGACACTGCTACGCAAAGCCCCCTCCACATTCTGGAAGGTCGGACTGGTACAGTTCTTCTGCTGGGCTGCCTTCCTATACATGTGGAACTACTCGACAGGTGCCATCGCCGAGACGGTATGGAACACGACAGATCCTGCCAGCGAAGCCTTCCAAGAGGCAGGCAACTGGGTCGGTGTTCTCTTTGCAGTGCAGGCTATCGGTTCTGTTATCTGGGCTGCTGTCCTGCCACAATTCAAGAATACAAAAGCTGCATACGCCTTCAGCCTCATCCTCGGTGGTATTGGCTTTGCCGTCGTCCCCTTTATCCACGACGCATACCTACAGTTTATCCCCTTCCTGCTAATCGGTTGTGCCTGGGCTGCCATGCTTGCCATGCCATTTACCTTTGTCACGAATGCCTTGCAGGGCTATGGACATATGGGAGCTTATCTGGGACTGTTCAACGGCACTATTTGTATTCCCCAGATCGTCGCAGCCCTCTGCGGAGGTGTTGTTCTCTCACTCGTAGGCAGTCACCAGTCTACCATGATGGTAGTAGCTGCCTGCCTGCTGGTAATAGGCGCTTTCTGTGTGACGGTCATCCGTCAGAAGTAAAGATGCGCAAACGTTTACATGATTATAATAAAACATAACTAAAATATAGACGATATGAAACTAATATTCAATGTGGAATATCAGACCACTTTTGGAGAAAACCTGATGCTGAATATCTTCTCGGAAGACAAGAACAAAGTGTCACAACACAAGATGACAACCCTTGACGGGCTCCATTGGTCCTATGAGATGACAAAAGCAGCGAAAACAGGGACTCATCTGGACTACTACTATAGTGTTTTTCATGGTGACAAGGAGACTCGACATGAATGGTTGACGGAACCTCACCGTTTGGAGATTATCGCCCAGAAGGCAAGCCGCTATATGGTATATGACCACTGGCTTGACATCCCAGAGGATTCCTATATGTATTCTTCTGCTTTTACCGATTGTATTGCCGTTCATCAATGTGAGATGAGCGAGGAGACACCTTTCAGTCAGACCATCCGTTTGAAAGTACGTGCCCCACAGCTCCGTTATAACGAGCGCCTTGCCTTATTGGGAAACGGTGATGCGTTAGGAAATTGGGAGGCAAAACGGGCATTGAAAATGGTGGAGCACGAGAGCCACGAATGGGTCATCAGTCTGGATGCCGCTCTCCTGCCACAGACTATCGAGTTTAAGTTTGTCGTGCTTGACGAGGATGAGGATGTCACACCCTTATGGGAGAATGGAACCAACCGAATCGTGGCACTGCCCCCAATGAACAATGGTGAGGTCGTGGTCTATGAACTGTCGCAGGCATATTTCCCCATCTATCCATGGAAGGGAGCCGGTACAGTCATCCCTATCTTCTCGCTTCGCAGTAAAGGAAGTTTTGGCGTGGGCGACTTCGGAGACCTTAAACTGATGATTGACTGGGCGGACAAGACCAACCAGCGCATCATCCAGGTACTGCCTATCAACGACACCAATATGACCCATACCTGGCAGGACAGTTACCCTTATAACAGTATCAGTATCTATGCCCTGCATCCCCAATATACTGATTTCCGCCAACTCCCTGAGATAAAAGACCCCCAGAAGAAGGCACAATTCGAACAGTTGCGGCAAGAGTTGAATGCCCTGTCACAGATTGACTACGAACGGATGTTCTCCGCAAAGTTAGACTATCTGCATACGTTATTCGAGCAGGAATGGACAAGTGTCAAGCGTCGCACCTCCTATAAGGAGTTCTTTGAGCAGAACAAGGAATGGCTGGTGCCTTATGCCGCCTTCTGCTACTATCGTGACAAATATGGTACGGCAGTATTCTCGGAGTGGCCCAAGGAGGCAACGGTAAAGGCGTTGAAGAAGACCGACAAAGAGGTGGAGTTCTGGTATTTCGTACAGTACAACCTCGACCAGCAGATGCATGCCGCACATGAGTATGCCAGAGCACATCGTGTCATCCTCAAAGGGGATATCCCTATCGGTATCTCCCGCGACGGTGTGGAGGCATGGGTAGAACCTAAATACTTCAACCTCAACGGACAGGCGGGTGCCCCACCCGATGCTTTCTCTGCCGATGGACAGAACTGGGGATTTCCTACCTACAACTGGGACGAGATGCTGAAAGACGGATGTGCGTGGTGGGTGCGCCGCTTCCGTAAGATGGCAGAATATTTTGATGCCTACCGTATCGACCATGTCCTGGGCTTCTTCCGCATCTGGGAGATTCCCGTTCCAGAAAAGTCGGGACTGATGGGACAGTTCGCACCAGCCCTTGGTCTCAGCAAGGAGGAGATTGCCGCCTATGGTGTCCCCTTCCGTGATGGTCTCTTCCTGATCGACCACAAGCGTAACGACCGCTGGCACCCCCGCATCGCCGTACAATACCAGCAAGCCTACGAGGAACTGAACGATACCGAGAAATATAACTTCAATCGTCTTTATAATGACTATTTCTATCGTCGTAACAACCACTTCTGGTATCAGGAGGCGATGAAGAAACTGCCTCGACTGACTCAGGCAACCCGTATGCTGGTATGTGCTGAGGACTTAGGAATGGTACCTGAATGTGTACCCTGGGTGATGAACGAGTTGCGCATCCTCTCGTTGGAGATTCAGTCGATGCCGAAGGACGACAAGGTACGCTTCGGACACTTGTCACGCAACCCTTACCGCTCCGTATGCACCATCTCCACCCACGACATGTCGACACTCCGCCAATGGTGGGACGAGGACGAGGAGCGAACACAAGACTATTACAACACTATGCTTTACCGAGGCGGTGCGGCTCCCCACCCACTGCCCGGCTGGCTTGCCAAGGAGATTGTAAGCCGTCATCTCACCTCTCCCTCCATGCTCTGTCTGTTGTCCCTGCAGGACTGGTTGTCAATAGACGAGAACCTACGGTTGCCTGACCAGAATGCTGAGCGCATCAATATCCCTGCAAACCCACGCCACTACTGGCGTTATCGGATGCACCTGAACATAGAGGATTTGCTGGAAGCGGATGATTTCAACGAGACCATCAGGACATTAATCACACAAAGCGGAAGAAAATAATATGAGACGCATTAACTTTTTCCTAACACTATTACTGCTGCCCTTGACGGCTCTTGCCGCCGAGGTGAAATCACCTAACGGCAATATCGTGCTGACTTTCAGTGTCAACGAGGGAGTTCCCACTTATTGCATGACTTATAAGGGCAAAGATGTCATTAAACCCAGCAGACTCGGTCTGGAACTTGCAAAAGACAAGCATGCCTCCAAAGGAAAGGGTGAGACTGACCTGATGGACCATTTCGTCATCAAAGAGGAGAATACCACTTCTTTCGACGAGACGTGGCAACCTGTATGGGGAGAGACAAGAGATATCCGTAACCATTATCAAGAATATGCAGTGACCCTCGAACAACGTCTGGACATTCCCCATTATCCCAAGGAAGCAGAGACAAAAGGAATGTGGGTGGAACCGCAAACACGTGAGATGATCATCCGTTTCCGGGTATATGACGACGGTATCGGTTTCCGCTATGAGTTCCCACAACAAAAGGAACTGAACTATTTCCTCATCAAGGAAGAGCACTCAGAGTTCGCTATGGCTGGCGACCACATGGCATGGTGGTTGCCTGGAGACTATGACACACAGGAGCAGATGACACAACAGACCCGTCTCTCTGAGATTCGTGGACGAATGAAGAAGGCTGTCAACTGGGAAAACTCCTCTGTTGCCGTCTTCTCACCAACTGGTGTACAGACTTCTTTACAGATGAAATCTGATGACGGCTTGTACATCAATATCCACGAGGCGGCATGTCTTGACTATGCCACCATGCACCTCGAACTGGTAGATGCGGAGACCAAAGCGCTGACAACACAACTGGGTGGCGGCAGCAACGCCTATACCCCTAATCCTAAGCCATCCTCTTATCAATTACCCAAGCCTTTCACCTTCGTCAGCCATCTGACCCCTGACGCCACAGGACTGAAAGGTTGTATGCAGACACCTTGTAATACTCCTTGGCGCACGGTAATGGTCAGCGATGATGCTCGTGACATGTTATCAAGCAATCTGATCCTGAACCTCAACGAGCCTTGCAAGATTGAGGATACCAGTTGGATCCACCCCACGAAATATTGTGGTGTGTGGTGGGAGATGATTGTGGGTAAGTCGAGTTGGCATTACACCAACGATTTCCCCAGTATTCACCTCGACCAGATAGACTGGCAGCGTGTGAAGCCCAATGGACGACATGCCGCCAACAACGAGAAGGTGAAGCGTTATATCGACTTCGCGGCGAAGAACGGACTCGACCAAGTGTTGGTAGAAGGTTGGAATGTCGGCTGGGAAGACTGGGCGAATATGTGGAAACGGGATGTTTTTGATTTCGTGACACCCTACCCCGACTTCGATATCAAGATGCTCAATGAGTACGCTCACTCCAAAGGGGTGAAGATCCTGATGCACCATGAGACCAGCAGTTCCACACAGAACTACGAGCGACATATCAAGGAGGCGTATGCGTTGATGAACAAATACGGCTACGACGCTGTGAAGACGGGTTATGTGGGTGACATCATCCCTCGTGGCGACCACCATTACTCACAGTCGATGAACAATCACTACCTGTATGTCATCAAAGAGGCGGCAAAACACCATATCATGGTCAACTCGCATGAGGCGACACGACCCACAGGACTCTGCCGCACCTATCCCAACCTGGTAGGTGGCGAGAGTGCGCGAGGCACAGAGTACGAGGCTTTCGGTGGCAACAACCCCGACCATACCTGTATCCTGCCCTTTACCCGTCTGCAAGGTGGTCCGATGGACTATACCCCTGGTATCTTCGAGACAAAGTTAAGCACATGGAGCGACAATACTTCATGGGCACGTATCACGATTGCTGGTTCACTGGCACTCTATCTTACAATGTACAGTCCACTGCAGATGGCTGCCGACCTGCCTGAGCATTATGAGAAATACGACGATGCCTTCCAGTTTATCCGTGATGTCGCCTGCGACTGGGACGACTCGAGATATTTAGAGGCGGAGCCTGGCGACTATATCACGGTGGCACGTAAGGCAAAAGGAACCGACAACTGGTTTATCGGCGGCAAGTGTGACGAGAATGGTCACCAGAGCACCATCAAACTCGACTTCCTCGATAAAGGTAAGAAGTACAACTGTACCATCTATGCGGATGCTAAGGATGCGCACTATGAGAAGAATCCCAAGGCTTACGTCATCACCAAGAAGGTGGTAAAGGCGGGTGACACCCTGAGACTGACGGAGGCTCCTGGTGGTGGTTTTGCAATTTCACTGATAACACAATGAGAAAAGGTTTATTGATAGGAATGGTCGTGCTACTGACTGCTTGCAAGCCAACGCAAGAGGCGTTTCACTTCGACGAGGTGACCTACTCGCCCCAAGAGACCGTTTTCAAGTTATTCGCACCTGCTGATGCCAAGTGCATGGTGGTCGTCGACAACGACAGTATTGGGATGACTCTTCGGGAGGACAGTATCTGGACAGCAACCCTGAAAGGTGACCAGAAAGGGAAAGCCTACCAGTTTGTCGTCAACGGACAGGCTTCTCCCGGTGTGTTCGCCAAGGCGGTAACGGTGAATGGTGAGAAAGGGGTTATCTTGGACATGCGTGATACCGACCCCAAGGGATGGGCTGACGACCGCCATGTGCTGCGTCCTTTCCAAGACTATATCGTCTATGAGATGCACCATCGTGATTTCTCGATAGCACGTCCGGAGGCAAAACACCCGGGTAAGTACCTTGCCCTGACCGAGCCATGGGCTATCCAGCACTTGAAGGACCTCGGTATCAATGCCGTCCATATCCTGCCCAGTTACGACTACGGCTCTGTGGACGAGACCCGTCTGAACGAGCCACAGTATAACTGGGGCTATGACCCTGTCAACTATAATGTGCCAGAGGGTGGCTATTCCACCGCCCCCTATGACCCTGTCTGCCGCATCCGTGAGTTCAAGCAGATGGTGCAGGCACTCCATCAGGCAGGCATCTCCGTGATCCTCGATGTAGTCTATAACCACACCTACGATATCGAGCACTCTAATTTCCAGCGTACCTATCCCGATTACTACTATCGGATGACCCAGAATACTCAGAGTAATCAGAATACTCCGACATACTCCAACGGCTCTGGCTGTGGCAACGAGACGGCTTCCGAACAGCCTATGATGCGGAAGTTCATGATGGAGAGTGTGAGATACTGGTATGACGAATACCACGTGGACGGTTTCCGCTTCGACCTGATGGGTGTTCATGATATCGGGACGATGAATGCCATCCGTCAGATGATGGACGGCATCGACCCCCATATCCTTATCTATGGTGAGGGATGGAGTGCCGGAGCCTGTGCCCTGCCTGACGAACAGTTAGGTATGAAGGCGAATATACGGCAGATGCCGCATATCGCCGCTTTCTCTGACGAGATACGCGATGCCCTGCGTGGTCCTTTCAGCGACGACACCAAAGGCGGTTTCCTCATCGGTGTTCCCGACTGTGAGGAAAGCCTGAAATTCGGTATTGCAGGAGCGATCGAGCACCCGCAGGTCGACATGACGAAGGTCAACTACTCAACAAAGCCCTGGGCTGGCGAGCCTACCCAGATGATGAGTTATGTGAGTTGCCATGACGATATGTGTCTGGTAGACCGTCTGAAGACCAGTAAGCCTGGCATGACGATGGATGAGTTGATTCGTCTCGACCTCCTTGCCCAGACAGCCGTTTTCACCTCGCAAGGTATTCCTTTCATGCTGAGTGGTGAGGAACTGCTACGTGACAAGAAGGGGGTTCATAACTCCTTTGAGTCACCCGACAGCGTCAACCGCCTGGAATGGTCAAACCTCCAGCGGTATCCGCAGGTCTTCGAGTATTATCAACGACTCATCGCCCTGCGTCAGCATCACCCAGCCTTCCGACTGGGCACTGCCGACCTTGTCCGTCAACACCTGGAGTTCCTGAAGAGCCCACAGCAGGTGGTCGCCTTCCGACTGAAAGACCTGAGGGGTATAGACGACTGGCAACAGATCATTGTTATCCTGAACGCCTCTCAGACTCCACAACGCATCACGGTTCCTCAGGACACCTATACCGTTGTCTGCGAGAACGGACGTATCGACGAGCAAGGACTGGGCACCCGCCATGGCACGGAGGTGACCGTCCTGCCACAATCTGCATTGATTATACATCACTAAAAATACACCCCTATGAAACGAACAATATTATTAGGACTTCTTACGTTGCATATAATGAGTATGAACGCTGCAGTAAAAATCGACAAGATAGAACCTTCCTGCTGGTTTGCGGGGATGAAGAACCCCCAACTGCAACTAATGGTGTACGGCAAGGAGATTGCCGCTGTCAAGGAGGTGACAACCGACTATCCTGATGTCCGCATCGACAGTGTGGTACGTCTGGACTCTCCCAACTACCTGCTGGTATATCTGAACCTGCAGGGAGCCAAGCCGGGAACAATAACGTTAAAATTTGACAAGCTAAAAGTAGACTATCCTTTGAGACAACGAGAGATGGCAGGCAGCCAGCGAAAGGGTTTCACCAATGCCGACGTACTCTATATGCTGATGCCAGACCGCTTTGCGCAGGGTGCCGGTCACAACCCGCAGGTCAAAGGTATGCGCCCTTATCGGGAAGACCGCAGTCAGCCGTCGTTGCGACATGGGGGCGACCTGAACGGCATCCGTGAGCACCTGGACTATTTCTGTGAGCTTGGTGTCACAGCATTGTGGCTGACACCTGTCTTGGAGAACAACTCCCCCGATACGGAGAACGGGTTCTCCACCTATCATGGCTATGCCACCACCGATTATTACAAGGTGGATCCCCGCTTTGGAACGAACGAGGACTACCGCCGACTGGTGGACGAGGCACATGCTAAGGGATTGAAGGTGGTGATGGATATGATTTTCAACCACTCAGGCTTCGAGCACCCATGGACCAAAGACATGCCATCGAAAGACTGGCTGAACACCCCGGAATGGCTGAAGGACGCACAAGAGAGTATGTATCTGCAGACCAGTTATAAACTGACTCCCGTCAAGGACCCCTATGCCTCCAAGATAGACCTGAAAGAGACAACAGAAGGATGGTTCGTGCCTACCATGCCCGACCTGAACCAGCATAACCCGCATTTGATGCGCTACCTCATCCAAAACAGTATCTGGTGGATAGAGACGGTGGGTATCGACGGCATCCGCATGGACACTTACCCTTATGCCTATGCTGATGCCATGGCACAGTGGATGAAGGAACTCGACGAGGAATATCCAAACTTCAACACTGTTGGTGAGACATGGGTAACCGATCCTGCCTATACTGCTGCCTGGCAGAAGGACAGTAAGCTCTCCAAGGACAACAGTTACCTGAAGACCGTCATGGACTTCTCGTTCTTCGACAAGCTCAACCAAGCGAAGAATGAAGAGACGGACGCATGGTGGAACGGTCTGAACCGTATCTATAACTCGTTTGTCTATGACTATCTCTACCCCAACCCCTCGTCTGTCATGGCTTTCATCGACAATCATGACACCGACCGCTTTCTGGGGAACGGACGTGATACCCTTGCCCTTAAACAAGCACTCACGTTGTTACTGACAGTCAAGCGTATCCCTCAGATTTACTATGGCACAGAGATTCTGATGAACGGTACCAAAGAGGTTACCGACGGCAACGTACGCAAAGATTTCCCTGGTGGATTCCCTAGTGATAAACACAACGCCTTCACGAAGGAGGGACGTACCAAGGCTGAGCAGGACATGTTCCGATGGACCAGTCGGCTGTTGCACTGGCGACAGGGTAACGACGTGATTATCAAAGGTAAGCAGACACAGTTCATCCCCTATGGGGGCATCTATGTCATTGCACGCCAATACCAAGGAAAGACAGCTCTCGTCATCCTCAACGGCACCCGTCAGGAAGCCACAATGCCCATAAAACGCTATGCCGAGGTGATTGGAGATGTCAAACGGGCGAAAGACATCCTCACTGGACGCTGGTACGATCTCTCCGATGACCTCCGTCTGCGACCCCGTCAATCACTGGTTCTGGAATTTTAAGTATTAATCAAACTTAAAACGTATGATAAAAAGGTAGCAGTTCAAAAAAAATTGCTACCTTTGCATTTAGTATCATTATTACTTAAAAATATAACTATTATGACAAATCTATTTTCATTAGAAGGAAAGACCGCCCTTGTCACAGGTGCCGCCTATGGCATCGGCTTCTCTATCGCTGAGGCACTGGCTAACGCCGGTGCAAAGATCGCCTTTAACTGCCGTGGACAAGAGCATATGGATAAAGCACTTGCGGAATACAAGGCAAAGGGTATCGAGGCACACGGCTATATCTGTGATGTCACCAACGAGGAGGAAGTCAACAAAATGGTGGCTGACATCCGTCGTGAGTTAGGTAAGATTGACATCCTCGTCAACAATGCCGGTATCATCAAGCGCATCCCCATGCACGAGATGAAACGCGAGGAGTTCCAACAAGTTATTGATATCGACCTTGTAGGACCGTTCATCATGACAAAAGCCGTCATCCCCGAGATGATGGAGCGCCGTGAGGGTAAGATCATCAATATCTGCTCGATGATGTCTGAGTTAGGACGTGAGACAGTCAGTGCCTATGCTGCCGCCAAGGGTGGTCTGAAGATGCTCACCCGCAACATCTGCTCAGAGTATGGAGGGTATAACATTCAGTGCAATGCCATCGGTCCTGGCTATATCGCTACCCCGCAGACCGCTCCCCTCCGTGAGCGTCAGCCAGACGGCAGCCGTCATCCATTTGACTCCTTTATCTGTGCCAAGACTCCCGCCGGTCGCTGGCTCGACCCTGACGAACTGGCTGGTCCCGCAGTCTTCCTTGCCTCCAAGGCTTCTGATGCAGTTAACGGACATATCCTATATGTTGACGGTGGCATTCTCGCTTATATTGGAAAACAACCCAAATAAATATAACTAAGGTTGACCCACCTAAAAATGAAAGAGGCTTCCTTTTACGGAAGCCTCTTTCATTTTTCTTGACAAAAATTATTTATTCACAACCTTTGCAAGCTCTGCGCCAGCCTTGAACTTAGCCACCTTCTTAGCAGCAATCTTGATTTTCTGCTTGGTAGCAGGATTGATACCCTCACGAGCAGGCTTCTCAGAAACTGCGAATGTGCCGAAACCTACAAGCTGAACCTTGTCACCCTTTGTCAGAGCTTCGATAATAGCATCGATAGTAGCATCTAATGCTTTCTTAGAGTCAGCCTTAGTCAGGTTTGCAGAGGCTGCGATCTTCTCAATTAATTCTGTCTTGTTCATAATTGTTGTTGTTTAAAAATTAAATATTAATAGTTTAAGTCGATTTCGTACTCGAATTCTCTGCAAATATAGGAGAAAGAATTAAAAAAACAAACAAAAATGCGAAAAAAGTGAGATTTTTCTTGAAAAAAAATGCATATACCCTTTATTTTGTATCAAAAAACAGATATTTTTCGTAATTTTGCACACAAAATAGTGAAATTCGCTGTAATAGAACAGAATAGAAAGTTTCATAGCAAGTAGCAACAATGATGAACAATATACCGGCAACAACCAAGAATCTGCTGATCGTCAATTTCCTGGCGTTCATTGCCACTTGGATATTTGAGTCACGCGGCATCGACCTGACCTCAATGCTGGGACTCCATTTTTTCATGGCAAAGGACTTCCACCTTTACCAGTTGATTACCTACATGTTCCTGCATGGGGGCTTCACCCACATTTTTTTCAATATGTTTGCCCTTTGGATGTTCGGTGCAGTGATTGAGCGCGTATGGGGTCCCAAGAAGTTCCTTTTTTATTACATTTCATGCGGCATCGGTGCTGGTCTGGTACAGGAGTTGGCACAGTACATCAACTATATGGCGGAGGGACTGGCAGCCTATGAGAATGTCAATCTCGGAGGAACTGTCATGGCGACCGCCGACTACCTCAACCTATGGACAACCATCGGAGCCTCTGGTGCCGTCTATGCCATCCTGCTTGCTTTCGGCATGACGTTTCCCAACGAACGGTTGTTCATCATCCCGTTCCCCTTCCCCATCAAGGCGAAGTGGCTCGTAGTCGGTTATATCGCCATTGAACTGTTCTCCGCCCTCAGCGGTCCCGGTGACGGTGTAGCCCATACCGCCCACCTCGGTGGTATGCTCTTCGGTTTCATCATGATTCGTTATTGGCGCAATCACCCCGGCAACGGCAGTGGTTTCGGCCGTAGTCGCGGACAGGAGTTCTTCGACAATATGAAGCGCCGGTTCGACGAGCGTCAGCAGCGCGCTAACAGCAACCGCCGTCGCTGGGCAGACGAGCCCGATGAGCCTCAGGAGCCTCCAAAGAAACCCCGTGCCAACCAAGCAGAGATAGACGCCATCCTCGACAAGATTCGCAAGAGTGGGTATGACAGCCTGACGAAAGAGGAGAAGAAAAAATTATTCGACCAAAGTCAGCAGTCTTGATTAAGCAGTTAAAGACATTCACCGCCCAGATGCTGGCAGGCGCTAATATCGTCACCATCATCGTGATGACGCTCATCGGCTATTCCGACCGTCTAAGTCCTTCCGACCATCCCGTCTTATCGTGCTTCGGAATGACATTCCCTCTCTTCCTGCTCGCTAACCTTGCCTTCCTGTTATTCTGGGTCATCTTCAAGTTCCGCATGATCTGGATTCCCCTGTTGGGTTTCGCCCTCGCCTACGTACCTATTACTATATATATGCCCCTTAACCTGCGGGCACAGGAGGTTCCCGACAGTACTCTTAAGGTCATCAGCTACAATGTCTGTGGCTATAGTGGCAACAACAAGTACGAACAGGGATTTGAGACCGTTCGTGACTATCTCTTCGCTGAGGATGCCGACATCGTCTGTATCCAGGAGGACAATGACACATGGCGGCGGTATTGTTTCAAACACTACGAAAAGAGATATCCCTATAACGACACCCTGATGTTCAATAACACCGACTACCTCAACGGGGTTGGCATCCATACCCGGTTCCCGATAATCCGCAAGGAACGTATCCCTTACCGCTCCATCAACAACGGTAGTGCCGCATGGTACCTGCAGGTGGGGTGCGACACCCTGCTGGTCATCAACAACCATTTCGAGGGTACCCACCTCAACAATGAGATACGCTCTGCCTATAAGGATATCTTGAAAGGTGAGATGCATGGTGACACCGCCCGTCAAGAGTCTAAACGTCTGCTGGTAACCCTTTCTGAGTCAGCAAATAAGCGAGCCCCGCAAGTGGAGGCTGTCTGCCGCTATATCCGGGAACATCGCCAATACCCCATCCTGCTCTGTGGCGATTTCAACGACAACCCCATCTCGTACACCCGCCACCGCATCGCCCAGGAGTTGAACGACTGCTATGTCGCCACCGGCAAGGGACTCGGCTTGTCATACAACCAGAAAGGATTCCCCTTCCGTATCGACCATATATTCTGCTCTGCCGAACTGACACCCTATCGGTGCCATGTAGACTCAAAAATCGATGCCAGCGACCATTATCCTATCGTCTGTTGGTTTAAAATAGGTGGAAAAGACTGAAAAAAATGCGAATTTCCTGAATAAATTTCGGTAAGTGAAGAAAAATACGTATATTTGCAGGCTAAAATTGCGGAATCGTAAAAAATTAATAATATAACAACAATGCAAAACAAAGGAATCGTTAAGTTTATCGCACTCGTTCTGATCCTCGTGTGCTGCTTCTACCTCTCCTTCTCGTTTGTGACACGCTACCATGAGAACAAGGCAGCTGCCATGAGTGAGGAAGCCGGTCAGGAGTACCTCGACTCTATCATGAACGAGAAGGTGTACTGCGGAATCTACTCATTCAAGCAGTGCCGCGAGATGGAGATCGGCCTTGGTCTTGACCTGAAAGGCGGTATGAACGTGATTCTTGAGGTGTCAGTGCCCGACGTTGTCGACGTACTGGCAGACCACAAGACGGACGCAGCCTACAAAAAGTCAATGGAAGAGGCGAAGAAAGAAGAGGAGACCAGTCAGAATGACTTCATCTCCCTGTTTATCAAGTATTGGAAGCAGAACAGCAACGGTCGCCCCCTGGCAGCTGTCTTCGCCACCCAGCAGATGAAGGGTAAGGTGAGCACCAGCAGCTCCGATGCCGAGGTAGAGCGTGCCCTCCGTGCTGAGGTACAATCTGCCGTTGACAACTCATTCAACGTGGTTCGTAACCGTATCGATAAGTTCGGTGTGGTACAGCCTAACATCCAGAAGTTGGAGGGACAGAGTGGTCGTATCATGGTGGAGATGCCTGGTATCAAGGAGCCTGAGCGTGTCCGTAAGCTGTTGCAGGGAAGTGCCAACCTGGAGTTCTGGGAGACCTATAACTCACAGGAGATCGCACCGCTGCTCTCACAGTTGAACCAGAAATATGCCGCCACCGGCGGTGAGGCAGAGGTTACCGACACTGCCGCCGCTACCGCTGACACAACAGCTGTCGCTGCCAATGACCTTGCCTCCAAGCTCGCTAAGAAAAACGATAAGGCAATTGATGCCAAGGCAAAGGAAGCCGCACTGAAGCAGAACCCATTGTTCGCTGTCTTCCAGCCCGTTCCACAAGGACTCGCCATCGTCGGCTATGCCAATGCCCGTGATACCGCTGATGTCAACAAGGTCATCTACAGCGATATTGCCCGCCAGGTACTTCCTGCTGAGTGTAAGCTCCGCTGGGGTGCCAAGGCAGAGGACTTCGGTGAGAACACCAAGGGTGAGATTTTTGCACTGTATGCCCTGAAGATCACCGAGCCCAACGGACGTGCTCCGCTGGAGGGTGATGTCATCACAGGTGCCAAGGACGAGTTCGACCAGATGGGTCACCCCTCTGTATCCATGCAGATGAACTCTGACGGTGCCCGCCGCTGGTCACAGATCACCAAGCAGAATATCGGACGTGGTGTTGCCATCGTCCTCGACGACGTTGTCTATAGCGCCCCCCGTATCCTCACCCAGATTGACGGTGGTAACTCCTCCATCACGGGTAACTTCACAATTGAGGACACGAAAGACCTTGCCAACACGCTGAACTCTGGTAAAATGCCGGCACCTACCCGCATCGTACAGGAGGAAGTCGTTGGACCGTCACTCGGTGCCCAGTCTATCAAACAGGGTATCATCTCATTCGTCGTAGCTTTCGTGCTGCTGATGATTTACATGGTGATGCTGTACGGCTTCATCCCCGGTATGCTCGCCAACTGCGCCCTGCTGTTCAACCTGTTCTTCACCCTCGGTATCCTCACCTCGTTCCAGGCGGCACTGACGATGCCCGGTATTGCCGGTATCGTACTGACACTGGGTACTGCAGTGGATGCTAACGTGCTCATCTACGAGCGTACAAAGGAAGAACTGCGCAAGGGTCATAGTGTGAAAGAGTCTCTGAACCTCGGTTACTCGAATGCGTTCAGTGCTATCTTCGACTCCAACTTCACGTCATTGATTACGGGTATCATCCTTTACGTCTTCGGAACAGGTCCTATCCGTGGTTTCGCAACGACATTGATGATTGGTATCTGCGTATCGTTCTTCACCGCTGTCTTCATGACCCGTCTGGTCTACGATGCCAAGATGAAGAAAGACAAGTGGCAGAACCTCACCTTCTCTACCGCCTATAGCCGCAACATGATGCAGAACACCAAGTTCAACTTCATGGGTATGTATAAGAAGTCATTCACCATCTGGGGTGTTGCAGCCATCCTGTTCTGCGTCAGCTTCGTTGTCCGCGGACTCAGCCAGAGCATCGACTTCACCGGTGGTCGTAACTACGTAGTAACCCTCGACAAGGAGGTTCCTGTTGAGCAGGTACGTCTCGCCCTCGGCGGTGCTTTCGTCAACACCATTGGCGAGAATGCCGGCAAGGAGGCTAACACCAGTGTTATCGCCCTCGGTACCGACGGCAAGACCGTCCGTATCTCCACCAACTGGGATATCGAGTCCAACAACCCGCAGGTTGACGACAAGGCAGAGACTATTCTATATAACGCATTGAAGAAGGCAGGTTTCGTCAATCAGGCGAGTGTCGATGCCTTCAAGAACCCTGATGTCCGTGAGGGAGGCTCTATCATTAGCTCTTCAAAGGTAGGACCGTCTGTTGCCAAGGACATCACCTATGGTGCTATCATCAGCGTCATCATCGCCTTGATCGCTATCTTCCTGTACATCCTGCTACGCTTCCGCAACGTCGCTTACTCTGTAGGTTCTATCGTTGCCCTCGCCCTCGACGCATTGATCGTCATCGGCTTCTACAGCGTACTGTGGGGCTGGGTTCCCATGTCACTGGAGATTGACCAGACCTTCATCGGTGCTATCCTGACCGTAATAGGTTACTCTATCAATGATAAGGTGGTGGTCTTCGACCGTGTCCGTGAGAACTTCAACCTGTATGCGAAACGTGACCGTCAGAGCCTGTTCAATGCCTCTTTGAACCAGACCTTGGCACGTACCATCAACACCTCCGTGACCACGTTGATTGTGTTGCTGTGTATCTTCATCCTCGGTGGTGACAGCATCCGCAGCTTCTCCTTCGCCATGATCCTCGGTGTTATCTTCGGTACGCTGTCGTCTATCTTCATCGCGGCACCTACCGCCTTCCTCGTGATGGGTAAGACCATCCGTGAGGACGACACTGAAGCATAAGCATCTTAGTTTGAATTCAATATAAGAGTCCCTGCGTGCATCCCGCACCGCAGGGACTCTTTCATTTAGATCCATGGATAAGAAACTAAACCTATAATTTATTTTTTCCGATATATATGAAAATTGGATGCCCTTTTTGGTAGGTTGAGATTTTTAATGTATTTTTGTATGCGACTAATCACAACAAACAAAAAAGACAGATATGAAAAAAACTTTAAGGATGTTTGTCGCCATCTTCTGTGGCATGAATATATTCGCAGCGTGTACCTCCGATTCGGACAACAACACGTCTAAGCCACGTGAGCGCGTCATCACATTTGAAGGTATTGAAAACAGCCGAGACATGGGTGGTCTCGTCATGCAAGACGGACGCACCATCTGTTTCGACAGACTGGTACGCAGTGGTAATCTCTCGACGGCAACTGATGCTGACGTAGCTATACTGAAGAACAGATACCAACTATTCGAGGGGGGGAATCAGCTCTCTTGCACTACTACATGAAATCATTCGTGCTGTGTTTTGTGGAATTTTAAGTACTTTTACACCTAAAATATTGATTTATGAAGACATTTAATTCGACCCAACTTTTCTACATAGTCAAAAACTGGATGATGGTCACCATCATCTGCATGGGTTGGGGGATGGTTTCCTGCACAGACAAGACAGACAACATCCCAAGCCCCAGTCAGCAGGAGATGGAAAAGGACCTCATCGGACTGTGGTATGAAGATTTCGACTACAAGGATGTGACTGAGAAAGGGAAGCCCTTCAACCGCGCCATGATTACAATGGAGGTGAAAGCCGACCACACGGGTTATGTCGCGCTGTCAGTGTTTGACGACGAGTTCAACGAGCCTCTTGAGACTTACGGCGGTCCGACAGATGCACCGTTCACATGGCAGGTAACAGCCGACGGGCATATCATTCTGGATGCCCCCAAGACAGACAAGACACTCAGGTCGGCTGGAACAGACAGTACGGGGAATCACAACAATTTCGTCGATATTGGTCAGATGAATTTGAATTGTAATCAGGGTACTGTCACTTTCAGTAATGCATCCCATAAAGGGACGCTTACCAAGGCTGACAGCGGAAAGAGCGATTTGATTCAGGACTGGATGGCAAAGTCCACCCTCCCACCTGCCTGCATCACCGATAGTATCCCTGTGCTGATTTCCGACAACCTGATGAACTACGTGTTCAACTACCCCTCCATCGATCCCTTCGGCAATCCCTGCACCCTCAGCGGTACCATTACAGTTGACAAGTCACTCATCAAAGATAATAAGTCTTTCAATGGTATTTTACTCTATAATCACTTCACCATCTACGCTACCACACAGGCACCTTCGCGTGGGGCTGTTGAGTTCCCAACAGGTGCAGCCCTCACCAACTTCATCGTCGTGGCACCCGACTACTACGGCTTCGGTATCACCGAGAAAGAACCGCAGGCATACTGTATCTCACGGGCTAATGGCCGTGCCTCGCTCGATGCCTATCTCGCAGCAAAGCGGATGATAGAAGACTTGAAAGTGAAGAAAGGCGACGACTTTGTCATTGCAGGCTATTCGGAGGGGGCTCAGACCACGATAGGTGTCTTGCGCGAGATTTCAGAGCGTCATCCAGAAGTAAAGGTGAAACGAGCCTTCGCCGGCGACGGTCCCTACGACATCAACTCGATGTATGATGCCATCAGCAAAGGAAACACCGAAATGCCAAGCACCGTCTGTAACGTGCTCTATGCCTTCAACTACTTCTTCCGCCTGGGTTACGGCATCAACGACTATCTGAAGGATCCCGTGGCAAAGAACTTCGAAGAGTGGTTCCTCAGCAAGAAGTATAAACGTAAAGCACTTGACGAGGAACTCATCAAGACCAAGAAGACGGGTGACTTCTGCACAGCGGCAGTCCTCGATACCAATAGTCCACTATCACTCCGATTCAAGGAAACGTTCAGAGAAGATGCCCTCACCAGTGGATGGACACCTCGTAGCGATTTGGATGTGATGCTCTTCCACGATACGAACGATGATGTCGTACCAGTGGAGAACTTTTACGCCATGAGCAAGTTCCTAAAGGATCATGACATCAAAACACAAGAATTTGTCGGCGAGTACAGCTCGGCAACGACAAAGGAACTTGGCATAACCAATCACGAGACATCGGCACTGACCTTTTTCCTTCGTATCATCGAGTGGATGCGGGCAAACTATTAAAATTGCTAAAAATCAGATAATACAGAAACGATATGGTAGCAGACAAAGTTTATAGAAATGCGAAGATCTATTCCGTCGCACTGGACGGAACGGAAACACATGCGGAGGCGCTTGCCATCAAGGACGGCAAATTCGCATACGTTGGAAACGAAGCAGGTGTTGAAGCATGGATAGGCAATGACACCGAAGTTGTTAATTGCAACGGCAAGAGCGTCATCCCCGGTCTTGGCGATGCACACATGCACCTCGCCCATGCCGCGAAGAAATTCGGTACGTGCAGCTTTAGCAGTATTGTACCCAATCCCAAGACGGACACACCGGAGGGTGTGGTCAAACAGATACAAGATATGCTGAGAGCCTATGTGGCAGAACACAAGGATGCTCTGGTAATCAGAGGACTGGGTTGGGACAGAGCCTGGTTCTCAGGGACCCTTCAGGGCATCGTACGCCCCTTCACCCGACATGACATTGATGTTGTCGTACCCGATAAGCCTGCAGTCCTCATGTCGTTCTGCGGACACCGTGTGCTGCTGAACACGAAGGCACTGGAGGCTGCTGGTATCACGAAAGACACTGACGACCAAAACGGTCTGATAGTCAAGGAAGCCGACGGGAGTCCAAGCGGCTATATCAAGGAGCCTGTTGCCTATATTCCCATCATTGACCGTATTCCTAACTATGAGTTCTCGACGAAGGAGCATTACGACTGCATAAAGCAGACGTTTGACATCTTCAATGCAAAAGGATACACGCTGCTCTGCGACTGTCAGCAGATAGAGCCCGCCTACAACGTGCTTACGGAGATGGCAAAGAATGGCGAATTTACTGCCAGAGTGTCTGGTGTTCACAATGTCAACGACCCCACACGGGAAGAAGACCTTAAGAAAGCCATTGCCAATCGCACCAAATATGATGTAGATGGACTGTTTAAGGTTGATACCGTGAAATACTTTGCCGACGGGACCCTCTCCATGCTGGAGCCCTTTGTCGAGACGGCTGGTGCCGACTTGGCAGGTACTCGTGCACCGTTGCTATGGGATGAAGACCACATGCAGGAATCGATGGCGCTTGCCAACAAGGAAGGTTTCAGTATCCATACGCATGCCATGGGCGATTATGCCATCCGCAAAGTCATCGACTGCTATGAGAATGCACAACGGCAGTACCCCAATCCCGATATCCGGAACATCATTGCCCACTGCACCTTTATAACCCCTGAAGACAGGGTACGCATGGGCAAGAGCCATATCATTGCCAGCAACCAGCCAGGATGGTTCAGCGACTGTCCCACCTCACAACCCATCATGGCAGACTACTGGGGCGAGGAGGTTGCCCGACAATCCTATCCCAGCAAGTCTTTGATAGACAATGGCGTGGTATGTGCCTACGGCTCAGACTTCTTTGTCAATGCCGCCTACGGTCTTGCCGGTATTCAGGTGGCGATGACACGCAGACTGGTTAAGATAGATTTGACCTACGAGCTGTACAAGGATGTTCCAGCCGCCATGCCAGAGGAGTGTGTCAGCCTGAAGCAGGCTCTTCAGGCACATACTATCCACACGGCATACCAGGCTCATCTGGAACAGGTTACCGGCTCCATTGAAGTGGGTAAATCGGCAGAACTGGTTGTCTTGGACAGTGACATCGAGACCACTCCTGCCGACCAGATTCAAGATATCCAGGTTCTCGAAACCGTATTTAAAGGAAAAACGGTATTCAAGCTTACTTTCGAGGGCAAGAAAGTTTTCCCGATGCAATAAATGAATGAATGTCATACACCTCGCTCTGCCCAGTCTCCCCTATCCAGACTGCGGTAGCCGATAGCCTCAGCGATATGCATGGACTCCACTTTCTCGCTGCCGGCAAGGTCAGCGATGGTACGTGCCACCTTCAGGATACGGTTATAAGCACGGGCAGACAGTTTCAGACGCTCCATCGCCATACGGAGCATGTCGAGCGAGTCGCTGTCGGGCTCTGCGAACTCATGGAGCATACGCTCCGTCATCTGAGCGTTGCAGTAGACCCTCCCCAGCCCTCCTTGTTTAGGGAGGGAGCTAAAACGCTCGGTCTGTATGTTGCGGGCTTTTATCACCCGTTCGCGGATGACTGCCGACGGCTCCCCCTTCTGCATCTGTGAGAGTTGTGCAAAAGGTACTGCCTGTATCTCACAGTGGATGTCGATGCGGTCAAGCAATGGTCCGCTGATCTTATTCATATAGCGTTGTATCTGTCCTGGGGTGCAGGCGCAATGATGGGTGGGGTCACCATAATAGCCGCACGGACAGGGGTTCATGGAGGCGATGAGCATAAAGGAACAAGGGTATTCCACATTATACTTGGCACGGCTAATCGAGATCTTACGGTCCTCTAACGGCTGCCGCAAAACTTCCAGTACACTGCGTGAGAGCTCGGGCATCTCATCAAGGAAGAGGACACCGTTATGGGCAAGACTGATCTCCCCAGGCTGGGGATTGTTACCGCCACCCACCAGTGCCACCTGTGAGATGGTATGATGAGGAGCACGGAAAGGACGCTGCGATATCAGACTGGTATCACGTGACAACTTGCCAGCCACACTATGAATCTGGGTCGTCTCCAGACTCTCGCTGAGCGACAAGGGAGGAAGAATACCCGGAAGTCGCTTGGCAAGCATTGACTTTCCAGAACCCGGAGGACCGATCATAATCAGATTATGACCACCGGCAGCGGCAACCTCCAGGGCACGCTTCACACTTTCCTGCCCCCGGACATCCGCAAAATCGAGTTCAAACGCATCCTGGTGATCATAGAACTCCCGGCGGGTGTCAACGACCGTAGGGGTAAACTCTTTGGAGCCGTTGAAGAACTGGATGACCTCCATCAGAGAGTCCATGCCGTATACATCCACCTGATTAACGACTGCTGCCTCGCGAACATTCTGCCGGGGAACAATGAGACCCTTGAACTTCTCCGCACGTGCCTTGATGGCGATGGGCAGGGCACCGCGGATAGGCTGTAGCTTTCCATCAAGACCTAACTCTCCCACCATCATATATTCGTTAAGACAATCACAGGTGATCTTTCCATTGGCAGCCAAGATACCTATAGCAAGAGGAAGGTCGTAGCCGGAGCCCTCTTTCTTAATATCGGCAGGTGACAAGTTGATGGTGATATCCATCACAGGCATTTTAAACCCCATGTTCTGAAGAGCTGCCCTGATGCGGTCGTGACTCTCCTTAACGGCAGTGTCGGCAAGTCCTGTAAGGTGGAACTGCACCCCTCTCGTCATACTGATTTCTACTTTTACCGTATTGACTTCCAGTCCATTGACGGCGGCACAAAATGTATTTACTAACATAACGTAATGAATACTTTTATGAATAATTGATATTCAAAAGATTCTGGTGCAAAGATAATAAAATTTTTAAAGAAATGCGTACCTTTGCAAAAGATTTTTCAGAAACTATGCGAATCGTGCGTTTTCTCAAGGACTGGACATTGCCGGTGGCTATTGCTACGGGGACGGTGTGTTACTTGACATTCTACCTCGTACCGGCACTGGACGAGACAGGGAATATGCTGAGCCCGGTCTTCGACACGCTATTCCCCGTCACGGTGTTCGCCACGCTCTTCGTGACATTCTGTAAGGTGGACTTCCATGATATGAGACCGCATAAGTGGCACGCAGGGGTGCTCCTCGCACAACTGCTGCTGGTGGGTCTGGTGATTGCACTGGCGGTGGACAGTGAGCGGCTGGATTCAAGTTTCAGGATTCAGAATTCAGGTTTCAAGTTGTTCTGGGAGTCACTGCTGACATGTATCATAGGTCCCGCAGCCTCGGCATCACCCGTAGTGGTGGGTAAGCTGGGGGGTAATATATCGACGATGTCATCGTATGTGCTGCTGTCGTCGGTTGCCTCGGCACTGCTGATACCACTGGTGTTCCCGATGCTGGAGCCGACGGCTGACGTAGCGTTCACGGAGGCTTTCCTGACGATACTGGAGAAAGTGTCGTATGTGTTACTGCTGCCCCTGGTACTGGGATGGGTAATGCAGCATTATGCGAAGGGAGTATGCCGTAAAATAGTGTCAGTACCAGACCTTAGCTTCTACTGCTGGGCAGTGTCTCTGTCGATAACAACGGGTATCACGGTGAAGAATATCGTGCATAGCGAGGCTTCGCTACTGATGCTGGCTGCCATTGCCGTGGGTACCTTCGCATTATGCTGGGTGCAGTTCGGTATCGGACGGCTGGTGGGTCGCTACTTAGGGGAGCGTATCAACAGTGGGCAGGGGTTGTTCCAGAAGAACACGGCGCTGAGTATCTGGGTGTCGTATATGTATCTGCATCCGGTGGCATCGATAGGGGCAGGCTGTTATGTGCTGTGGCAGAATATTATCAATTCGATAGAGTTGAGGGAAAAGGTAAAGAAATAAAATGAAGAGAGAGTTTAGGGTGATAGCTTTTGATGCGGATGATACGCTGTGGGACTGCCAGTCGTGGTTTGACTCGGTGGAGGAGCGGTGTGCGGAGTTGCTGAAGCCGTGGGCGACGAGGAAGGAGGTGAGCGAGGGACTGTTTGCCACCGAGCACCGGAACTTGTCGCTGACGGGGTATGGCACGAAGGCGTTCACCCTGTCGCTCATCGAGAATGCGGTGCGGATATCGCACGGGGAGATCAGTGGTGATGACGTGATGCGTCTTATCGACATGGGAAAGGAGCTGTTGCGGTTTCCGACAACACCACTGCCGGGGGTGCAGGAGACACTGGAGGCACTGGTGCAACGACGGCGCTACCGCCTGGTGGTGTTCACCAAGGGTGAGCTGATGGATCAGGAGGATAAGCTGAGGCGGTCGGGACTGGAGCAGTATTTCTGCCGTCTGGAGACGGTGTCGAACAAGACAGTGACGGAATACCGGCAGTTGTGTGAGAACCTGGACGTGGCTCCGGAGGAGACGCTGATGGTGGGCAACTCGTTCCGCAGTGATATCGCTCCGGCACTGCAGGCTGGTGCATGGGCAGCGTATATCCCCTATCATGTGGTGTGGGAACTGGAGAAATCGGAGGAGTTCCCTCATGAGCGACTATACAAAATGCAGCAATTCAGAGAACTGCTGCATCTGCTGTCTTAGTGCCGCGAGCGGGACTCGAACCCGCACAGCCATTACTGGCCAAGGGATTTTAAGTCCCTCGTGTCTACCATTCCACCATCGCGGCAGTAGACCTGTTTTTTCACTTTGCGGGTGCAAAGATACGAATAAGTGAGTAAAAAAGCAAATTTTATTTGCATTTTTTCGAACGTGAGTATGATCACCTCATTTCTCCTCAAAAAAAATATACCTAAGTTTTAAAAATCAAGAAAAATCTGTCAATCTATCAGCGAGAGGATTTAACACACTGACAGACAACTGCTTGCATGCTGACAGATAGGCTGACAGATTGATAGATTTCAAGGACAACATCCCTTATCACCCTTGATTCCCTTGATACCAGTAACAATAACAGATGTAAAAGATGCCTCCCTTCATTGTAAATCAAATTGATTTGCAAAGTAAATCAAATTGAATTGCTGAGTAAATCAAATTGAATTACCGAGTAAATCAAATTGATTTACATGGTAAACCAAGTCAGATTACAATTCTGCATGATAAAGTTTTCATTTATGATACCTAAGGCTTCGCAAGGAGGAAGCGGCACCTTCACTCGTTTTTCACTCCTTTTAAGGGTAAAAAACTTATGTACGCGCATATGCGCGGGCGTACCTTATTTTATTAATACTTAGTTTGACAAGACAACGACTCTGCCCGTGGGACCCTCGGTACGTGCGTTGCGGTAGCGCTCCAACCCTTTGTCACCCTCTTTACCCTTGATGAGCAGTCCCCCGTTGTTAAGGTCATACTGGTCGCCACATACCGTGCAAGTAACCGTACCGGAGCCTTTCTTGTCGAAGTCGACAGGATAGTAGGGAGTGACGATATTGTTCTCCCGTCTGGCACAGTTAGGACACTGCAGGTCGTAAGCCGCAAAGGAATAGTCGCCCAGGCTCTGCACCCCCACGATGATACCACCATTCTGTCCGATGCGCAGGTTCTGTCGCAACTCCTCCGCCATCATCTGGTGCTGGGAAGACACCCCTTGGTTGTTCTCGAAAATCAGATAGCGAGTGCCACCCCTTGACTCGTCGGTAATTTTACAGAAAATACCTGTGACGGTAGGATTGATGGCAGCCCCTATCGTCTGGTCGAGGTAGGTGCCGTTATTGAAGATAAAGCGGCAGGACCAGGAGGAGTATTGCTGTTCTGCACCGCAAGAGGTCAGAAGTAAGAGGTAAGAGGCAAGAGATAAGAGGTAAGAGGTGATGCGTTTCATTGCAGGAGTCTCCTTTCTGCGTCACGGACGCGGTCGAAACCGAAGCCGTCGAGGGTTTGTTGCATGAGGGCTGCGATACGGTCGTTGCACAAATTACCAATAGACCCTTCGTGGGTGTGGTGGATATCCTTGTTGGGACGGAAGGTGCCTGCCTCGATATCGAGTCCCACCTTCTTATAGGCATCACGGAACGGCATACCCTCTGCGGCGAGGCGGTTGACCTCCTCGACAGAGAACATCGGGTCGTACATCGGGTTGTCGAGGATATCCTCGCGTACCTCTATCTTATTAATGATATACGCAGCCATCTGCAGACAGTCTTTCAGCTCGTCGAAGGCAGGGAGGAACACCTCCTTGATGATCTGCAAGTCACGGAAATAACCCACGGGGAGGTTGTTCATGATCAGTGTCACCTGCTGGGGCAGTGCCTGCAGTTTATTACATTTCGCACGGATGAGTTCAAAGACATCCGGGTTCTTCTTATGCGGCATGATGCTGGATCCCGTCGTACACTCCTTCGGCAGGCGTACGAACGAGAAGTTCTGGGAGTTAAACAAACAAGCGTCGAAGGCAAGTTTCGCCAAGGTACCCGCGATGGTAGCGATGGCAAAGCCCACGTTACGCTCCATCTTACCCCTTCCCATCTGCGCATACACCACGTTATAGTCCATGGAGTCGAAGCCCAGCAGGTCTGTCGTCATCTGCCGGTTGAGGGGGAACGACGAGCCATAGCCTGCGGCAGAGCCCAGCGGGTTACGGTTGGTCATCTTATAGGCTGCCTGCAGGAAGAGCATATCGTCACAGAGCGACTCCGCATAGGCGCCGAACCACAGTCCGAACGACGAGGGCATGGCAACCTGCAGATGCGTATATCCCGGCATCAGCACCGCCTTATACTGCTCACTTTTCGTCTGCAGCTCGTCGAAGAGCACTTTTATGCTGTCGGCAACCTCCATCAACTCATGACGGGTAAACAGTTTCAGGTCGACCAATACCTGGTCGTTGCGGGAGCGTCCCGAGTGAATCTTCTTACCGATATCCCCCAGTTTACGGGTGAGCATCAGCTCCACCTGCGAGTGGACATCCTCAACACCCTCCTCAATACGAAACTCACCCCGCTGGCATACCGCATGGATATTCTTCAACTCCGCCAGCAACAGCTGCAGTTCGTCCGCCTCCAACAGACCGATAGACTCCAGCATGGTAATATGCGCCATAGAGCCCAGTACGTCATAAGGAGCGAGATAGAGGTCCATCTCCCTGTCGCGTCCCACGGTGAAGCGCTCTATCTCCGCATTCACCTCAAAGTTCTTCTCCCAAAGCTTGTTCATAATTATTATAATTATAGTGACTATAGTACCTATAGTTCCTATAGTGGCTATAGTTAAATATAAGGCACTTGCGCAAGCGCATCAGCGATTTTCTCAACACCATCCTGCAGGGGACCGCTGACCATCCCTTTGAGCATAAAGGGGATGTCGGCCTTTACCGTTACCCGCATCTTACTGGTCGTCGTGGTCACAGGGAGCACCTGTATCCACAGGTTGAAAGGCATCGGCGACTGCTCAGTCTCGAATTTCACACACTTGCCTTCCTCACGCTCGATGATACGGAGCTTGAGAAGCCCGACGGGGGCGACATTCACCTGCACGGTGTCCTCGTCAAAGGCAAAGTCCGACAACTTATCCTCAGGGACACGGTCACGTACCCGCTCAAGGTTACGCAGGTCGCTGATGTTACGATAGACATCCTCAACGGGGTAGTCTATCTGCTTGACGCTACTCTCGAATTTTGTCATTGTTTCCAAGTACTTGGTGACTGCCGCCACTCGTTCAACACCTCAATCTCTTCCGCTTTGATATAGCCCGTCTCCGCAGCCTGTGCGAGTACTGCGGCATAGTCACTGAGCGTGATGAGCTGTACACCAGCCTCCTTGAAAGCCTGTTCGGCAACAGGGAAACCATAAGTGAAAGAAGCCACCATGCCAATAACCTCCACACCATACTGGCGCAAAGCCTCTACCGCCTTCAGACTGCTGCCACCCGTCGATATCAAGTCTTCGACGACGATGACCTTCGTACCCTTGGCAAGCTCACCCTCCACCTGGTTACCCATACCATGGTCTTTCGGTTTCGGACGGACATAGGCATAAGGCAATCCCAGTTCGTCAGCGACGAGCGCACCCTGTGCGATAGCACCTGTAGCAACACCAGCCACCGCCTCAGCCTCAGGGAAATACTGCTGGATGAGGTGACAGAGTTCCAGTTTGACGAACGAGCGTACCTCCGGATAACCGAGTGTCTTGCGGTTGTCTGTGTAGATAGGCGATTTCCAGCCTGATGCCCATGTGAACGGCTCGTTAGGCTGCAACTTGATGGCTTTGATGTCCATCAGTTTCTTGGCAAATAGTTTCTTGATAGTATCCATAATGGTTATTATTGTTTCTTTTGGGTGCAAATTTAGACAAAAAATCCGAGATTATGGGCTTGTACGAGGAGTTTTTTACTACGACTTCGTAAAACCAAGGGTGAGAATACTGATACGGATATTAGGAATAGTGCTCAGCATGTTGGAGCAGGAGGCAAGGGTAGCACCTGTGGTACAGATATCATCCACCAAAAGGAGATGCTTGCCTGCCATTCCCTCCGCACTTCGTAACTCAAAGATGTCTGCCACATTCTCCTGCCGCTGGTGACGCATCAGGGAGGTCTGACTTTGTTGGAAGTGCTTGCGACTGACGACCTTCGTCATGACCGGAATCCCTGTGATCTCATGAATCCCCCGTGCCAGCATCTCGCTCTGGTTATAGCCTCGCTGCCGTTCCCGTTTAGGAGAGAGTGGAACGGGGATGATAGCATCTACCCCTTCGAAATACCCGGCTATCCGCATCTCCTCCGCCATCATACGGCCCATCTCCTCCCCGAGATCCGGGCGGTCGGCATATTTCAAGTCGTAGACAAGACGTGCTACCTCAGAATGGGGCTCGTAGAAAAACATGGCGGCGGCACGGGAGACGGGAGCCAGTCCCCAGAACAGCTGGGTCATGGGATTGTCATAGGGAGAGAACTGGTAGGTGGTACGTGGCAGATGAAGGTAACACGAAGCACATACCGCATGTTCGGAGATACTCAGACGGCAGCCACAGACGGCACACTGGCGAGGTGATATCACATCCAGCAGTCTACTCCAGAAACTCGTCGTCATCCTCCACATTGACACATTGCTTGATGATATCCATTGTAAAGCCGCGACTCATGGCAAACTTGATCAGTTTACCATTGAGCTCATAGTCACTGCTTGCCTTCGTCGATTTGCGTTTCTGCTGTAACATCGGGCGTAAGATACTGATATACTCGTCATCATCCACCTCGTCAAGCACCTGCTGGCGTACGGACTCGTCGATATGTTTCTGCCATAACGCCTGCTCTACCTTCCGCCGTCCCCATTTGTTATATCGCACCTTATCCTTGACGAAGGCACGGGCGTAACGCTCGTCGTCCACATAACGCTCACTGACCAACCGCTGCATGACACGTGCCTGAGCCTCTTCGGTGAGTTCCCAGCGGCGCATCTTCTCCGTCATTTCCCATTGGCAGTGCTCCGCCTGTGCGCAGAGGGCACTAAGGGTCAGGTAGGCTTCTTGTTCTGTCTTTTGTCTCATGATCGTTGTGCTCTTATGAACCTCTGTTTGCCGAATTGGTCTTCCTTGGTTTCGATGCGATGGAATCGCATCACACGTAACAACTCACATAGCTCGTTGACATAGAGAGGGTTGATTTCGAAATAGAGCCAACCACCCGGCTGCAGGGCTGTCTGTCCGTAGGTAGCGATGGCACGATAGAACAGCAGGGGGTCTTCATCGGGGACGAAGAGGGCTGTTGCTGGCTCGTACTCCAAGACATTCGCCTCCATCGTGGCACGTTCGTGATCAGCGATATAGGGAGGATTGCTGATGATAGTGGTGAGTGAGGAGTGGGGAGTGGGGAGTGATGGGGCGAGAATGTCGACTTGTTGGAAGGTGACGCTGACGTGGCGGCGCCCGGCATTCACCTTTGCCACATCCAATGCCTCGGGGGAGATGTCCCAGGCGGTGACGTGTGCGTTGGGATACATGGCGGCAAGGGTGATGGCGATACATCCTGACCCTGTGCCGATGTCGAGAATGTGCCCCTCTTCTGACTCCCCCAAGTAGGAGCGGACTTCGAGGAACCACTGTATCAGTTCCTCGGTCTCTGGACGGGGGATGAGGACATGCTCATTGACGAGGAAGGTCCTGCCACAGAAGTCAGCCTGTCCGAGGACATACTGTACGGGTTCTTTTTGCAACAGCCGCCGTAATATTTCCTGCAGTTCGGTTTGGTTGTCTGCAGATAATTGCGTATCTTTGCCGATGCATAGGTCTGTCCACGAGAGACCGAAACGCACTTCATAGACCATACGGGCAACGGCTTTCGCCTCGCCCTCGTCATAGATGGTAGTCAGATGATTCCAGAAATCACGATAAGTCATAGTGCAAAGATACAAATAAAAGTAAAAAGGTAAAAAAGTAAAAAGGTAAAAAAAGTAAAAAGGTAATGACTATAGACGAGAAGTACATGCGGAGATGCCTGCAACTGGCAGCCAACGGAATACAGGGCGCACGCCCTAACCCGATGGTCGGTGCCGTGATAGTAGCCGCCCCTCAGCAGGGGAGGTTGGAGGGGTCCATCATCGGTGAGGGCTATCATGTGCGTTGTGGTGAGGGGCATGCCGAAGTCAACGCCTTTGCCTCGGTGCGCCCGGAAGACGAGCCGCTACTGAGGGGTGCTACCATCTATGTCTCCTTAGAGCCCTGTGCCCACTATGGTAAGACACCCCCTTGTGCCGAGCTGATCATCAAGAAAGGCGTGAAGCGTGTGGTGGTGGGATGTATCGACCCCTTCGCAAAAGTACAGGGGAAAGGCGTGGAGATGATCCGCAAGGCAGGCATCGAGGTGACAGTAGGTGTGTTGGAGGAGGAATGCCAATGGCTGAACCACCGTTTCTTCACGTATCACTCGAAGCATCGCCCGTACATTATATTAAAATGGGCACAGACCGCCAACGGGTTTATGGACGACCATTTCCAATCAATCATGATTAGTAATGAACAGACACAGATGCTCTCCCATAAACTGCGTGCCGAGGAAGACGCTATCCTGGTGGGACATACCACCTATGACCGTGAGCACCCCCAGCTGAACGTTCGCCACTGGCATGGTCCTGACCCCAAGCGCATCGTGCTGACCCATGACCGTCCCCTACCCCAACTCATGGACGACCTCTACCAACACCAGATACAGTCACTGATAGTGGAAGGGGGGAGACAGACTCACGAGACTTTCATCGAAGCCGGTCTTTGGGATGAGATACGTGTGGAGACCAACCATGCACTCACTGTCACGGAGGGTACAAAAGCGCCTCAGCTACCAGCCGAGGCGAAAGTATTATGTCAACAGCAATATGGTTCGAACACCCTCATTTCCTACCGAAATCAGCAGGAATCTCACCCCATTTCTGAGTTTCCCACTTGACAACAGGGTTACGCCACTGGTGCGTCTGTAACCATCGCTCAGCACGCATGATAATTTGATAGAGCGCCTCTGTCTCAGGAGTGCGCTCTAATTTTGTCTTACACTGCTTCTTATTGACCCAGAGAATAGCATTATAGGAATCCGAATAAATGGTCTTGTCATGAAGACCCTGCTGCTGCAACAAGGCGAGGGCATGGACAATGGCGAGGAACTCCCCGATATTGTTGGTCCCCTTCATAGGACCGAAATGGAATACCCGGTAGCCTGTTGCCAAATCGATTGCCTGATACTCCATAGGTCCCGGGTTGCCAGAGCATGCCGCATCCACCGCCCATGCGTCCGCTTTTACATCAGGATGGAGAGGGAGTACCGTGTCGTTCCTATAATCTGGCGGATTCTGCATCACATTCTCTCTGGTACCTCAATACCCAGCAGCGACATACCATTCTTTATCACTTTTGCCACATTACGAGCTAGGACAAGACGTACCTGTCGTTTCTGCTCATCAGGCTCGTTAAGAATGCTGAAGTCGTGATAGAACTGGTTGAAAATCTTCGTCAGCTCGTAGCAGTAGTTAGCGATGCCGCTGGGGGAATAATCCTTGCCAGCCTGCTCCACGACAGCAGGATACTCGCTCATCTTCTGGATAAGTTCTATCTCTTTGTCTGATATAGGGACTATAGGGACTATAGGAGCTATAGTTGTCTTGCGCAGGATGCTGCGGATACGGGCATAAGTATACTGGATGAAAGGTCCTGTATTACCATTGAAGTCTATCGACTCCTCGGGGTTGAAGAGCATGTTCTTACGGGCATCCACCTTGAGGATGAAATATTTCAAGGCACCCATGCCCACGATACGGGCAATCTCCAGTTTCTCAGCCTCCGACAGGTCGGCATTCTTTCCTGCCTCGTCGGCAGCCTTCAGGGCATCGCTGACCATCAGTTCCATCAGGTCGTCGGCATCCACCACGGTTCCCTCGCGCGACTTCATCTTACCATTCGGCAGTTCCACCATACCATAAGAGAAATGCACCAGTTCCTTACCCCACTTGAAGCCCAGACGGTCAAGGAGGATAGAGAGCACCTGGAAGTGGTAGTTCTGTTCGTTGCCCACCACATAGATCATCTTGTCGATGGGATAGTCCTGGAAACGCATCTCCGCCGTTCCGATATCCTGTGTCATATAGACAGAGGTACCATCCGAGCGCAGCAGCAGTTTCTGGTCAAGACCCTCATTGGTGAGGTCAGCCCATACGGAGTTGTCGGCATGACGCTCGAAGAGTCCTTTGGCAAGACCCTCCTCTACCTTTGCCTTACCTTTCAGATACGTCTGACTCTCATAATATATCTTATCGAATGACACACCCATCTTCCGGTATGTCTCGTCGAAACCGGCATATACCCAGTTATTCATCTTCTCCCACAAGGCACGCACCTCAGGGTCATTGTTTTCCCATTTGACCAGCATCTCATGCGCCTCTTTGATGAGGGGAGCCTCCTGTTTTGCCTTCTCCTCGTCCATCCCCTGAGCCATGAGTTGTTTGACCTCCTCCCGGTAATGCTTGTCGAAAGCCACATAATAGTCACCGATGAGATGATCACCCTTCTTACCACTGGTCTCGGGAGTCTCACCATTACCCCACTTCAACCAGGCGAGCATCGACTTACAGATATGAATACCACGGTCGTTGACGATATTCGTCTTCACCACCTTATTGCCGTTCGCCTGCATGATCTGCGCCAGCGACCAGCCCAGCAGGTTGTTGCGCACATGACCCAGATGGAGCGGTTTATTGGTGTTGGGGGAAGAATACTCTATCATCACCAGTGGACTCTCCTCAGTAGCCTGCTTATGACCATACTGCTCGTCCGCGTCGATATCGGTGAGCAGGGAGAGCCATGCCTGCGGAGCCACAACCAGGTTCAGGAAACCCTTCACCACATTGTAAGAGGCGACAGCCTCACAATGGTCAGTCAGATACTGTCCTATCTCCTGTGCGGTCTGCTCAGGACTCTTCTTGGAAATCTTCAAAAAAGGGAAAACGACGAGTGTCAGGTTACCCTCGAACTCACTGCGTGTCTTCTGCAACTGTACCATCTTCTCAGGTACCTCCTGACCATACAAGGCTTTCACTGCCCCGATGGCGGCATTCATGATTTGCGCTTCAATCTTCATCTTTCGGTATACCTATTTAATCATGAAATCATCCACATGGTATATGCGGATGATTCTTAAGGAAGTTGTCCAAGGCGGATTCGAACCACCACAAACAGAACCAAAACCTGTTGTGCTACCATTACACCATTGGACACCCAAAATGCTGTTAGCGGGTGCAAAGATAGGAAAAAATTAGATTCCTGCCAAATTTTTAGGCAAAAACTAACACAGGGTGTTGAAGACTCTTGACTAACAATTTGCAAATTTTGCAAATTGTTAGTCGATTTTGCAAATTGTTAGTCCTTTTTCCATTCCTTTTCTCTATATTTGTCAAAAATATTATCCTTAACATTTAAAAACCATTACATCTATGAACAAAAGACTACTTACAACCATTGTTGTCTGGATGACAACGTTGACGATGTCGATGGCTCAGTTAGGACTCAAGGTGACGGTACATTGTGAAGATGCCGGCACGCTGTTCGTGAAGATTCAGGAGCAGATAGAGGAAATTGGTGAGCTAAGTGATGTCACCGAACTGACGGTGACTGGTGCGATGAATTACGATGACTGTCTGGTCATCCGTAATCAACTGACAAACCTTACCCTGCTTGACGTGGGAGGGATAGATGCCGAGAGTGCCAAAGTGGTGGAACTCGGCTATACCAAATTAGTGCAGAAAGTGGTGTTGCCACAAACAGCCACTGAGCTTCACAAATACGTATTGCGTAGCAGTAAGGTGCTGACAACCATCGTGATGCCCCCTAACCTGACGGCGATACCAGAAGGGATGTTCTACGAATGTCCCGTCTTAGAACAGGTGGATATTCCCGAGACGGTGACCTCCATCGGCAGTTATGCGTTCCAAGGCTGTCCGCTGTTGGCGAGCATTACTCTTCCCACAAGGGTTACTTCCATCGGGAACCGCTGTTTTTACAACTGTCCTTTATTAAAGAGCATCACCATCCCAGACGGAGTGACGACTTTAGACGAGGGTATTTTCCGCGGATGTTCCCAACTGTCAGAGGTGAAACTACCCAGTCAGCTGGCAATCATCAAGGAAGGAGCCTTCCGTGGTACCGCTTTGGAGACATTTACCTTGCCCGCAGGAGTGAAACTACAAGGTGACGCTATCTTCGGTGAGTGTGAGAAGCTCACCACCTTCACCTTTCCCGACGGACTGAAAGACGCATCAGAGATAGGCACTTCCACCCTGTGGCACTGCTACAACCTCACTACCGTGCGTCTGCCCCAGGATCTGACGGAGATTCCTAAATATTTCTTCTCTGGTACTGCTATTCCCAGTATCGAACTGCCTACCACCGTGACAGCCGTCCGGGATGGAGCTTTCGAATATACGACAGCCATCAAAAAGGTCGCCTTCCCCAATCATGTCAAGGAGGTAGGGGAAGGGGTCTTCTATGACAGTAAGATAGAAGAGGTGGAGTGGCCCTCTCATCTGACAATGATTCCTAAGGGCACTTTCTACTGGTGTGAGAACCTGCAAAAGGTCACTATCCCTGAGACAGTAGACAGTATCGGCGGTGACGCTTTCGCACATTGCACGTCACTCAAAAGCATCAGACTGCCGGAAGGTATCCGCACACTCAATGGCACGTTTTATAAAACTCCGTTGGAATCGGTCAATATTCCATCTACAGTAAAGATCATAGAACGTTCTACTTTTGATGAAGCAAAGTTTACGCACATCGACATTCCTGAAGGAGTGACCTATATTGGGGCGTTTGCATTCCGAGGTGTTCCATTAGCTGAAGTGAAACTTCCTTCCACCCTACGAAGAATAGCCAGCTATGCCTTCAACGGAGGCGAGTATGAGAAGGTGGTGGTGCCCGAAGGAGTGACCAGCATCGGAAGCCGTGTCTTCTACAGCAAAAAGCTGAGAGTGCTCGACCTGCCCTCCACCCTGATAGCCATAGATGAACTGATATTAGGTGATATGGGTAATGCTGAGGAGGTGATGGACAGCGTGATTATCCGCGCAATGGTACCTCCCTATTGGAAGAGCAATGTTTTCTCATACTATGACCGCAAGGTGAATCTCTATGTGCCGGCTCCGTCAGTCTCCCTCTACCAAGCCGACGATGGCTTTAACATCGTGAACAATATCCTGGCTTTAAAAGATGCCGCTGCCAAGGACTTGAATATCACCTGGAGGACTGTGGTTGACAAGAACAGCACCATCCAGCAGGGCAAGTACGACGTCAACTACATCTATATATCGGGTTATAATGAGGAAACATCCAGCAACCATCATCCATGTTTGAGAGTGGAAGAGGGAGCCAAGCTGCAGGCTGACCATTTCAATATGACTTACGATATTGATGCACAGTACTGGTTTACCGACTATAAATTCCAGACCTTTATCAACCAAGGCACGACCACCATCGACCAGATAGACCTGCGCTGCCACCTGTTAGGACAGTGGGGTCTTACCCTACCCTTCGATGTGAAGTACAGCGATATCGTACCCGAGAAGCCTGCCACCTCGTTTGCCCTGTTCCGCTACGATGGCGCTGCCCGTGCCCGTGGTGACTTTGACAAGACGTGGATCCGTGTGAAAAACGACGAGACACTGAAAGCCGGACAGGGTTACTACTTCATGAGTGAGCAGACAGGATATTACAACACGAACGGTCAATGGACCAGAAACTGGGACTTCATCCACTTCAAGTCTCACGCCGGAGGTACTGACTACTTCACCACTGCCAAGGATGTCACCCTGCCTTTGTACCACTATCCCGGCGAGTTCGCACACAACATCAACTGGAACTTTATCGGACAGCCCTATCCTGCCTTCCTTGACATCCGGGGTGTCGACTATGACGGTCCCATCATGGTCTATCAGAAGTCCACCTATTCGTATTCTACACGCTGGAAAGCCTTCAGCGCACTGGATGATGAGGAAGTGCTTGACCCGCTGATAGGCTTCTTTGTCCAGGTACCCGACGGTGTGAACGACATCACCTTCGAGGCTACCCGCCGTCAGCATGTGAAGACGTTCACGAAAGGCGAGACCGCCAATAGCCGCATGGCATTGCGCCGAGCCGATAAGAACAGCCGCCGTATGGTGTATAACCTGCTGTTGACACAACAGGGTGGCGAGGGTGAGACGGTGCAGTTAGACCGTACCCGTTTCGTCATCAACCCTGAGGCAACTCTGCGCTATGACATCGGACGCGATGCTCCAAAGATGAATGACAGCGAAGGAGCCGTCAACGCCATCTTCACCAAAGGAGAAGGAGTTGCCTACGACATCAATGAGCGTCCCTTGGGTAACGGCATCGTACAACTGGGTATGGAGGTGGCTGAGGCAGGAACTTATACCCTCTCCATGACCACCAAAGGAACATCAACGGAAGAAATATGGCTTATCGACAATGATGAGCACACCCGTACCTTGCTCAGTGAGCCCTATACCTTCACTGTCAGCAATCCCGCTACCCTCTCAACCCGTTTCATCATTGCCATCGGTAATGCAGAAGCTACTGCTGTCACTGAAGTGGAAACAGCTCAGCCAATGAGGTCTGATGCCATCTTCAACCTCAGTGGACACCGTCTGAGCGAGCCACAGCGAGGCATCAATATCGTGAACGGTAAGAAATATATCAAGTGAATCATACACCTTATTAGTATATAAAGAGCTATGAAGAAGTTTATTAGTATATGTCTGTTGTGTCTCATAGCACTCAGTGTGACGGCACAGACAACGGCGACACGCCGCCTGAGGGTGAAGACAAAGCCCGAAGGGAAGTTCATTACCAAGGCATATTGGTCAAAGAGAGACGAGGTAACAGGGAGATGGGTCGATCATGGTCAGCGCAGTGACACCATTGACATCGACTTACAAGTGCCTGTAGGACAGAGATTCTACATCTCAGTCGGTACTGATACGGATGTCAGAGATTTACCTAATTATTATAAAGGTTCTTGGACCATCAACGGAGATACACAGCCCGCAAAATTTACCAATGGCTATCTTTCTTTTGAGTACACCATGCCCGACTACGATGTAGATATAGAGGGTTACTTCGAGTACGACCCGACACCTCCCGCCGCCGAACAGCCAGGCTATGGCGCATGGTATCCTGACGAAGGACTGCTGATAGAAGACTATTATGGCTATCCGCAAGGCTTCAATTCCTCAGACGACGGTCCGAAAGTGAAGAAATACATCCTTGCCAGAAAAGACATTGACCAATACTCTGGTGCAAGGGTCAGTCTGAATAGTTTCTCCAATCTGGAAGTATGGGATCTCTCCCGCAGCAATGCTACCAAGGCAGAGGCCACTCTTTATTACAATAGTAATGAGCCCCGCCCCACGACGACACTGCAGGAAGTACTGTTGCCGGCAACCATCAAGGAGTTGAAGCGTAATGCTTTCCAGTGCAGTAACCTGCAAACACTGGTTCTCTATGCCATGACCCCTCCGACGAATGGCGATTTATACTATAATAGAACAACAGGTGAGTATGAGTGGGGAACTGCCTTCCCCGACTGTCAGAACATGACGGTACGCGTACCGGAAGCTGCCATCCCTCTCTATAAGGCCGATGAACACTGGAACATCTATAACATCCTCGCCATCGAGAGTGACTATGCCAACATCACGGTGAACATGCTTGCAAAGGAGGATGCTACACAGTTGGCAAAGTATAAGGGAATGTACCTCGACCTGACCAGTCAGCAGAGTGGCATCACACAGACACTGTTGGTGG
This sequence comes from uncultured Prevotellaceae bacterium, assembly GCA_902776195.1. GTDB lineage: Bacteria > Bacteroidota > Bacteroidia > Bacteroidales > Bacteroidaceae > Prevotella. Next base: position 153,946 of record CACYPF010000006.1, on the reverse strand, counting down.
ACGAGCGTAACACCTATGAGTTCCGTTATCTGCCTATCAACGCCACCTACGACGTTGTATTGCGAAGCCATAGCGGTGCAGAGGTAGGCAAAATAGCCAATGTGTATATTGAGAAAGACAGTAAGACGGTCACTTTTGAATCGCTGAGGAATACGCATACCATCCAGCTCAGTCTCGCTGCTGACGGACAGCCAGTTGACGAGCTGCTCTATTCAAACGTTTGGCTCAACAGTGAAAAGACATTCTTGAAGAGGGGCAACACACTTAACAACACACTTGATAACGAGACAGTGAAGAGTGTGCTGACTTTCGAAAGGGAACTTGCCATGAAGTATGAGTTGCCTGATACCTTCGATATCGTCGTAGCTCCTGATGGCAGCAGTGACAAAACGGTGATCGAACTGCAGCCACTGAGCACCACCACCATCCATGTGGCAGTGGTTGACTCCCTCACGAAGAATGGCATCAACAAAGCTACCGTACAGGTGGTGCAGTTGTTGAAGTCGGGCGAGTCGGGTGTTGCCACCGTGCTGACTTCCGACAATTACGGTAATGCGACAGGAGAGGTCGTTAAGGGAATGAGCACCATCACCGTCAATACCCTACAGTATGGAGCTATCAGCTTTATCGCAAACCTGAACGACAGCACCGACTTCCGCAGGGCGTTCATTGCTGCTGATGGCACTGTCATCAAGGTAGGACACACCTGGCAGGCTGCTGTTCATGAAGGTGAACAGCCAACGGTGGAAGACGGCTATAGCGACGAGCGCAGCATGGAGTACACACTGACCAATGTGACCACGGGTAAGAAGATAGAGAAGTATCTCTTCAACTATCCTCTCTTTGCCCTTTATGAGAAACTGCCACAGGGCACGAGAGTACGCATCAGTGCCAGCAGTGCCAACAACCTCGTGGAACCTGTTGACATAGAAGGTGTCGTCAATGAGTCAGGTACCGTCAATGTAACGCTTCCTGTGGTGGAGCGTGGACATATCAGTGTCGCCTATCAACGGTCAGAGAGCATCAGACCAGCCTTCCTCATCTTCAAGGAAGAGACGGGCGAACTGGTAAAGAAACAACCGTTTGGCGACTATAAGACGCAAGATATCAAGGGACTTCCTGCTGGCAACTACTATGTGGTGGTGATGTCACAGGGAGCACAGTTTACGAGTCTGAGCAATAAGAACCAACTGGAGCTGTATACGGCAGACAAAGACTACGCTGCCCAGTCGGTGACGGTAAGTGATGGCACCATTAAAGATGTCGAGTTCGAGAAAGTACCACTCACCATGACTCAGCTGAACACGAACCTGACGGAGCGTCGTGCTACCTTCGGCAACTCTACAGCCTCTGTAGGATTCGGCGCAGGCATCAAAGTGAAGGTTGCCTTCGAGGGACTTTACGAGAAATATTTAAAAAAGAATAAGGAGTCGGACTATCCTACCAACTGCAAACTGGAGGTCTATATACCCAAAGGTCTGAGCGAGCCTTCTGCCTATCGCAGCTACCGCCAGTTCACTTTCTCTTACAGATCAGATGGCGTTACATATAATGACGTTGGTACGTATGAGGAGGCGATGAAGCATGAGAATGTAGGATTCCATAACAACTCATCTCTAGTCTCAACAAAGGCAGACTCAGAATGGAACCCCGTAACACGTAAGCTGACAGCCGACTGGCCGAGCATCGAGGAGGGCGGTACCATGTCGCTGGCTATGACGTGTCTGGAGGCAGGTGCCTTCATCCCTGAGGCTTACCTCACGTACACGCTCAACGGTAAAGAGTACCATGAGATCTTGGAGACGAACACACTGTCGGTAAGTAAGTCGGGCATCAAAGTGCCAGAACTGATTATCACCCCCACTTTCAAGGCAAGTGGCACAGCCATGTATATTTCTGAGGAAGCAGAAGAGGTGGCAGCATCGAGAAGAGCCAGCTATGCCGCAGCCTACAGAGAGAACATTCCCTATCAGGCTGTGACGGTGATGGACGGTGACCAGCCTATTGGTAAGACAGTGATCAACAGCAATGGCGAATGGAAGGCTGACTGCGTGCTGCCCAATCCTACCAAAGGCAGCAAACATAACATCTGGGCAAAGATAGTACATCAGAACGGGGTGAGCTATCAGACGGAGAACCGTACGCTGACATACGACCCAACAGGCGTAATCCCCCTGTCGACGAAGATGTCGTTCTTCAACCATCATCTGGCTCACTTGGTCAATACGGAAGTGGTATTCGACTATGTAGACAACCGTGCTTATCCGGCAAGTTATGGTTTCTCGAACCAAGAGGGTTATAACACCGACTTCACCTTTGAGGTGAACCTCTCCGACAACAGTCCCGAGAAGGTCTATGCGGTAGCTGTCTATATCGGAACAGACGGTCCAGACGCAGAGGAGCGCGTGACCATGGCGCACTATAATGAGCGCAAGAACCGCTGGATAGCCTACGAGAAGTTCAACACCCGCTCACTGCCTAAGACGGTGATGGTAGAGCCTTACTACTACAAAGACTCCATTGGTTCAAGAGCAGAATTTGATAAGTCATTCCAGTACTATGACCTGATGCAGGAAGAAATGGATCCTGTTTTAGAGAAATTGCTTGCAAGATCAAAGTCTTTGCTGGAGGAAGCGAGAATCGCATCAGAGAATAATGTTCCATTTGACGCAACGGAATATGAGACTCTGCAACGTGAAATCAACCAAAGGCTGGGTATCGTCATCGACAACGATAATACACCTGTAGATGTAGATAAAGCCTTGGAGGATGCTGACCAATTCCTAAAGGAGAATGCTGACCTTGCCAATTTAAAAGAGGAAATGAAAAAAACTTTCTCTAAGGCATTGAACCAACTGGGCGAGATTACCAAGGGCATCAACTTCGAAACTGCCCAAGGGATGACTGCAGAATCGTTGGAAAAAGACGGCTACAATAGTATAGATATGGATGACGGTTCTAAAATATACTTCCTACTCTCGAATCCTGAAAATGTCATCATTGTTAATCTTGAAAAGAATCTGAAAATTACAGTCTCATTAGACAATATACCTTCCGCAACGAGAAGGAGTAGTACTGGAAGTACAATCCTTTCCCTCTCTAATGAACTCTTGGATCTTGCTAATAAAATAGGAACTGCACTTGATAATATTGGAGGCGCAGTTGGTTTATGGTCTGAGGGTGCAGAAGCCACTATTAAAAGTTTGGAAATAGCAGTTGAAGCAGAGAGAAAGACATGGGAATCTTTACCAACTCTTAAATGGGTGTTAACTGCGATGAAACTAGAATTGGCAAAAGATTCTAAAGCCGCTTGTGACTGGATATCAAAGAATTTGAAATATATATCCAAGTTAGGCTTTGCTGTTAGTGTAGCAAGTTTAGCTAAGGATGCAGCGACATTTGGTGAGATGATAGGTAATTCTTATGGCATGAACGCTGGTATTCAGGAATACTTTAAAAGCCATCCTGAGTGTGATAACCGTGAGATTCGGTTCCGTGCCGCCGAATTGGCTGATGAGACTGCTTCTCAATTCATCTTATTAATGTCTACAGCAATCACTTCCCTTCATTTGTCTTATGTGTCTCTTTTTGGAGCAACAAATCCTGCTACTGCGGCACCTGCTGTTGCCTCCTTTGCAGCAACTGCTGCCTCTACACTTGCTTCATTATACGGATCGTATGTTTTTATGGAGGATTATAAGAATGAGTATACTTTCGTAGAAAACATGAGCAATCTGTTGATGAGAAAATGCGAAGAAAAGAATAATTGTAAGAAAACCGGTGACTGTCCGAAATGCAAGAATAAGGGCAACTGTCCTGAATGGCCCAAGCGTCCGAAGGAGCCTAAGTATCCTGAAACCGACCCGACACTCGACCCGTCTGGCTTCGTCTATGAGGGTGTGGAGAGCAACCGCTTAGAGGGTGCTACTACCACCGTATTCTATAAGACGACTGTGAAGAATATCTTTGGTGAGGATGAAGACAAGGTGACGATGTGGGATGCTGAGAACTACGACCAGGTGAACCCGCAGGTGACCGACGAGAACGGTGAATACGGCTGGATGGTGCCAACAGGTCTCTGGCAAGTGAAGTACGAGAAGGAAGGTTACCAGACCGAATACTCTGACTGGCTGCCAGTACCTCCTCCACAGCTCGATGTCAACCAGGGTATGAAGCAGTTGTCACGTCCTGTAGTGAATGATGTCAAGGCTACCCAGACTGGTGTTCAGGTAAGTTTCGACAAGTATATGTTGGCATCGACACTGACGAGCAGCAACATCGTGGTGATGAAAGACGGTAACGTGATGGCTGGTACTGTCGAACTGATTGACGCAGAAGGACTGAGCGAAGAGTCTAAACTCACTCAGAAAGTACGCTTCGTTCCTACAGAGAAGCTGACTATTGGTGGTAAGATATTGCTGACGGTAAAGGGAACTGTCGAGAGCTATGCCAATGTCCAGATGGGTGATGTCTTCAGTCAGGAGTTCACTGTGAAGGAGACTGTAGAACAGATCCAGACTCCAGAGACAGCCAACGTGATCTATGGTGAAGGCTATGAGATGACAATCCAGGCACTGCCCGGTGCCGCTGCTGCAGGCAAGAAGGTGAATGTGAAAGTGCTGGGTGAGATGGTTGCATCTGTCAATGCCACCGAACTGACACTCAACAGCGAGGGTAAAGCCAGTCTTATCATTACTGGTGAGGCTCAAGGCACTACCGCTGTGGTACTGCAGATGGCAGACGATCCAGACGTAACGGCTACAACTGTCGTTCAGGTACGTGATGCCCTTGGTTTCGTATGTCCGATGCCAGAGTCAAACTATGCTCCAAGTCAGGCTTATCCTGAAGGTATCGAGATAGAACTGTCGTGTGAATTACCTGAAGCAACGATCCTCTATACACTTGACGGCTCTTGCCCATGCAGCACGGGTAATGACGTCAGGACGTATAGCAGTCCTATCCTCCTCACTTCCAATCTGGTCATCAAGGCTGTTGCCAGTGCCCCTGGCTATGTTGACAGTGACATTGTGGAACTGTCGTTCAAGATTGACGACGGCACAGGCATGGTAGTCGTAGAGAAGCGGCATGTGACCAACAACAACGCCACCTATACCCTCTCTGGTGTGAATGTCGGCAAGCGACAGAACCTTCCAAAGGGTGTCTACATCAGAAACGGAAAGAAGATAGTCGTCAAGTAATCACTTCTATCTAACAGAAAACTGCCGCCATCTTTTTCGCAAGATGACGGCAGTTTTTATGAGTTATTCTTATTTCACAATCAGCAGGTAATAATTTTTCTTACCCTTCTGTGCCAACAGATACTTCCCGTCTATCAGGTCGTCGGCAGTCACAGGACGGTTCTGGTCGGTCAGTTTCTCTTTGTTCAGTGAGACACCGCCACCCTGCACCATCTTACGCATCTCACCCTTGGAGGGGAAGACAGGAGCCACTGTGGTCAGCAGCTCAATGGCGGGCTGCCCTAACTGGTCCTTGGAAACCTCAAACTGGGGAACACCATCGAAAACATCGAGGAAAGTCTGCTCGTCGAGTTTCTCCAGTCCCTCTTTGGTCGATTTGCCGAACAGAATGCTGGAAGCCTCGATGGCAGTGTCGAGTGCCTCCTGTGAGTGAACCATGACGGTCACCTCCTCGGCAAGACGCTTCTGCAGTACACGGCGACCCGGATCCTGCTTATGCTCCTCGACGAGGGCATCGATGGTCTCTTTCTCCAAAGAGGTGAAAATCTTGATATAACGCTCTGCGTCCTCATCACTGACATTGAGCCAGAACTGATAGAACTTATAAGGAGTAGTACGAGCGGGATCAAGCCAGATGTTTCCACTTTCCGTCTTACCGAACTTCTTGCCGTCACTCTTCGTAATCAGCGGACAGGTAAGGGCAAAGGTCTCTACCTCGTTACCTAAGGTACGGCGAATCAGTTCTGTACCTGTCGTCATATTACCCCACTGGTCATTACCACCTAACTGCAGCTTCACTCCATAGTGCTGATAGAGGTACAGAAAATCGTAACCTTGCAAAAGCTGATAAGTGAACTCTGTGAAGGAAAGACCGTCACGAGCCGTACCGTTCAGGCGCTGCTGTACACTTTCCTTTGCCATCATATAGTTGACAGTGATATGCTTACCCACCTCACGGGCAAAGTCAAGGAAGGTGAAGTCTTTCATCCAGTCATAGTTATTCACCATCACAGCAGCATTCGCATCCTTCGACTCGAAATCAAGGAATTTAGCCACCTGTTTCTTGATGCACTCCTGGTTATGACGCAGGGTCTCGTCATTCAGCAGGTTACGCTCCTGACTCTTACCAGAAGGGTCACCAATCATACCCGTAGCACCACCTACCAGGATAATGGGTTTATGACCACAACGCTGCAAGTGACGCAGCATCATGATACCACACAAATGCCCAATATGCAAAGAGTCAGCCGTCGGGTCAGTACCCAGATAGGCTGTTACCATTTCTTTCTGGAGCAGTTCCTCTGTTCCTGGCATCATCTGTGCCAGCATACCGCGCCAGCGAAGTTCTTCTACAAAATTCTTTTTCATTTCTATTTTTATTTTATTTTTCTCTATATTTTTCTAGAATGTTCTAGAACGTTCTAGATTTCTCTAGATGATTCTAGATGACAGGCTAGGGTACTGGATCGTAACCGCTACCGCCCCATGGATGACACCTTAACAAGCGTCTGATGGCGAGATACAATCCTTTGACGGGACCATGCTTCAGCAATGCCTGCCGTGCGTACTCACTACAAGTGGGTGTGAAACGGCAAGAAGGTGGTGTATAGGGAGAGATCGCTGTCTGGTAGAAACGGATAGGGAGCACCAATACCCACGATATTACATGAGATAACAAATGTAAGACACGTCTCATAGTCTCTCTACCATTCGCTGAATCAGTTTTCCCATTCTGTCAGCCACTTCCGCTGAGCTGTATAACTCATCGGCAAGCCAGATAAATGCCATCGTAAGAGTACGCCCAGGGGTTTCCTCTAATTTATCATAGACCGGTTGCTTGGCAAGTCGATAAGCCTCACGCAATTGCCGTTTGACACGGTTACGCTTCACAGCATGCTTAAAATGACGTTTTGAGACACTGAACAGTACCTGTACTGGTGACTCTTGTGTCTCCCGTTCTTCCTCCATCCATACCACCCGCACAGGGTAAGCTGCCATGGAGAGGCTGCCTGCTCCATTGAAGAGACGATCTGTGAGTTTCTTACTACACAACCGTTCCCGCTTTGTGAGCGTATGGGCTGCCATAGCAATGAGTATACTATTTTTGTTTGTTCTGCAAGAAATCCTGCAAAGCGCTGGTCATAGAAGGATATTTCTCTGACGGAGCCTCCAAGTCCAAGCGCAAGCCTGCATCCTTCACAGCCTTTGCGGTAGAAGGACCAAAGGTAGCTATAGCTATCTTGTCTTGTTTGAAGTCTGGGAAATTCTTAGTCAATGACTCTATTCCCGAAGGACTAAAGAAAATCAGCATATCATAGTCAAAAGACTTAACTTCCTCTGGAGTGAAATCATTGCTTACCGTACGATACATAACACATTCCTGATGCTGCAACTTCTTAGCATCCAGCATGTTTGTCACGCTATCATTGTGGACATCACTCATTGGCACCAAATATCTCTCCTGCTTGTGCTTGACCATGGTGGGAATCAGATCATCAATCTTACCCGTTGTTCCAAAGAACACCTTGCGCTTACGATATTGCACATATTTCTGAATATAGAGCGAGATGGTCTCCGTCACACAAAAATACTTCATATCCTCAGGGATTGCTACACGCAACTCCTTTGCCAACGTAAAGAAATGGTCTATCGCATGGCGTGAAGTGAACACAATAGCTGTATAGTCAAGGATATTCACCTTCTGTGCGCGAAACTCCTTTGCCGTGATTCCCTCTACCTTGATGAATGGACGGAAAATCAATTCCAATCCATACTTTTCAGCAATGTCATAATAGGGTGACTTCTCACTGGATGGCTTTGGCTGAGAAACCAGAATCTTCTTTATCATTTTTGTGTCCTAAAAATTGATTTTTAAATTATTCGCTGTCATGACAAGCACGCCCCACAAAGCGAGCAAGGGTACTATTTCGAGGGTGCAAAAGTACAAAATAATCTGCAAACGAACGACATTTCGACGGAAAAAGATGACATAACACTTATAAATCGTTAGTATTTTAACAAAAATCAGTACTATGGTCACATAAACAATGACTTTTTCTATGTCTAACTCAAGGTACCCACCTATCAAAACGGAAGGGAAAAGTAAGACCCCCTCTACCGAGCTAATGAACAAAAGAGACCTGATCCATTGTTGATTTCTTTTACCATCAAAAAACACAAGATTAGCCAATGTATATAGTCCCATTTTCAACAAGAAAAAGACTATAACTATACCCAAATAAATCGTAATCAGCGTGTATTGCGAACGGAGGACAAAAGTTTCGCCAATATTTTGTAGCGTATAGAAATAGAAAAGAAGCGCAACCAAAAGACAAGTAATACATACTAAAAACACTTGAAAGTGCAACTCACTACTTGTTTCTGAGAAATCAGTTCTTCCCTCACGAGGTACATAGAAGAAATTTTTTGCCTCCCTCAAGATAAAATGTTTCGCATTAGCAAAAGCAAACACAGAAATCAGGAAACATGCCAGCAATAAAGAGGTTATCACGTTGTCATTATGCACCCTGTAGGGGACGGGGTCGCCCGCTACTCCTATACGCCCTCCCTGTATTTCTGGATGGAACATAGAATCTTTTGAGAAATACCCCTCTCTATAGTATTGGGGCAGTTCTGCATTCATTAAGTCGACACCAGGTGGATGTCCTGGAAGATGGAGGGTATCGGGATGCTCACTCCAATGTATCTCTCCTGGTTTGAAACGTGACTGGATGGCAGAGTCCTGTTGGGCAGGAGTCGCATCACGGGGTAGCCAGCTCAATACTTGAGCAGGAGTCAGCGGCCGGTGTTGTACGACGACAGAGTCACCTTCTTGTACTGCCGCTGGTGATGATGGTATGGAGTCTTGTTGAAGCAATTATAGTCCGAATGCTTGTTTGATATCTTCTACACGGTCGAGTTTCTCCCATGTGAATAACTCGACATCCATCGTCTTAGTCTCGTGGTAGCGACTGCTGAACGTTTTCTTTACCACCTCACACTGCCGTCCCATGTGACCATAAGCAGCTGTCTCCAGATACATGGGCTGACGCAGTTTCAAGGAGCGCTCAATGGCTTTCGGACGCAGGTCGAAGAGTTGTTCTATCTTCTTGGCTATCTCTCCGTCGGTCATCTGCACCTTGGAACGACCATAGGTATTCACATAGATATTCATGGGTTCTGTCACACCGATGGCATAACTGATCTGCACCAGCATCTCGTCAGCAACACCAGCAGCCACCATGTTCTTGGCAATATGACGTGCCGCATATGCTGCGGAGCGGTCTACCTTCGAAGAGTCCTTTCCAGAGAAAGCACCTCCACCATGGGCACCCTTTCCACCATAGGTATCAACGATAATCTTACGACCCGTCAGACCAGTGTCTCCATGGGGACCGCCAATGACGAACTTACCTGTCGGGTTGACATAATATTTGATATCGTCCCCAAAGAGTGCCAGCACCTTCTGTGAGTGGATCTTCTCCTTCACGCGTGGTATCAGGATGTTGATGACATCGGCTTTGATACGCTGAAGCATGCGTTCGTCATCAGTGTCGAACTCGTCATGCTGGGTAGAGACTACGATGGTGTCGATACGCTCGGGGATGCCCTCGTCGCTATATTGGATAGTCACCTGACTCTTCGCATCAGGTCGCAGGTACGTCATTTGTTTTCCCTCCTTACGGATCTCCGCAAGGGTGCTCATCAGCAGATGGGCAAGGTCGAGTGACACTGGCATCAGGCTCTCTGTCTCGGTCGTGGCATAGCCGAACATCATGCCCTGGTCACCTGCTCCCTGGTCCTCATCTTCTTCACGGTCGACACCCCGGTTGATATCCTCGCTCTGCTCATGGATAGCCGTCAGGATACCGCAGGAATTACCGTCAAACTGGTACTCTGCCTTCGTATAGCCGATTTTCTTGATGGTATTGCGGGCAATCGTCTGGAGGTCGATATACACCTCACTACGCACTTCACCCATGATAACCACCTGTCCTGTTGTCACAAATGTCTCGCAGGCGACACGGGCATGCTCGTCATAGGCGAGAAACTGGTCAAGGATAGCATCACTAATCTGGTCGGCAACCTTGTCAGGATGCCCTTCTGATACGGATTCTGATGAGAATAAATATGACATATTTCTATACTTTATATATTTTCAGACTACAAAGGTACGGAGTTTTTGCGACATGACAAAATAAAACGGCTTGCTTCTTTACGAAACAAGCCGTTTGGGTTATGAAGTGAGGTTGGTTATTTTGCCTCTGGGGTCATGATAACCTCTGTATGGTTGCCACTCTTCAAGATGACATTGTTCAGGAAATCACGAACATTCTCTACTGTCAGAGCCTCAACCGCCTTCTTGTAGTCTGTGTGAACATCCATTCCGTAGTCTTTGAAAGTAGTGATGGTGCCCACCCAGTAACTGTTGGTCTTAGCATCCACGTCAATCTGTTTCAGCATATACTCCTTCACCTTAGCGAGCTGATCGGCATCCACCTTCTTTGCCATATTGGCAATACCCTCATGCAACAGACGGACAGCCAGTTCCGACTTATCGGGGTTCATCGGGCAGTAAGCCTGCAGCATTGCTTTAGGTTGCTTACTGCTCAGGTTGAAACGGCCATACGCACCACAAGAGTATGCGGCACTCTCGTCCTCACGGATGGTCTTCAGGTAAATCATAGAGAGCACCTGTCCCACTGCGTCAATCTTCACCATATTCTCAAGGGTATAAGGTACATCGGCATACCATATCTCAAAAGCTGTAGCTTTAGGTGACTCTGTCTTCACCTTGAACTGATTGACGACCTTCCCCTTGGCAAGTGTCATCATCTCATTGAAGTCCTCTTCCTTCGCTTTGGTAGCTGGCAGGGAAGCGATGTATTGTTCAATCAGCGGACGGAGTGTCTGCTCGTCAAAATTACCACAGAAGATGAAGGTAAACTGTCCAGCATTCTTGAAACGATCCTTGGCAATCTCCAGGATACGGTCGTAGTTGATGTCCTTCAGGTCCTTCACGTCAAGCTGTGTGAAACGAGGGTTATGAGCATACATGGTGGAAGCCAGTGAGTCAGAGAACACCGCATCTGGTGACAGCGACTTGTTCTTCAGCGCCATGTCAAGCTGTGTCATGAGGTTCTGCATCTGCTTTTCGTCCTTATTGATATTGGTGAAATACAGGTACTGCATCTGCATCATCGTCTCCAGATCCTTTGGTGTAGAGTGAGCGGTGACATACTGACGGGTGTTACCAAGTGTTGCGTCAGCATTACACTCCTTACCGGCGAGTGCCTTCTGCAACTCGTTGCTGGAGAAGTTACCCAGTCCACTAATACCAATTACCTGATCGAACACCTTCAGATTGGTATAGTCGGCAGCACCATAGAGCGACTTACCGCCCTTGGCAAATGCCTGCATCTGCACCTCGTCATCCTTGAAGTCAGTCTTCTTCAGTATGACGGTAGCACCGTTAGAGAGTTTCAGCTCCTTATAACCGAGTGTCTTATTCTCTGTCTCGCTGACAATCTTACCTGCCTGTATCTTGGTGACATCCACTAACGGCTCGTTCTTCACGTTGTCCACATAAGCCTCGATCTTCTCCGCACGGGCAGCGGCAACAGCAGCAGCCATGTCCTTCTCGGTAGGATAGACCTTACCCTCCTTCTCCTGTGCCATGATCATGACAACGAGATTGCTGTCGGTAGGAGTAATCAACTCGGGCAACATCTGGTTGATTGCCTGTACAGGAATATTCGGGGCAATCATCTGCATGGTCTGATAGAGCACATCCAATGGAGGGATAGGCTCGTTGTCCAGGAAGTGGTCACGATAGGCATTGCCGAACTCTGCGTTCTTACGCTTGTCACGATTGGTATAACGTTTCTCCAGGGCACTCAGATAATCTGCCTTGGCACGCTCATATTCTGTAGCGGTGAAACCGAAATCACGGACACGCCTAGCCTCGCGATAGAGCACCTGTAAGGTCTCCATCTCCTTGCCCTCCTTGGGGATACCAATCAACTCGAAGCAGTCCTTTGTCCTTGAGAGCAGGTAGTTGCTGTCATCGGCAAATCCCTGGAAGAAGGGGCAGGACTCGTCCTGTGTCATCTCCGACAGGCGCTGGTTGATCATCTGTGAGATGACATTGACCGCATAGTCCTGGATGAGATATGCCATGCTGTTTTTCTCCTCGGGCTTGGTAGCATCATGCTTCATCATGACGAAGACATTAGCCATCTGCATCTCTTTGTCCTTCTCGTAAACATAGATAGCCTCCTTGTTGTCTGGAACAGCCTCCGCTACCACTTTCGGAGCATTGGGGTCTACCTTGATGCCACCGAAAAGTTCCTTGATCTGTGCCTCGATATGGTCTACATCCACGTCACCGACTACAATGATAGCCTGGTTGTCAGGACGATACCACTTCTGATAGTAAGCTCGCAGGGTCTGTGGCTTGAAACTGTCGATGACTGACATCAGTCCGATAGGCAGACGCTCACCGTACTTAGAACCGGGATAAACCTTCGGCAGGGCACGCTGCAGCATACGCTGGTCAGGTCCCTCGCCCAGACGCCACTCGTTATGCACCACGTCACGCTCCTTGTCAATCTCATCAGGTTCCAGAGAAAGACCATTCGACCAGTCTTTCAGGATCAGCAGACAGGAGTCAATGGCTGTGGCACGCTTGGTGGGAACGTCACAGACACGGTAAACCGTCTGGTCAATACTCGTATAGGCATTCAGGTCACTGCCGAACTCCACACCCAGGGAACGGGTGAATTCGATAATACCATTGCCCTTGAAATGCTCAGAGCCGTTGAAAGCCATGTGCTCCAGGAAGTGGGCAAGTCCACGCTGTGACTCATCCTCGTTGATAGAACCCACACGCTGGGCGATGTAGAAGTTTGCCACATGCTCAGGGTACTCATTGTGACGGATGTAATAAGTCAGCCCGTTATCCAACTTTCCGATACGTACGGCTGGATCTACGGGGATTGGTGGCAACTGCATCTCTTGAGCTACCATCGTTGCGGAACTGATAATCATCAGTGCGGCAACAAACCATTTTTGAAGTCTCATAAAATAATATATTTGATAGTTAAATGTTAGCAACATTTGTCTTAAAAGACGCACAAAGTTACATAAAAGTTGCAGTACCACCGAGAAACTCCCCACATTATTAATATTTTTTATCATTCCTCACTTCTTATTCCTCCCTCTCGGGGGAGTCAGAGGGGGGTCTCTTCATATTCCTCGGATGATGCTCCAGTATCTCCTGGCGCAGCGTTGACATGTCGATATGGGTATATATCTCCGTCGTACCGATTGACTCATGTCCCAGCATCGCCTGTATGGCACGCAGGTCAGCACCTCCTTCGAGGAGAGCGGTGGCGAAGGAATGGCGCAGGGTATGGGGGGAGATGGTCTTTTGGATACCTGCCACAACAGCCTGCTCTTTGATCATAATGAGTATCATGGTGCGGGTGAGGTGGGCACCCCGGCGGTTCAGGAACACATAATCCTCCTCACCGGGTTTTATCTTCATGAGGTTACGGTCGATAAACCATTTGTCCAACTCCCGCAGTGCCTTGGGTGAGATGGGTACCAGCCGCTCTTTCGACCCTTTGCCGAACACCCGCACATACTGCTCGTCGACATAGATATTGGAGAGTTTCAGGTTGACGAGTTCGCTGACACGCAGCCCACAGGAGAACAGTACTTCGATGATGGCACGGTTACGCTGTCCCTCCCATTTAGAGAGGTCGATGGAGTCCTCCAGCGCATCCACCTCAGCAGGTGACAGTACCTCTGGCAGATGCTCTCCCAGGACAGGACTCTCCAGCAGTTCCGAGGGGTCGTCCTCCCGGTAACCGTCCAGTTCCATGAAACGGAAGAACGAGCGTACGCCGCTCAGTATTCTGCATTGCGAGCGGGGATGGATGCCGATGTCATGCAGGGTAGCTGCAAAATGCTGCAAGTCTGGCAGTTGCACCTCCCAGACATCCTTCCCTTCCTGCTCCAGATAATGAAGCAGTTTCTGCAGGTCACGACGGTAAGCATCCAACGTATTAACAGAGAAACCACGTTGCAATTTCAGGTACCGCTGGTAGTTCTTGACAACATTTGTCTGTGATTTCTTGCCGGTTTCCATTTTATTTTGTACTTTTGTCCGCAAAGTTACGAATTATTTCCGAATTATGAAAATTCTGATTATTAATGGTCCCAACCTCAACCTGTTGGGAACCCGTGAACCAGGTATCTACGGCTCCTCGTCCTTCGAGCAGTACCTCCCTCAGCTGCGGCAGCGCTATCCTGACGTGGACATCGAGTATTTCCAGAGCAATGTGGAGGGTGAGCTGATCAACAAGATGCAGGAGGTGGGCTTTACATACGACGGTATCGTGCTCAACGCAGGTGCCTATACACATACTTCTGTGGCTCTGCACGACTGCATCCGCTCGCTGAAGACACCCGTTATCGAGGTGCATATCTCTAATGTCCACCAGCGGGAGGAGTTCCGCCACCACTCGTTTATCTCCGCAGCCTGCAAGGGTGTTATCTGTGGATTCGGACTGGACTCCTATCGGTTGGCTGTTGATGCTTTTTTAAGTTGAGAGTTGAGAGTTGAGAATTGAGAGTTTAGAGGACTATATCCTCAGTCATATCGAGCCGGAGCCGGACTATCTCTACCGGCTATGGCGTGCCACCAATATCCATATGCTGCATGGACGCATGGCATCGGGTCATCTGCAGGGACGACTGCTGAAGATGCTGGTGCGGATGATCCGTCCGCAGAATATATTGGAGGTGGGTACCTTCAGTGGTTATTCTGCCCTGTGCATGGCTGAGGGGTTGGACGATAACGGTCATCTGTATACTTTCGAGATCAATGACGAGCAGGAGGATTTCACACGTCCTTGGATAGAGAACTCCCCTGTCAGCGAGAAAATCACTTTTATCATCGGTGATGCCAATACGGAGGCTCCTAAACTCGGTATTGAATTTGACATGGCATTTATCGACGGTGACAAACGCACTTACCGGGAAACGTATGAGATGACGCTCTCCATCCTCCGACCCGGTGGTTTCATTCTTGCCGACAATACCCTGTGGGACGGTCATGTCGTTGACCCCTCTTATCAGAAAGACCAGCAAACGCACGGTATCGTTGCCTTCAACGACTACATACAGCAAGACCAACGCGTGGAGCAAGTCATTCTCCCGCTGCGTGACGGTCTTACACTCATCCGGAAGAAATAAGAAACTGTAGTTTATCAGCCTATTTGCTATTCATAGGCATACACCAGTCCGTACTTCTCATGCAGACGGCGAAGGGTTCCGCCTTGTTTCATGCGTCGGATAACATTGTTCACTATCAGCAACAGGTCCTCCTGCCCTTTACGCATCAACACACCGATCTCTCCGTGGGTGAAAGGCTCTTTCAGCAGAGGAGCCGCGAGCCGGGAGTCTGTCTGTACGTAATAAGGTGCCTCTGTAATCTCGGTAATCATCACTTCCGCCTCCCCTTCTGCTATGCGTGCAGGGATTTCCTCATTCTTCTGATGAACGATGATGGTTGCTTGAGTGAGATGCTCATTGGCAAACTTCTCGTTCAGTCCCCCAGGGTTTACCATCACCCGTACTCCAGGTTTGTTGATATCTGCCAGTGACTTGTACCGGTCTGCCTCTGTGGCACGGCAAAGGATCGTCTTCCCATTAGCAAGGTAGCCCTCACTCATCAGCATCTTTTCCTTCCGGGCATCGGTAATCGTGATACCGCCGATGGCAAGGTCGAACATCTGAGGCTCTGCCAGTACGTCTGCGGTCAGCGTGGGCCATGAGGTCTTGACAAATGTCGTCTCAACACCCAAGGAGTGGGCAATCTCCTTGGCGATCTCTATGCCGAAGCCCCAATAGGTGCCATCCTCCTCACAAAAGGAGAGCGGACGGTAATCGCCAGTGGTACCGATAAGGATAGTGCCGCGGTCCACAATCTCTGCCACCTTCCCACTGTCTTGACTGGCTATGGTATTAGTATCAGAACATGCAGCCAAAACCGTCGTACTGTACAGGACCAGCAGCATTGCCAGCAATCGTAGTTTAAACCTTGTCTGACCGACCATATTTAAAGTTTGTTGCTTCATATCGGTACTTCTTGTTATAACTGCAAAATTATAAAAAATTATTGAGCAAACCATAAAAATGAGGGTAAAATCTTATCTTTTATGGTTCATAAAGATAACTAGAAACGGCGTAAAGTGTTATCGGAAAGAGGGAAAGGATGGGGGTTATTGGTCTCAGGATTTAGGATTCAGTCAGGATGAACAAAAACTGCAATTTTTTTATTCTATTTTTGGACTTTCAGTAAAAAAGTTTTATATTTGCAGGAGCGTAAACTAAAACCTATGAAACGAGCAAAACTATTAATGGTGGTGTTATGGGCAGTACTTGGCATGCAGGCACAGGAGATGCCCTTGGTCCTTGGTGGAGAACTGAGTAATTCGGCAGTGACCTCGGTAGAGGATGTCGACGAGGTGATTCCTCGTATGAAGACGCTGGGACTGAACACGGTATTGGTTCCCGCTTACTGGGAGTTCATCGAGCCGGAAGAAGGGAAGTTTGATTTCACCCTCATCGACCGCACTATCCTACGTGCCCGTGAGAACAACCTGAAAATCATCTTCTTATGGTTTGGCGCATGGAAAAACTCCATGTCCTGCTATGCCCCCCTGTGGTTTAAGAAAGATACAAAACGGTTTCCACGTGCCTGTACGGAGGAGGGGAAACCTATGGAGATAGCCACCCCATTTTCAGAGGATGTTTTCCATGCCGACAACCGTGCCTTCGGAAGACTCGTCCAACATATCACGGCGACAGGACAGGATGTGGTCAGTATGATACAGGTGGAGAACGAAATCGGGATGCTGGAGTCGGCACGTGACCACTCAAAACTTGCCGATGAAATCTACAAAAAAGGGGTACCACAGGAACTGATTACCTATCTGAGGAAACATCAGAAAGAACTCCATCCATGGCTCAAAAACCGGCTGAAGACCTCCTCTGACTCCTGTTCTGGAGGGTCTTCCTGGACATCCGTCTTTGGTGATGACATCTATACCGACGAGGTCTTTATGGCATATTACTATGCCAAGTATGTGGGAAGACTCTGTGAGACGGCACGTCAGCATACACAGATACCCCTGTATGTCAATGCGGCGATGAACAGCCGTGGAAGACTGCCCGGACAGTATCCCTCAGCAGGTCCCCTTGCCCATCTCATCGACCTGTGGCATGCGGGTGCACCTCAGTTGGCAATGCTAGCACCCGATATCTACGATACGGGGTTCAAAGGGTGGGCAGACCAGTATGCACTCCCCAACAACCGCTTATTCATCCCCGAAAGTCGCTGTTGCGAGAATAGCGGTGTCCGAGCCCTTTATGCCTTCGGCGAGCATCACGCCCTCGGTTTCTCACCCTTTGCCATTGATCAGGCATCCCCTCGTGAGACAGCTTCTGTCACCAAAGCCTATGAGCTGGTGCGCCACCTCTCATCTCTCACCTCTCACCACTCACCTCTCACCACCAAAACCTGGGGACTACTCTTCGACCAGCAGGACAAAGAGCGTATCATTCAAGAGGGAGACATTGTCATGACCTGTCGGCATTACTACACACTCCCTTGGGACCCTCGTGCCACCGACGGCTCAGTCTGGCAGGAAGGAGGAGCCATCCTGATGAAACTTGCCGACGACGAGTACCTGCTTGCCGGCAGTGGAGTTGTCGTCAGTTTTGCTACTGCCTACGAGAAAGCCATGGAGGAAGAAAAGGTGCTGGGTGAGGATGGTTTTGTGGCTCAAGGAGCATCGAAAAGCATACAAAATTCAAAAAATGCCCATTTCAACGGGAAACGGGTGGGAATTGGTTTTGTCGATGAAGTGCTCATTGATGGGAACGGACATATAAAATATGTCCGAAGACACAATGGAGACCAGGACCATCAGGGTCGTCATGCCCGTATTTCTTGTGGAGAATGGAAGATTTTACACATAAAAACGTATTTTTTTTGATGTTGGAAACAAAAGTTAATCGATTTGGAACAAACTTTTAGTGATGGTTCCCTGAAATCTTCCTAAATTTGCAGCATAGTTCATAGAGCTTATTTTCAATCTTTAAAAGTTCAACTATGCGTAATTTCAAATCTATCCTAACTTTGGGAGTGTTGGCACTGATAGGGCTGACACTTTCCCCTCAGGTACAAGCCGGGAATGCCCATACGGGACAGGCTGTACAGCAATCTAAGGAGATCACTGGTAATGTCAGCGACTCTGAAGGACCTCTGATTGGTGCTACTGTCATGGTAAAAGGCAGTAACACAGGTGTTGTTACCGATATCAACGGTAACTTCCATCTCATGGCAAATGCGGGTGCCACCCTCGTCATCTCTTATGTCGGCTATGTCACACAAGAGACACCCGCGCGCGAACATTTAAATATTATTTTAGAGCAAGAGGGACGCAACCTCAATGAGGTAGTGGTAATCGGTTACGGTACCCAGCGTCGCGAGGCTGTCACAGGTTCTGTCGTCAATATCAATGGTGAGAAACTAAACCAAATCGCGGCTACCAATGCCGCACAAGCATTGCAAGGTCGTGTGGCTGGTGTGCTGATGACACAGACCTCCTCGCAGCCCGGTGCTGAGATGCAGATCCGTATCCGTGGTCAGCGCTCCCTGAGTGCGTCGAACGACCCACTGATCGTACTCGACGGTATTCCTTTCATGGGACAGCTCTCGGACATCAACCCTGCCGACATCAAGTCGATGGATATCCTGAAGGATGCCTCTGCCACTGCCATCTACGGTAGCCGTGGTGCCAATGGTGTCATCATGATTACCACCATGAAGGGAGCGATGGGTACTCCTGCGAAGGTAAGCTATAACGGCTACATCAGTTTCAAGACCCTCTTCAAGAGGTATCCGATGATGGACGGACCTACGTTTGCCAAAATGCGTAAGTATGCGGGACAGTATACCAACTCCCTGGAGGAAAGTGATGACACCAATACTGACTGGCAGGATATGTTCTACAAGACTGGTGTGAGCCATAACCACGACATCACCGTCTCTGGTGGTACACAGGGTGGCAGTTACAGCTTTGGAGCAGGCTACTATCACGATGAGGCAGTAGTGCCCTCACAGGGTTACGACCGTGTCAGTGTCCGTGGTAACTTCGACCAGATGGTAGGCAAGTGGTTCCGTTTCGGACTGACCACCAACAACAACTACCGCATCTCGAAAGGTTCCAATGTCGGTCTGTATAACGTACTGAGCATGAGCCCGCTGGCAAGTCCGTATGATGCTGACGGCAACCTGAAGCGCACTGTTCACATGCCTAACGATGAGACATGGGTGCTCACCAAAGACGTCGTGGAGGACAATAAAGACAACTGGTTGAACGAGAACAAAGGTATAGGAAGCTATAATACCGTGTTCGCGGAAGTGAAATGCCCCTGGGTGGAAGGTCTGAGCTACCGTCTGAACCTGGGTTTGAACTACCGCTCTTCCAAGACAGGTGCCTATACGGGGGTGGGTGTCAACAATACCAACCCGGACTACCGTAACTCCGGCTCTGTCATGGAGAACAGCACTCGTAACTGGGCAGTAGAGAATGTTATCACTTTCGACCGGACCTTTGCGGAGAAACATCATGTCAATGTCGTGGGTATGTACTCTGCAGAGGAGACTACCTTCGAACAGACAGGTGCCGCTGTCACGGAGATTCCGGCGGCATACTTCCAGTATTACAACCTTGGCTCTGCCCTGGGAGAGAAGAACCTCAACAACTATAACTATTGGCAGAGCGGTCTGATGTCATGGATGGGGCGTGTGATGTATTCCTATGACAATAAATACATGATCTCGGCAGCCATCCGTGCAGATGCCTCCTCCCGCCTTGCCAAAGGGCACCAGTGGCACACCTATCCTGCCGTTTCTGCGGGTTGGAATATTGCCCGTGAGTCTTTCATGGAGAATCTGAAGTGGATCGATAACCTGAAACTGCGTATTGGCTATGGTGAGACCTCTAACCAGAGTATCAGCCCATATTCCACCTTGGGAGCTCTTGCTACACGTGACTATAACTTTAACACGACACATACCACAGGTTACTATGTGTCCTCACTGCCTAACCCTGAGCTGGGCTGGGAGTACAGCAAGACTTGGAACTTCGGTCTCGACTTCTCCCTGTTCAATGGCAGACTGTATGGTACTTTCGAATACTATACCCAGAAGACGGACAATATCCTGTTGGATGTCTCCATGCCCTCAACCTCAGGTGTAGGAAGCTTCACAGGAAATATCGGTAAGACAGAGAACAAAGGTTTCGAGTTCACATTGAACGGTGTCATTATCGAGAATAAGAACGGCTGGAACTGGGAAGCAGGTATCAACCTCTATGCCAACCGCAATAAGTTGACGGAGCTCGCCTCTGGTCAGAAAGAGGATGTTGCCAACCGCTGGTTCGTTGGTTATCCTATTGATGTCATCTACGACTATAAGAATATTGGTATCTGGCAGGAAGGTGACCCGTATCTCGATGTTTTGGAGCCAGGTGGTAACGTGGGTATGATCAAGGTTGAGTACACCGGTGAATATGATGCTGATGGGAAGCCTGTTCGCCAGATCAATGCCGACGACCGTCAAGTGATGGACATGGAGCCAGACCTGATGGGAGGTTTCAATACAACCGTGAGCTACAAGCATTTCGACCTCAATGTGATTGGTGCCTTCCAGATTGGTGGTAAACTCATCAGTGCCATTCACTCATCCAATGGTTATCTGAACATGCTGACTGGTCGTCGTGGCAACCTTGATGTGGACTACTGGACAGAAACCAACACGGGTGCCAAGTATCCGAAGCCAGGTGGTATCACTTCTAATGATAACCCGAAGTACGGTTCAACACTGGGATACTTCAACGCAGGCTATCTGAAAATCCGTGCCATCACCTTAGGTTATAATTTCGAACACATGAAATTCGTGAAAGACCTCGGCATCAGCCGTCTGCGTCTTTATGCTACCATCCAGAACCCATTCGTGCTCTTCTCACCCTACAACAACGAGTGCGGTCTTGATCCTGAGACTAATACGCTCGCTAATAACAGCAGTACTACCGCAACGACACTGGAAGGATATACGGGAAAACACATGATGCCGATTATCGGATATAATACCCCTTCTACCCGTAACTTCCTGTTTGGAATCAACGTAACATTCTAAAGACTTACTATTATGAAAGTATTTTTCAATAAAATCGTCGCTATCTGCGCATTACTTTCCTCTCTGTTGATGTGCTCCTCTTGCGGAAGCATTCTGGACGAGCAACCGCGCAGTCAATTTGACCCGACCTTCTTTACGACAGAGGAAGGTATAGAGGGTGGTCTTACCGCACTATATGCACATCTTCGCTATATCTATGGAAATGGTTACTATCTCAATATCTGTGAGACAGGTACTGATGAGTATACCTATGCACAGTCTGCAGACAATAACTTCAAGGATGCAGATTTTACTGACGCTGGGTCGCTGACAGCTACCAGCAGCCGTTCCGATGTCCTCTGGGGGCAAGCATTTACCAATATAAATACTGCAAATGGTGTTATAGAGAATGGAGAGGCAGCAGGTATTGATGAGTCGCTGCTCTCAGAGGCTCGTTTCTTCCGTGCATTCGACTATTTCCTGTTGGTACAGACCTTTGGAGGTGTTCCTCTGGACTTAGGTTCTGGAGAACTGAAGTTCAACACCTCTACCATACGCTCTTCCGTACGCAACACCGTTCCTGAGGTGTATACAAAAGCCATTTTCCCCGATTTTCTAACTGCTATAGATAATTTACCCGAAACCCCACGTCTAACAGGAACTGCCTCCAAGAACCTTGCCCGCCTCTATCTTTCCAAAGCATATCTCACCTATGGCTGGTGGCTGGAGAATCCTAAAAACATCCCCACTTATCCTGAGGCTCAGCGCACTGACCCGGACGGACACAATGCCGCCTGGTATTACCAGCAGGCATACGACGTAGCGATGGCTGCCATTAACAATCCTGGACCTTATGGGTTGCAGCCCACGTTCTATGATGTCAATGTCGCTACCAATGACCGTAACTCTGAAATCATGCTCTATGCCGACCATAACGAGAATGAGAAATATGGTAATGGTGGTGTCGGTTATGGTTGGGGTAGCGGAAACTCTCCCGAGAATTTCGCCTATTGGATGACCTCGTGGAACTATGGTCTTATGACCGCCAAAGGATCTACGGGTGAGTCCATTAACCCCATCAGCCGTGAGGCAGTACAGGCTCTGGGACGCCCCTGGACACGTATGGCAGCTATTGCGGACAATTTCATAGAAGGTGGCGCATGGGAAGATGCTGTCAAGGCTATTGACTCACGCTATGATGCTACTTTCACCCTGCGTTATCATACTAATTTCGACAAAGCTGGTAAGGCAGACACTTACGTAGAGGGTGCCAATGGCTTGCAGGTAGGTCCTGGTGAGGTGTATTTCAGTTTCGTTGACGAGGCGACAGCTGCCAATATCGACTGGTCAGCCGATGGTGCGGGTGTTGGTGCAGGAAAACTGCCTGGTCGTGCCGACTTCGTTGTTGGTGTCAACAATATCAGCCGCTTCAAATATCCCATCAACTGGAAGATTGGTATGTACCGCACGGACAACGGCAGTGGTCTGGGCTCTCCTAACGGAGGCAGCCCACGTCCATTCAACATCGCCAAGTTCTCGGAATTATATCTTATCGCCGCTGAGGCTGCAGTAAAGGGTGCCTCTGGATCTAAGACAGCCCGCGACCTCGTAAATGTGCTCCGCGAACGTGCCGGTAAACAGTCCTGGTCTCAGAATGATAATGTTGCCGTCAGTGTTGACAACAGTGCTGCTATGGTAGCAGCTACTCCCGCTACCATCACCATTGACTTCATCTTAGATGAGCGTATGCGTGAGTTCTGGGGGGAGGGTTACCGTTGGTTCGACCTGGTACGTACCCAGACATGGGCTGAGAAAGCGGGAACCTACCGTATTGCCGGCTCAGGAGCCACAGACCGTGAGTTGCAGACTGTTACACGTAACATTCCTGCAAACTGTTATCTGCGCCCCATTCCGCAGAGCCAGATTGATGGTCTGGAGATGACAGATGCAGAGAAGGAGAGTTATCAAAATCCTGCATACAGATAATAAATAGTATTTTTTGTTCATTTGTAGCGAAAGTTACGCAGTGAATGCGTGCTTTCGCTTTTTTCGTTGAAATCGGTGTTTTTGGAAATAATAGTACAAAAAATATTAATGTTGGGAACAAAAGTTAATCGATTTGGAACATTTTTCTGTAAAACAATTAAAAATTTTATATATCTTTGCAAACGAAAGTTCTAAAAATCGAGACTATTAACACCATAACTAAAATTATTAATGTATGAATCGCACAAGTAAAGTTCTAAAAAGGACCCTTGGGTTGATGGTTCTGTTGTGTATGATGCCATTCAGTCTTCATGCCCAGAACATCACAGTAAAGGGTACGGTAAGTGCAGCTGACGGTCCGATTATCGGTGCTACCGTCAAAGTGAAAGGTGCTCAAGGTGGTGTCGTTACTGATTTTGACGGTAACTATACCATCTCGGCACAGTCTAATGCAACGCTCGTCTTCAGCTACGTCGGTTTCGAGACCAAAGAAGTGAAGGTGGGCGGAAAACGTCAGATTGACGTTACACTCGTGGAAGACGAGACCCTTCTGAATGAGGTGGTTGTCGTTGGTTACGGAACGATGAGGAAGTCAGACTTGACAGGTGCTGTCACCCAGGTGGACAACAAAGCCTTTGAGAAATCCGTGTCAACCAGTATCGACCAAGTTTTGCAGGGTCGTGCCGCTGGTGTACAGATTCAGGCAAATACAGGTACTCCTGGTGGTTCCAGTACCATCCGTATCCGTGGTACAAACTCTCTGAATGCCTCTTCACAGCCTATCTTCGTTATTGACGGTGTTATTATAGACTCAGATGGCGGTGATGATGGTAACAGTAACCCATTGGCAGGTATCAACCCAAGTGATATTTTGACAATGGACATTTTAAAGGATGCCTCTGCAACAGCTATTTATGGTTCGCGCGCAAGTAATGGTGTTATCATGATTACTACCAAACGTGGTAAGGCTGGTGAGGCAACATTGACCTATGACGGTTATGTAGGTTGGCAGCAGATGCCTAGGAAACTGGATGTGCTGAATCTCCGTCAGTATGCAGAGCATAACAACGATATTGCCGATGCACAGATCAAGACACATTCCGGCACATTCCTTCGTCCAGAGTTGTTAGGTTCTGGTACTGACTGGCAGGATGAGTTGTTCAAGAGAGCTTTCATGACCAACCACAGTATCTCCTTGACTGGAGGCTCAGAGAAGACAACCTATGCCATCAGTGCCGGTTACCTGTATCAGAATGGTATTGCCATCAGTACCAGTTTCAAGCGTCAGACCATTCGTGGTAACGTGGATACAGAGCTGAAGAAATGGTTGAAAGGTGGTATTTCCTTCTCTCTTTCTGACTCCAAGCAAGAGATGGAGAAAAACTGGGATATCATCAATACTGCATTGCGCTCTCAGCCGTCGGTAGCCGTTCGTAACGCAGAAGGAGGTTATGACGGACCAGACGACCAGTGGATGCCAGAGAATGCCGTTGCCCTTGCAGAAATCAAGACCAACTATGCCAAGCGTACTAATTTCCGCATCAACACCTATCTGGAGGCTATTTTCATGAAAGGGCTGTCTTTCAAGACAGAGCTCTCTGTTGACTATAACCTGAACAAGACCAAGACCTATACCCCAGATTATACGTTTGGCGTGAAAGAGAGTTCGCAGCGTGATGGTGCATGGTACAAGAACGACTCCAAGTACTGGTCATGGCGTAATATCCTGACCTATAATGGTACTTTCGGTAAAAAGCATAACATCAACGCGATGATTGGTCAGGAGATGAGTCATAATTACTGGGAGAATATGAGTGCTTCTAACCAAGGCTACCTCTCTAATTCAGTCATTGACCTCCGTGCTGGTGAGCGCACAGGTAATAATGTGAATATCGACGGTTATCAGAACAACACTTCCCTATTCTCTTATTTCGGACGTGTACTTTACAATTTCGACGACCGTTACCTGGTGACAGCAACCCTCCGTCGAGACGGCTCCTCCAAGTTTGCTGACGGCAAGCGCTGGGGCTGGTTCCCCTCTGCTGCCTTCGCTTGGCGTGCCAGTCAGGAGAATTTCCTGAAAGACAACAAGGTCATCAACAACCTGAAACTGCGTTTAGGCTGGGGTACTACCGGTAACCAGAACGTACAGGACTGGGCATATCAGGCTATGCTCGCCAACTATACCACTCCATGGGGTGTCGGTGTGCTGAATGCGAATAATGCCAACCCAGACCTGAAATGGGAGACGACCTATTCTACTAATATCGGTTTCGACCTGTCGCTGTTCAACAGCCGCATCGATTTCGTATTTGACTGGTACTATAAAAAGACGAACGACCTGCTGATGATGCTCGACCTCCCAGCCTTCCTCGGTTCTGGTGCAGGTTCTAACGAAGCATACGGTACTGCCTCTAACCCATGGGGTAATATCGGCTCACTGCGTAATACAGGTATTGAAATGACCTTGAATACGGTGAATATTGAGAACAAAGATTTCCAATGGCGTTCGAACATCGTGTTCTCCCTGAACCGTAACAAGGTACTGTCCTTAGACTCAGACAGTGGTAGTCTTCCACAGACCCTGCAGATTGGATCTGATGTCGCTACTGTCACCAATACCGTAGTGGACAAACCCATCGGACAGTTCTGGGGCTATAAGGTGATAGGACGTTTTGACAAACCCGAGGATTTCTATTACAGAGATGCCGAGGGCAATGTAAAGCCTGTGGCACTTCCTAAGGGAGCTTCCATGGCTACCTCTCCCACATCGGGTGGTGTATTCATCGGTGACTATATCTATGAAGACATCAATAACGACGGTGTGATTGATGACAGCGACCAGACATTCATCGGCAATCCTGAGCCTAAGTTTACCTGGGGATTCGGAAACACATTCTCTTACAAGGGATTTGACCTGAGCATCCAGTTCAGTGGTTCATACGGTAACAAGATCATGAACTACCAGCGTCGTTTCCTCGATATCACTGGTGCTACCAGTAACCAGTTGACCACCGTTCTCAACTACGCCCGTCTGGAAAAGATCGATGCCGATGGCCCCGACGACTACCGTAACTATCGCGTGGTAAACACGGGTACTATCATGCCACGTCTTTCTACCGAGAGTGGTGTCAACAAGAACAACCGTGTCAGCGATGCTTATGTAGAGGACGGCAGCTATATCCGTCTGCAGAACGTGTCCCTCTCTTACACCTTCCCCCGAAAGTGGATTAAGAATCTCTTCCTGACAAATGCGAAGATTTACTGCAATATCCAGAATCTGTTCACCATCACCAAGTATGATGGCTATGATCCTGAGGTGGGCTCACTGCGTGGCAATGCCCTCTTGAATGGTGTTGACTACAGCCGTTATCCTTCTCCGCGTATCTACACGGTAGGTATCAATTTGCAGTTCTAATTTATAATAATAAGGAATCAAATTAGAAATGATTATGAAAACAAGTATTTTAAAATATACTATTGCAATTGCAGGAGTGTTGACAGTGACGAGCTGTGCAGAGAGTTTCTTGGATCAGAAGAACTCATACCAGTTGTCACAGGACAACTTCTTCACAAGCGATGAGGCTGTGTCACAGGCTGTAACCCCTCTCTACAACTATGTATGGTACATGTTCAACGACAAGTCCTACTACGGAATGGGTGACGGACGTGCTAACAATATCACAGCACAATATTCAGATTATATCTATCCCTACACCAACTTCACAGAGTCTGGCGCCTCTAATGGTCTGAATGACGCATGGTCATCTTTCTATACTGTCATCTCACAGGCGAACAACACCATCAATAATGTTTCCAATTATTCTACCTCAGGTGTTTCTGAGACTGCCAAACAGCAAGGTATTGCCGAGGCTCGTTTCATGCGTGGACTCGCCTATTGGTATCTTGGTTCATTGTGGGGATGCGCTGTCATCTATGACAACACCCAGAGTTTGGTCAACAATTACGTGGTGCCTGCCGCTAACAGAACCGATGTCTTCGAGTTTGCCATCCGTGATATGGAGTATGCAGCCGTTTATCTGCCTGCCAACTCACCGGCAGTCGGACGTGTCAACAAATATGCAGCCTATGCTATGCTGTCGCGTTTCTATCTCTCGATGGCAGGTGTCGTTTCTGGCAGTGACCGTTACAACGGCAGCAATATCCAGACACAGTTCAACAGCAAGACACGTAATACCTATTACCTGAATGCCGCCAAGAAAGCTGCTGCCAAGGTGATAGAGGAAGGTCCCTACGAGCTTGCCGACACCTATGCCGAGTTGTTTGCAGCATCAACCTTCAACAACAACAGCGAGAGCATCTTCCAGTTGCAGTGGCAAGCAGGTGCGGCAGCAGGTCTGGCACAGTCTATGACCCGTTTCCTTGCCTGGAGTACACAGGTCAACCAGGGTAACTCATGGGGTGGATCCACCTACTGCTCATACGACCTCTGGGAGGAATTCAAGGAGTACGAAGACCCCACGCTGGGAACCACCGTTGACGATGCCATCCGTCGCCACAACTGTGTAGCCTCCTATGGCGAGAGCTATCCCGAGTTGTCGACTGACCCCACGAAACCTTATGTCTATGGTGAGACCGAGAATGCCAGTTCACAAGGCGCTAATGTGAAGAAGTATGTGATAGGTACCAATGCTGTCAACGGTTTCTCTGTCAACAATAACTCTGGTGTGAACACCTATATGATGCGTCTTGCAGAGGTTTATCTCAACTATGCAGAGGCTACGTTGGGCAATGATGCCACCACGACCGATGCTACAGCACTTGGCTATTTCAACGAGTTACGCACCCGTGCCGGTGTACCAGCGAAGTCAAAGATAGGCTATGAGGACATCCGTCACGAGTTCCGTGTAGAGCTCGCCTTCGAGGGACTCTATTGGTATTTCCTCGTTCGCCGCGGTTATTACGAGCAACAGGAAGTGGTGAACTATGTCAACAACCAGCATCGTAATGCCAGCTATTACGAGTCTTCCACCCATACCTATAAGTTGTCTGACTCTTATGCAGCTCCTGGACCGAGTGTCTCTGTCGCTACGGCAAAGAACCTTGTGCTGTCGATTCCAGAGACCGACTCTACGAAGAACCCACAGTTGAAGTCTGACTCCGAGAACAACGTAGCTACCGTTGCCTATGAGTTTGGTGACCGTGAGGTATCTGATGCAGAGTTGTTCTAATAAAATAATAAGGTATAAAAGTAAATAGTTTATGAAAACAATGAAATATTTCTGGACATTATGTCTCGCCGTTGCTGCTTTCACTTTCACGGCATGTAGCGATAGCGACTCGTCTAGCAGCTCGTCACAGATGAAAATCGACCAGATCTATCTGGAGAATATCGACGACGACAATATCAAGGACCGTCCTGTGGAGTTTGCCCGTCTCGGACAGCTGCTCCGCATCCAGGGTTCCGGCTTCACTGGTGTGAAGAGAATCTACATCAATGGTTATGAGACCTATTTCAATAATGCCCTCATGACCGATAATAACATCTGGGTGCAGCTCAACAGCAAGACCCCGGTCGACAAGGCGGACGATGCCGTACGTAACACCATCGTGCTGTATAAGAGCGAAAGCAACCAGCTCGTTTATCCTTTCATCATCCGTGCTTCCGCCCCCAGCATTACCAGTGCTGACAACACGATGCCTAAGGCTGGTGAACTCGTCGTTGTCAACGGCGCCAACCTGCAGGAGACTACCAAGGTCATCCTTCCCGATGGTACCGAGGTTACTGATGGTATCATTAGCGACGAGGATGGTAAGTGGTTTACTTTCACTGTTCCTGCCAGTGCCGACCTCACCGTGGCTGGTAGTCTTACCAGCGAGGGAGCCAATGGTACTGCTGTCAGTCCCACCTTCTTCAATGACTTCCGTTGCTTTGTTATCGACTTCGAGGAGAACGGAAAGGGAGAGCTGGGTTCCTGGAGTGCCACCTATGCTCCTGCTGACCTGGTAGACGACCCCTTGAATACTGGTCGTGGCAAGTGCGCTATACTTGTTCCAGAGGCTAAACTTGCCGACGGTGGTATTGATGCGGGTGGTGAGGCTCTCTATTGGGCTACCGCAGGTAACGACAATCCCAACGATGATTGGACAAAGCGCATGTACGCTTATATTCCCGAGAATACTCCTGCTGCCAACGTCGCCTTGCAGTTTGACATCTACTGCCCTGAACCTTGGGATTTGACCGGTCAGTTGGAATTCTCTTTGCAGAACAACCTCTCCGGTAAGGGATGGGGCTCTGCCGGTACAAAGTACAGTAGCCAGTATTTCAACACTGCTACCGTATGGGTACCTTGGTTGAATGAGGAAGACGGTACGCACGAGGCTTGGACCACTGGTGAGCGTTGGCAGACCATTACCATTCCAATGACGAAGTTTGGTAACTACGACCCCACCGAGGCACCTGATGCCACCTTCGCCAATATCTGTGTAGACCGTAATTCCGGTTCTTACCGCAACTTCCTCGCCGTCTTTGTGAACAGCGACCTGGAGTTCTCTGACGATATTGTCTATAAGTCCAGTACTTTCAACCAGAAGGTGTATATCGACAACATCCGCGTCGTCTCTATCGCACCGATCAGTGTGAGTGATTTTGGCGACGAGGACGAGCAGATCACAGAATAACCCCTAAAATGTATATTCAGTATGAAAATCAATAAATTCCTATTACCAGTCGTAGCATCAGCGATGCTATTCACAGGTTGTGATGACCAAATTATGGAGTGGGGGTTGCAGGATGGTCATACCGCCGTCACGTCGGCAGACCTGCCCCTCGCTGTGAAAGAGGTTCTTGCCAACTATGATGATATCAAGACCTATTCCGCCGAGAATCATCCTAATATGAAACTCGGTCTGGGTGTCGGTATGGCTATCTATATGGGTGAGGACGGTCGCCATGAGTTGGCAAAGGACAACTTCCAGATGGTGACATGGGGCAATGCCATGAAGATGGATGCCATTGTCAGTGCCAGTGGTAATCTCAATTTCGGCAACCTTGACCCAGCCCTCAAGCAGCTGCAGGACGATGGTGTCGACCTCTACGGTCACAACTTCTTCTGGCATACCCAGCAGCAGCAGACCTATCTGCGCTCGTTGATAGCCCCTAAGTTCGTACCTGCCGATACCGGTAGTGATATCGAGAACATGCTCTCAGGTGACGCTTGGAACTTCGAAGGAGGTACTAAAGGTGGCTGGGGCTCATGGGGTAATGCATCCAGCTCCGATATAGCTAATGAAGGCTACAAGAGCGACTACAGCCTGCATCTCGTAAATCCTACAGACGGTGGTTCCGGTAGCGACTGGAAAGCACAGGCTGCTTATACCTTCAGTGCTCCTTTGGAGTTAGGCACAGAATACACCATACGCTTCTACGCCAAGTCCCTGTCTTCTGCTGGTACCTTACAATTCTGCCATCAGAACAGCAAGAACTACAACCACCAGATTTATTATAACATGCCTGTCGGTACCGACTGGACCTTGTGTGAGTACACCTTCACCATGGAGTTTGACGATGTCGATCGCATCTTGATTAACTTCGGTGCGGTAGCCACAGAGTATTGGATAGACAATATCGAGTTCGGTATTAAAAAGGAAGACCCGATGGAGAATGTCATGGCAGGTGACGCTTCCGACTTCGAAGGCGGAACGAAAGGTGGCTGGGGTTCATGGGGTAACGAGTCCAGCTCCAGCATCTCTGAAAAGGGCGAGGGTTACGAGAGTGACTATAGCTTAGTGCTCGTCAATCCTACCGATGGTGGTTCTGGCAGCGACTGGAAGGCACAGTGCGCCTATACTTTCGATGCTCCACTCTTGGAGGGTAAGAAGTATATCATCCAGTTCTACGCCAAGTCCCTGTCTTCAGCTGGTACCTTGCAGTTCTGTCATCAGAACAGTAAGAACTATAACCACCAGATTTACTATAACATGCCTGTCGGTACCGACTGGACCCTGTGTGAGTACGAGTTCACCCAGCAGTTTGACGATGTAGACCGTATCCTGATTAACTTCGGTGCTGTGGCAACTACCTACTGGATAGACAATATCAAGTTCGGTCTGGCAAAAGACCAGGGTGAAGCTGCTGGCAGCCGTCTTGCTAATCGTGCAGGTGCTGCAGCCCACTACGAGATCAAGTCTGCCGAGGAGAAAGCCGAGATTCTGACCGATGCCATGGAGGCATGGGTAAAGGGTATGGCAGAGCATCTGGCTGAGAAGGGCATTGTTCCTGTTGGCTATGATGTCATCAACGAGGCGATTGCTGACGGTAGCAATGGAGTACGTGGTTATAACGGAGTCTTCGGTGGTTCTTGGACAGAGGACGAGACAACCTATTACGATGCTGCACCGACAGAGACCGAGGCAGACGGACTGACCCTTAACTGGGGACCTGGTCACTGGTATTGGGGCTATTTCGTTCCCGACTATCCTGTCAAGGCATTCCAGTTTGCCCGCAAGTACCTGCCCGCTGAGACTAAGCTATTCTATAACGACTATAACTTAGAGAGCAGTGACTCCAAGCGTGCTGCCGCCATCCAGTTTGTGAAGGACATCGACGCTGCCAACGGCTCCGCTATCGTCGATGGTATCGGTACCCAGATGCACGTCAGCTTCTCACCGACCGACGATGCCGAGGAGAACGCCACCAAGATTGCTGAGTTGCGTGCACGTGTTGATAAGATGTTCCAGGAGCTTGCCGCTACCGGTAAGCTGGTACGTGTCACCGAGTTGGATATCGTGGTAGGAACAGGTAGTCCTTCTGCCGCCCAGTATAAGGCACAGAGCGACGCTTACAAGACCATCTTCGAGTCCTACTTCGAGAATGTCCCCGAGGCTCAGCAGAGCGGTATCACTATCTGGAGCCTGACGGATGCAGAGGATGAGCATGAGTACTGGCTGAGTGGTCAGAAGCCCAACCTGTGGGACGAGTCCTTCAAGCGTAAGTGGGCTTACAAGGGAGTCTGCGATGCCCTCGCTGGTGAGGATGTCGGTCTGACCTTCGGTTCTGAGACCTATAAGGCTTACTACGAGAAGAACAACGTCAGCAGTACGGTTCAGTAAGCCCAAACAAATTTCATCCCTGCTTCCATGATAGGAAACAGGGATGAAATATTTTTAGATCTAATCATACACATTAACATCATGTGTTGATATCACTTCCCACTGACAATTTTCTTAATATCATTAAGTTTGTTGAGTGCCTCCATAGGAGTAAGGTTATTGACATCCAAACCTAAGATCTCGTCACGGACCTGACAGAGAACAGGATCTTCCAACTGGAAGAAAGAGAGTTGCATACCCTCCCGGCTCTGGGCTATCTCAGCCGTTGGCTTACCTGCCTTACCCACCTGTGCATTGTCTGCCTCTAACTGCTGGAGGATGACATTGGCACGCTTGACAATAGACTTGGGCATACCTGCTATTTCTGCAACATGGATACCGAAGGAATGCTCAGACCCACCCTTTTCCAGTTTACGTAGGAAAATGACTTTTCCGTCGACTTCCTTCACGCTGACATTATAGTTGCGGATACGGCTGAAATGTTTCTCCATCTCGTTTAACTCATGATAGTGGGTGGCGAAGAGTGTACGTGCCTGTGCTTTGGGATGCTCATGGAGATACTCTACTATTGCCCAAGCAATAGAGATACCATCGTAAGTACTGGTACCACGGCCTAACTCGTCGAAGAGTACCAGTGAGCGTGGAGTGACATTATTCAGGATATTCGCTGCCTCTGTCATTTCCACCATGAATGTCGACTCACCCAAGGAGATATTATCAGAGGCTCCTACACGAGTAAAAATCTTATCGACTAATCCAATACGTGCACTCTCAGCAGGAACAAAACTGCCTACCTGGGCAAGCAGGGTAATAAGTGCTGTCTGACGTAGCAGCGCCGACTTACCTGCCATATTCGGACCTGTGATGATGATAATCTGCTGGTGATCACCATCCAGCAACACATCGTTAGGCACATAACGCTCGTCAAGGGGTAACTGTGTCTCAATGACAGGATGGCGCCCTTGTTTGATATCTATGATGTTACTATCGTCAATCTGCGGACGAATATAATGGTTCTCCTCTGCGGTCTTCGCAGCAGACAGCAGACAGTCGAGACGGGCAATGATATTGGCATTGGTCTGCACCTGCGGGATAAATGCCTGCAAAGCGATAACCAAGTCGGTAAACAGTTGTTGCTCCATAGAGAGAATCTTCTCCTCAGCCCCTAAGATTTTCTCCTCATACTCTTTTAGTTCCTGAGTGATATACCGCTCCGCCTGAGCAAGCGTCTGCTTACGCACCCATTCCGAAGGAACCTTATCCTTATAAGTATTGCGTACTTCAAGATAATATCCGAAAACGTTATTATAGCCTATTTTCAAAGAAGCAATACCCGTTGCTGCTGTCTCACGCTCCTGAATTTGCAACAGGTAATCCTTTCCAGAGTAGGCGATATGACGCAAGTCATCCAGTTCGGCATTCACCCCATCACGGATAACCCCACCTTTTGCCACCAGCTGCGGTGGATCATTGGTAATCTCCCGATCAATACGGTCACGAATCTCCTCACAAAGACTCAACCGCTCCCCTACCCTGCGCAATGACTCATTAGTGGCATGGAGGCATGCCGTCTTCATCGGTTGGATAGCCTGCAGGGCAACTTTCAGTTGTACCACCTCACGAGGTGTCACACGTCCTACAGCAACCTTTGAGATGATACGCTCCAAATCACCAATACGCTGCAACTGGTCGTCAATACACTGACGAAACTCTGGCTCACGGAAGAAATAATCCACAATATCCAAACGATCGTTGATGGGTTTAGCATCTTTCAAGGGGAATACCAGCCAACGACGGAGCAAACGCCCACCCATGGGCGACATTGTACGGTCTATGACATCCAACAAAGACTTACCACCTTCCTGCATCGTGTTGATTAACTCCAAAGAGCGAACGGTAAACTTATCCAGACGGACATAACGCTCCTCCTCGATACGAGCCAAGGAAGTGATATGAGCTATCTGGGTATGCAGCGTCTGGTCAAGATACTGTAAGATGGCACCAGCAGCCACTACCCCACTCTTCAGATGGTCGACACCGAACCCTTTTAGGGACTTCACATGAAAATGCTTCAACAACTTCTGATTCGCCGTCTGCTCGGTAAAGACCCAATCGTCTAACTCAAAAGTGCAATAGCGGGTACCAAAATATTTCTCAAAGTCATGCTTGTGCTCACGGTTATAAAGCACCTCCTTTGGTTGGAAATTACCCATCAGTTTCTCCACATAATCATAGGTACCCTCCCCTGTCAAAAACTCACCTGTAGAAATATCGAGGAACGACACGCCACAGGTTCCCTTTCCGAAATGAACCGCGGCAAGGAAATTATTCTCCTTATAGTTGAGCACATTATCCTGCATAGCAACACCAGGAGTCACTAATTCGGTAATACCTCGCTTGACGAGTTTCTTGGTGAGTTTCGGATCCTCCAACTGGTCGCAGATGGCAACACGCTTACCAGCACGGATGAGTTTAGGAAGATAGGTATCGAGGGCATGATGGGGAAATCCCGCCATCTCGTCACCCTTCACCCCTGCCCCATTATTACGGCGTGTCAGGGTGATACCTAATATCTGTGCTGCCGTAATGGCATCCTCACAGTATGTCTCATAGAAGTCACCACAACGAAACAGCAATATGGCCTCAGGATG
The DNA here is from genome assembly GCA_902776195.1 of uncultured Prevotellaceae bacterium. Taxonomy (GTDB): domain Bacteria; phylum Bacteroidota; class Bacteroidia; order Bacteroidales; family Bacteroidaceae; genus Prevotella. Next base: position 118,781 of record CACYPF010000006.1, on the reverse strand, counting down.
TTTCGCCTTGAGGTCGAAGAATTGCTTCATCATCGGGGTCAGTTCCTTCTTTGCCATCTTTGTTTCTTTTTATATTTCCAAGTTGCAAAGATACGATTAAGTGAGCAAAATGCCAAAATATATTTGAACATTTTCGAACGTGAGTATCTTAAAAACTTGTTTTAAAGATACGAATAAGTGAGTAAAATGCCAAATTTCTTCGCTTGTTTCTCAAGATATAGTTCATCCCTCACTCCGATATCAGTTATGGGGGTACTCCGATATCTCTGACCATATTAAGCAATGCCTCCAATTAAAGATGGTAAAGTTTCCCCTCTCAGAGAGGAGACGCTTCTCTCTGTGAGGGAAGACATCCGTCACAGTGATTGGAGGCATCGCTGCCAGCCGTATTGTCAAATAACATTAAGAGAATCAAAAAAACTAGTCCCCTTCTCCCTTTTTCTCTTGAAATGCTGATGTACAGGGCGTTTCACGACGGGAGTAGTTGCTCCAACTAGTCCCATACTTCTCCCTCTTTCGACTTCACAGGAGTAGTACGGGAGATGTTCAACCAACTACTCCCGTCCCCTCCGCCCTTTATTTATCGGGGTTTGAGCCACCTGACGGGAGAAGGGGAGTAGTTTTTTCGATTCTCTTAAAAATTCTTCGGAATCAGTTACCGACTGACTGTTGTTTTGTTACCGACTGACATAAAGATATAGTTTATCACTCGTTCCGATATCAGTTATGGGGGTACTCCGATATCACCTATAGGTGACGCAAGGCATTCCTTTGGGGGTAAAGGAACTATCCCCAAGGGTCTTAGGGATAATCCCCAAGGGGCATGAAGCCCGTACCTTCGACCCACGGAGCCCCGGGCTTCGACCCTTGGAGGCGGCACCTCCGCCCCTCGAAGCCCGGGGCTTCGTAACCCACATGCATTCTGATACTCATATTAAATAATACGACTGGCAGATTTTTCATTCCGCCAGTCGTATTTATAAATAGTAGCAATATTTTTGAGCGTTTCGTAAATAATTGCAACCTTGTCAGTATACTCTAACTCCATATTTTAGTATCTGATTCTTGAATACGGGATTCGAGGGGAGGAAAATGGGCAAAAATTGCAAATAAATTTGCATTTTCGCTCACTTAATCGTATCTTTAAAACAAGTTTTTAAGATACTCACGTTCGAAAATGTTCAAATATATTTTGGCATTTTGCTCACTTAATCGTATCTTTGCAGAAAATTAAATGCATATCGATATGGAATACAATTTTAGAGACATTGAGCAGAAATGGCAGAAACGATGGGTGGAAATGAAAACCTATCGTGTGACTGAAGACCCGGCGAAGAAAAAATTCTACGTGCTGAATATGTTCCCCTACCCCAGCGGTGCTGGTCTGCATGTAGGTCATCCCCTCGGCTATATCGCCTCGGATATCTATGCCCGCTATAAGCGTCAACAGGGATATAACGTACTGAACCCTATGGGCTATGATGCTTATGGACTCCCTGCCGAGCAGTATGCTATCCAGACTGGTCAGCATCCAGAGAAGACCACCTTTGAGAATATAGACCGCTATCGCAGTCAGTTGGATAAGATAGGTTTCTCATTTGACTGGGACCGTGAAGTACGTACCTGTGACCCTATCTATTATAAATGGACACAATGGGCTTTCCAGCGTATGTTCAAAAGTTATTACAGTCTCTCATCCCACAAGGCTCAGCCTACCATTAAACTGATAGAGCACTTTGAGTTGATGGGTACGGAGAACTGTAATGCCCTCGGTACGGAGGAGTTGCATTTCACTGCTTCTGACTGGGCTGGTTTCACAGAGAAGAAAAAGCAAGAGATACTGATGAACTATCGTATCGCTTACCTTGCTGACACCATGGTGAACTGGTGTCCGAAACTGGGTACCGTACTTGCCAACGACGAGGTGGTAGATGGTGTCAGCGTACGTGGTGGCTATCCCGTTGTCCAGAAGAAGATGCGTCAGTGGTGTCTTCGTGTATCAGCCTATGCCCAGCGTCTGTTGGACGGACTGGAGGAAATCGACTGGACAGACTCATTGAAGGAGACCCAGCGCAACTGGATTGGTCGCTCAGAGGGTACTGAGGTAGAGTTTAAGGTGGCTGACAGTGACAAGCACTTCACCATCTTCACAACCCGTGCCGATACGATGTTTGGTGTGACCTTCATGGTACTGGCACCAGAGAGTGACCTCGTTGCCGAACTGACTACAGACGCACAGAAGGCAGAGGTGGAGAAATACCTCGACTATGTGAAGAAACGTACGGAGCGTGACCGTCAGATGGATCATAAGGTGACGGGTGTTTTCTCCGGAAGCTATGCCATCAATCCGTTTAACGACGAGAAAATACCTATCTGGATTGCTGAGTATGTACTTGCCGGCTATGGTACTGGTGCTATTATGGCAGTTCCTGCCCATGACTCCCGTGACTATGCCTTTGCTAAACACTTCAATCTGCCTATTATCCCACTGATTGAGGGTGCTGATGTATCGGAGGAGAGCTACGATGCCAAAGAAGGTATCATGTGTAACTCCTCATCAGCTAAGTTCAGCCTCAACGGACTGACCGTCAAAGAGGCGATAGCAGCAACGAAGAAATTCGTGACAGAGCAGGGCATAGGACGAGTGAAAGTCAACTACCGTCTGCGTGACGCTATCTTCTCCCGTCAGCGTTACTGGGGTGAGCCATTCCCCGTCTATTATAAGGACGACATGCCTTATATGATACCTAAGGAGTGCCTGCCGCTGGAGTTGCCTGAGATTGATGAGTACAAACCAACAGAAACGGGTGAGCCCCCATTGGGACGAGCCAAGATGTGGGCTTGGGACACTAAGTTTGACAAAGTGGTATCAAAGGATGAGATTGACAATAAGACCGTATTCCCACTGGAACTGAATACTATGCCTGGATTTGCAGGTTCCAGCGCTTACTATCTGCGCTATATGGATCCGAAAAACGAGAAGGCATTGGTAAATAAGGATATTGACGAGTACTGGCGTAACGTCGACCTCTATGTCGGTGGTACGGAGCATGCTACTGGTCACTTGATTTACTCTCGTTTCTGGAATAAGTTTCTTTATGACTCTGGCTATAGTTGTGAGGACGAGCCTTTTAAGAAACTGGTCAACCAAGGTATGATTCAGGGTCGCTCTAATTTCGTCTATCGAGTAGAGGAGGGTCAGGATAAGGGTAAGTTCGTCAGTTGCGGACTGAAAGACAACTATCAGGTAACACCCATTCATGTGGATGTCAATATCGTTTCTAACGATATCCTCGACATAGAGGCATTCAAAGCTTGGCGTCCTGAATACAATAACGCAGAATTTATCCTGGAGGATGGCAAATATATCTGTGGATGGGCTATTGAGAAGATGTCTAAGTCGATGTTTAATGTCGTCAACCCAGATATGATCGTCGAGAAATATGGTGCCGACACACTGCGTCTTTATGAGATGTTCCTGGGTCCTGTGGAGCAGTCAAAGCCATGGGATACTAATGGTATTGACGGTTGCCATCGCTTCCTGAAGAAATTCTGGGCATTGTTCTATGGTAATACCCGTGAGAACCCAGACGGCAAATTACTGGTAGATGACGGAGAGCCTACGAAGGAGGCATTGAAGAGTGTTCATAAACTGATTAAGAAGGTTAGTCAAGACATAGAGATATTCTCCTATAATACCAGTATCTCCGCTTTCATGATTTGTGTGAATGAACTCGCACAGATGAAATGTCACAACCGTGAGATGTTGAAGACACTCGTTATCCTCATCGCTCCGTTTGCTCCTCATATCGCCGAGGAACTCTGGGAACAACTGGGAGAGCAGGGTAGTGTCTGCGATTCGAAATGGCCTACTTGGAATGAGGAGTATCTGGTGGAGAATAGTGTGAAACTGGGTGTAGCCTTCAATGGTAAGACACGCTTTGACATGGAGTTCCCTGCTGATGCCGACAATCAGACCATCCAAGATGCCGTTCTCGCTGACGACCGCTCCAAGAAATATATTGAGGGAGAGATTATGAAGGTTATCATCGTCCCGAAGCGTATGGTGAACATCGTTTTTAAGAAATGACAGAACAACATAAAATGATATGGAGTGAGACCAAGGACTATATGTTTATAGCCCTTGGACTCGCTATTTATACTGTCGCGTTCACAGTATTCCTAATGCCTTACCAGATAGTTGCTGGAGGTGTGACTGGTCTTTCAGCCATCATCTATTATGCCACAGGATTCCATCTGGAAAATACCTATATCATCATTAATGGTATCCTATTGGTAATGGCACTGAAAATCCTTGGTGTGAAGTTTCTGATGAAAACTATCTTCGCTATCTTCACCCTCTATTTCATGCTGATGTTCGCTCAGGACATCATCCCTAAGCAAGCCAATGGCTTACCTTTTAAACTGATGGGTGAGGGACAGGATTTCATGTCGATGATTATCGGATGCGTTCTGACAGGTATTGCTCTTGCTACGGTCTTCTTGCATAATGGTTCTACCGGTGGTACAGATATCATTGCTGCCTCTGTCAACAAATACCATAACATATCACTGGGCTCCGTACTTATTGCCGCAGACTTCTGCATCATCGGCTCCTGTATGTTCTTCCCACAGTTCGGAACCTATCTGGAACGTGCCCATAAGGTGATGTTCGGTTTCTGTGTAATGGCTATGGAGAACTATGTACTCGACTATGTGATGAATGCCCGCCGACAGTCGGTACAGTTCTTTATCTTTTCCAGCAAATGGCAAGAGATAGCCAATGCCATCGGTACAGAGATGAACCATGGTGTGACGATTCTGGACGGTCATGGATGGTATACGGGTAAGAAAAGCAAAGTACTTTGTATTCTTGCCAAGAAGAATGAGAGTGTCAACATGTTCCGCCTCATCAAAATGATTGACCCCAATGCCTTTGTCAGCCAGTCAAGTGTTATTGGTGTCTATGGTGAGGGATTTGATGAGATGAAAGTTTCGATTAAGCGAGAGAAGAGTCAAGCAAGTTTGAACTCTTCCGAGAAATAGAAACTTCGACGAAGTCAAGGTTAAAATCAAAGAAGAGAAAGAAGAAAAATGAAAATCGTATTCGCAACGAACAACCAACACAAGCTTGACGAAATCAGAAGTATCTTAGGCGATAGATTTGAGGTCGTTTCCTTGAAAGAAATCGGTTGTCATGAGGATATTCCTGAGACTGGTAAGACTTTGGAGGAGAACGCCCTTCAAAAAGCACAATATGTCTATGACCATTACCATGTGAGTTGTTTCGCAGATGATACAGGACTAGAGGTAGACGCATTGCATGGAGCACCAGGTGTCTATTCCGCAAGATACGCTGCCTTGGAGGATCCCAATACCATAGGGCATGATTCTGAGGCTAATATGGCACGTCTGCTGCGTGAATTAGGAAATAATAACAACCGCAAGGCACGATTCCGCACCGTTATTGCGTTTATAGAGAAAAAGGACGTATGCCCTTGTGGCTGTACCAGTATCAAGAAAGTCAGTCAGTTTGAAGGAATCGTCGAGGGTGAGATTATCCGAGAGAAAAGGGGAGGGGAGGGCTTCGGCTACGATCCTATCTTCCAACCGGAAGGCTACGACAAGACATTTGCTGAATTAGGTTCTGATATCAAGAACACTATCAGTCACCGGGCACGAGCCACAAAGAAATTAGCAGAGTATTTGAAAACATTGTAGATTATGAAAAAGTTCATCATCACCTTAATAGTGGTTGTCGGCTTTTGTCAGTCGACTTTCGGACAAATAGGATCATGGAAAACCTATATGGCATATAGTGAGATACAAGAGATAGAGAAAGCCGGTGATGAACTATTTGTAATGGCAAGCAATGATCTTTACCAGTATAATTTAAATGATCAAAGTATATATACTTATGACAAAACAAATGGATTAAGTGATACGAATATAAGGCATATCAAATGGTGCCCTGAAGCTCAACGCCTAATAGTAGTTTACCAGAATTCAAATATCGACCTTGTAGAAACTGACGGAGACATCATCAATATTAGTGACCTATATACGAAAGTAATTACAGGCGATAAAACTGTCAGCAGCATCCGCATTGATGGTGTGTTTGCTTATCTCATCTGTGAATTTGCCATTGTCAAAGTTAATATGGAACGAGCAGAGATTTCTGATAGTTATACTCCTAACCATCCTGAATATCCCACAAATTTACCCGAGGAAGACAACTCCAGCTATGAACAATACATTGAGACTGTAAAAACACTGAATCCTGGAGGACCGAAGTATAATAATTTCTTTAATATGAAAATGCACAACGGTAAACTATATACTGTTGGAGGAGGATGGTGGCAGTTTAACAATTATAATAGACCTGGAAGTGTTCAGGTTTTAAATGAAAATAAAGAATGGACTATTTTCCAAGATGATATGACTCCTGCCTTTGCCTTAACATATACGGACGTTAACTCTATAGCCATTGACCCATTGAATGAAAACCATGTGATGGTAGCCTCCTGTTCAGGACTCTATGAATTTGTAGATGGAAAATTCAAGGCTAACTATACGGCAGGTAATACAGAATATTTTGAGTCTGCAGCTAGTAATGGAAGTGCAGATTATGTACGTACAGACGGTATCATATATGATAAAGAAGGTAATCTGTTTTGTTTGAATAGTGGTTCAACGACAGGTATCATAAAATGGAGTAAAGATGGTAAATGGAGTGGTTTCATGGATGACGCATTAATTGATAAACCTAATCATGCGATGAGAGTAATGAGAGGCTCTATTATCGACAGCAGAAATCTTATGTGGTTTGTCAATGCACATAGTGATATTCCCTCTTTTTTCTGCTATGATGATGATAATAATAATATTATCAAATTCAATAACTTTAAAAACCAAGATGGAATCAACTTATCTGTCATGAGGGTCGAATGTATTTGTGAAGACAAAGAAGGTAATATCTGGGTTGGAACAAATATAGGACCATTTTATCTGACTATCAATGAAATGAATGACCCTTCTCTTGGTGTCATTCAATATAAAGTACCAAGAAAAGATGATAGCGGATATGCTGACTACCTCCTTGATGGGATAGAAATTACGTCTATTGCCATAGATGGTGGTGGAAGAAAATGGTTTGGCACCAGTACGAACGGCGTATATCTTATTAGTGCTGATAATAATGATCAGATACAACATTTCACTACAGAGAATAGCCCATTATTAAGTAATAATATAGAGTCTATAGCCATTAATGAGCAGACAGGTGAGGTATTCTTTGGCACCGAACAAGGTTTATGCTCCTATATGAGTGATTCCACAGCACCTACAGAGAGTATGGATAAGGATAATGTATACGCTTATCCAAATCCTGTGGACTTTAGCAATTATTCTGGACTTATCACAATTACTGGTCTTACCTTTAATGCTGATATAAAAATCACCAATGCTGCAGGATTCTTGATAGCTGAGGGACGTAGTAATGGTGGATTATTCACTTGGGATGGAAAAGATAAGAAAGGTAATAGAGTAGCCAGTGGAGTCTATAATGTCATCACTGCTACTAAAGATGGAAAGAAAGGAACAGTATGCAAAGTAGCCATCGTCAAATAAACTTATTTCTATTCTTGCTTTTATTCTGTTTAAATATAAAGGCTCAAACAGACTTTAGCTTCGAGAATATAAGTAAAATAGGATTACCTGTCGTTAGTGTTATTACTTTAAATGGTGAGGAACCTGTATGTGATTATGTAACTCATCCAGAAGGTTCTATGGGAGAAAGTATTACAAATGCTACTAAAGTACCTTGTAGAATTATTATCACTAAAAATCAAGATATTCTATTTGATAGTGGTGACTATGAGAAAAATGTCAGTGGTGCCACTATAAAAATCAACGGAAATACCGGTGCATATCATGACAACAAGCCGTATAAAATTAAGCTACAAGTAAAAGAAGACTTATTATTACGTGGAGATAAGAAATATAAGGATAAAGAATGGAGACTATTAAAAGACGCAAGAACACTAAATACCATGATTGGTTTGAAAGTGAATGAACTGATTGGTATGCCATGGACTCCATCCTATATGCCCTGTAATGTATTTATTAATAATGACTATCGAGGTTGTTATTTACTCATCGAGTCTGTAAAACGTAATTCTGATAGCCGCCTCAATGTAGATGAAAATACTGGATTTATTGTTGAGCGAGATCCTTATTGGTGGAATGAGAGTATTTATTTTAGTACTGATTATTTTAATATGTCAAATGGGTATCGTTGGACATGGAAGTATCCAGATGAAGATGATGTAACAGAAGAGATAACAGAATATGTTCAATCATCTATTAATCGAGCAGAAAAGAGTATTAAAGAAGGTAACTATGAACAATATATTGATGTAAACTCATTTGTTTCATGGATATTAGCACATGATATATTAGGCACATGGGACTCTGGAGGCTCTAACCTATATCTAATGAGATATGATAATAACTCATTATTGCAAATGGCAAATATGTGGGATTTTGATACCATATTTTGGATGAACAAAGATAGTTTTTCAAGATACCATACTGAATCATATGATTATTATTTCCCGTTACTTTTTAATAATGTCAATACCACATTCTTATATGCATATATTAATAAATGGAATAAAATTAAAGATATTATTCCACAACAAATTATTGACTTTATAAAAGAATTTGCTGATAGTGAAGAGGGAAAAGCACTACAACTATCAAGAGAATATTATACCAAACGATGGAATAAAGAACTGACTACTGTCAGTGAAGATGTAGAGAAAGTGACTGACTGGTTCAATAATCACCTCCCCTGGCTTGATACCACTATCAATAATATGAGTAAACCAACAGGTATTTCAACAACTTATCTTAATCAAAATGCACACTCTTCACCTATTTTTGATATACACGGAAAACAGATGAATACACCTCAAAAAGGTATTAATATTATTAACGGAAAAAAAATCTTAATAAAATAAATGCTGGAGATTAACTCAACTCCAGCATTTTCTCTATAGGCTTGACTGCTTCTTTTGCTATCTTGGGATCTACCTCAACGGAGGGCCATTCGTACCTCAAAGCGTTGTAAATCTTCAAGAGACTGTTCATCTTCATATACTGACACTCGTTACAACTGCATTCTAAGCCGCTCTCGCTGATTTCTGGAGGCACGGGGATAAATTCCTTGTCTGGACAAGTTCGTTGCATCTCGTGCAGAATACCGGCTTCTGTGGCGACGATAAACTGCTTCTTATCACTCTGCTGCGCATAGTTCAGCATCGTAGCTGTACTTCCTTTCACATCGGCTAAGGCAAGAACAGGACCTTTACACTCCAGATGAGCCATGACGATGGCACCAGGATATTGCTTTTTCAACTCAAGGATCTTCGTGGTTGAGAAACGCTCATGGACATGGCAGCCACCATTCCATAACAGCATTTTCCTGCCAGTCACCTCATTGATGTAGTTACCAAGGTTATAGTCAGGACCAAAAATCAGTTTGGCATCCTTAGGAAGCTGGTCAACGACCTTCTTGGCATTACCACTGGTAACAACCACGTCTGTCAATGCTTTGACTGCAGCGGTGGTATTGACATAGCTGATGACCTGATAACCTGGATGCTCTTCTTTATACTTACGCAGATCTTCCGCATTGCAGGAGTCAGCCAATGAACAACCGGCATTCAGGTCAGGACATAGCACGGTTTTATCTGGAGACAATAGTTTACAGGTCTCTGCCATGAAATGCACACCACACATCACCATCATCTTGGCATCAGTCTCTGCAGCCTTACGTGCCAAGGCAAGAGAGTCGCCAACAAAGTCAGCAATATCCTGTATGTCACCAATGGTATAATAATGTGCGAGGATAATCGCATCCTTCTCTTTACAAAGACGACGAATCTCTGCTTTCAAGTCTGTACCCTCAGCTGCCGGCTCGTCAATATAGCCCTGTTTGATCCACTCCTTTTTCAACATCATAACATTATTATATTTCTTTTTTTATTTTTTCTTTTAAAATTAAATGAGTATGTTGATATGCCGTTGATAAGTGCATAACTTTTCAGTTGTTTTCTTGCCAGATAGTTTATTCACTTGTTATCTTCAGTCACTCACATACTTTGTGGATACTTTCTTCTTGATTATTAGTCAGATAAGCAGTTTATCCACAACTTCCGATTTTGGTGCAAAATTACTAAGTTTATATCTTTTTTCATTCTTTTTTAGTGGAAAAGTTGCTAAGAAAGCAGTGATTTATTCTTTTTATACCCAGATGGAGTAGGGGAGAACTGTGGATTATTTCATATTGCACTATTTATCCACACTGTTTTGCACATACTTATCCACACTTATTGTTGATTTAAGAACAGGTTCTCAGCAAACTTATAGATGATAATACCTGCTGTCACGCTGACATTCATAGAGTGCTTGGTACCTAACTGTGGAATCTCCAGGCATCCGTCTGAAGCATCAACGACTTCCTGATGGACTCCTTTTACTTCATTTCCTAAGATGACAGCATATTTCTGTTGCTGTTTTGGTGTGAAGGTTTGCAGTTTCGTACTGTGTTCCACTTGTTCTACGGAGTACACGAAATAACCTTCTTTCTTGAGTTCCTCCACGGCTTCAAGGGTTGTCTTGAAATACTTCCACGAGACACTTTCCTCAGCTCCTAATGCTGTCTTGTGTATCTCAGTGGATGGAGGTGTCTGACAGATACCACACAGATAAACCGCAGTGACCCTGAAAGCATCGCAGGTACGGAATACACTGCCGATATTATACATCGAACGGACATCGTCCAATACGACAATAAGGGGTAGTTTCTCTGATGCTTTAAACTCATCTATCGTGAGTCGTTGCATCTCTATAGTACGTATTTTTCTCATTAATGTGCCTCCAACCAATTATTACCAAAACCACTGTCTGCCACCAAGGGTACTTTCATATCAAAGGCTCCTTGCATCTCTTCCAATACGATGCGTTCTACCTGCTCTTTCTCTTCTGGGTAGACAGAGAAGTTCAATTCGTCATGTACTTGCAGGATCATCTTACTCTTGATACCTTCTTTCTTAAAACGTTGGAAGATACGTATCATCGCTACTTTGATGATGTCGGCTGCTGTACCTTGTATAGGTGCATTGATGGCATTTCGCTCTGCAAATCCTCGCACGACACTATTAGCACTGTTGATATCCGGAAGATAACGGCGACGACCGAATAGGGTAGTAACGTACCCTTGTTGACGAGCTATCTCCTTGGATTTCTCCATGTAGTCATGTACCTGTGGGAAGGTGTCGAAGTAACCGTCTATCAGTTGTTTTGCCTCTGCCCGGTCGATATCCAGACGCTCGGCAAGACCAAAAACGGTGATGCCATAGATAATACCGAAATTAGCACGCTTTGACTTCGTACGCTCGTCACGTGTCACTTCCTCGATGGGTTTCTTATAGATATTGGCAGCTGTTGCCGCATGGAGGTCCTTACCCTCTCGGAACACCTCTATCATATTGTCATCATTACTCAGATGTGCCATCACACGAAGTTCTATCTGACTATAGTCTGCAGAGAAGAACAAACAACCGGGTTCTGGGATAAACGCCTTACGGATTTCCTTACCATCCTCTCCGCGGATAGGGATGTTCTGCAGGTTAGGGTCTGAGGAAGACAGTCGTCCCGTAGCGGTAATCGTCTGGTTAAACGAAGTATGGATATGTCCTGTATGTGGGTTAATCAGTTTGGGTAGCGCATCGATATAAGTACCGATAAGTTTCTTTAACCCTCTGTGTTCCAGAATGTCAGCTACAATCTCGTGTTTGTTCTTGAGTTGTTGCAGTACCTCTTCTGAGGTCACATACTGACCGGTCTTAGTCTTCTTCGCTTTCTCTACGATTTTAAGTTTGTCAAAGAGAATCTCACCTACTTGTTTTGGTGATGCGATATTGAACGGTTGACCGGCGAGTTCATAGATACGTTGCTCAATCTCATTCATGCGAGAGGTCAGTTGCTTGGAGGTCTCTGCTAACGAGTCAGTATCCAGGCAGACGCCGTTCATCTCCATTTCGGCAAGGACAGGCATCAAAGGCATCTCTATCTCATAAAACAACTTCTCGGCACCATATTTCTTCAGTTCAGGTTCGAGTTTGTTCTTGAGTTGTAGTGTGATATCGGCATCCTCCGCAGCATACTCATAGACATCCTTAGGATCGAGTTCCCGCATCGAACGTTGGTTCTTACCCTTAGGTCCTATCAGTTCATCAATATGGATAGTCTGGTAGTGCAGATAGATCTCTGCCATGTAGTCCATGTTATGACGCAACTCGGGTTGGATGAGATAATGGGCTATCATGGTGTCCCACATTTTTCCTTTTAGCTCAATGCCATAGTTGCGTAATACCTCCAAGTCGTATTTCAGATTCTGACCCACCTTGAGAATTTTCTCACTCTCATAGACGGGTCGGAAGATATCGACTCGCTTCTGGGCTTCTTCCCGATTCTCTGGGATGGGGACATAAAATGCCTCATGCTCCTTCACCGCAAAGCTCAATCCTACCAGTTCTGCGTCAATTGCATTGGTCGAAGTGGTCTCTGTGTCTAGACTGAGAATTTTGTTTGTAAGAAAAAAGTCACATAATTTCTTCAAATCTTCTTCATTATCAATGAGTTGATAGTTGTGAGAGGTTGTTTTTAACGTCTCTAGATTTGAAAATTCTGGCTCGTTCGACCCCACGGGCGCAAATTCGGCAAACAAATCGAGTTGTCCGTTAACAGGTTTGGACGTTTTTTCAGACTTTTTAAGAATCTTACCAGCAAGGGTCTTAAACTCTAATTCGTCTAAGAGTTTTCCGAGTTCCTCCTCATTCGGCTCTGAGATTTTCAGTTCGTCGAGATTCAGTTCGATGGGAACATCCGTTTTGATGGTTGCCAAGAATTTCGACATCTTGATGTCGTCCACATGTTCTTCTACTTTTGTCTTGAGGGCACCTTTGATCTCCTCCGTATGTTCCAACATATTCTCGATGGTACCAAACTGGTCGATGAGTTTGACGGCAGTCTTCTCTCCCACACCCGGACAACCAGGGAAGTTATCTGCTGAGTCACCCATCAACGCAAGGAGGTCGATGACAGCATGTGTCGATGGAATGCCATATTTTGCTTTCACCTCTTCTATACCCATGGTCTCATAGCCACCTCCATGCCGGGGACGGAAGATAAAGACATGCTCGTTGACCAACTGTCCGTAGTCCTTATCTGGTGTCAACATATAAGTGGTTACACCTTGAGCCCCTGCTTTCGTGGCAAGGGTACCGATAACATCGTCTGCTTCATATCCGTCAACCTGCAGGATGGGAATATTCCATGCTTTCAACAAGTCTTTGATGATAGGTACCGCTTTTCGGATATCCTCTGGGGTAGCCTCACGTTGTGCTTTGTAAGCAGGGTAGGCATCACTGCGGAAAGTAGGACCATGGGGGTCGAAAGCTACTCCCAAATGGGTTGGTTGCTCTTTGGTGAGCACTTCTTGCAGGGTATTCACAAATCCCACGATGGCAGAGGTGTTAAGACCTTTCGAGTTAATTCGTGGGTTCTTGATGAACGCATAATACGACCGGTAGATGAGTGCATAAGCGTCTAAAAGGAAGAGTTTATCCATAACATTGTTTATTTTCTGCGTAAAATTACTAAAATATTTTTCAAAATCCCGATATTTTCACTATTTTTGTATCAAAAATCAATAGAAATGGATTATTTGTCACGGATAAAGAAGCCTATAGAGCAGGAATTAAACGATTTCATCGAGTTGTTTAACGAGTGTTTGTCGCATGAGGACGGTCTACTTTCTCAAGCATTGTCGCATATCCGGCAGCGTGGTGGTAAGAGGATGCGTCCGATGCTGATCTTGTTAGCTGCGAAGAACTATGGGGGTATCTCAAAGGTGACGCAATATGCTGCCGTGGGTCTTGAGTTGCTGCATACGGCATCGTTGGTGCATGATGATGTGGTGGACGAGAGTGGGGAGCGTCGTGGACAGGCTTCCGTGAATGCGACCTATAATAATAAGGTAGCCGTATTGGTGGGTGACTATATCCTTTCAACGGCATTGTTGAAGGTGTCGAACACAGGTAACCAGCGCATCGTGGAGTACCTTGCGGAACTGGGTCGTATATTGGCAGCAGGAGAAATACTGCAACTCTCTAATATCCAGAACCAGGAGTTGAGCGAGGAGGTTTATTACCAGGTTATTAAGCAGAAGACGGCAGCTTTGTTTGAGGCTTGTGCAGCTATCGGTGCTATCTCCGCTGGTGCTTCTGATGAGGAAGTGGAGAAAGCAAGGAAGTTTGGACAGACATTGGGTATCATGTTCCAGATCCGTGATGATATCTTCGACTATTACGACTCAAAAGATATCGGCAAACCTACTGGTAACGACATGACCGAGGGTAAGTTGACACTCCCTGTTATCTATGCGTTGAACAAGGGTGGGTATGAGTCGATGCATACCCTTGCCAAGAAGGTAAAGGCGGGTACCATCAACGCCGATGAGATAGCTGTCTTGGTAGAGTTCACGAAACAGCAGGGGGGTATCGATTATGCGGAGCAGCGTATGCAGGAGTTCAGTGAGATCTGCATGGACTATATCCGCACGAGTGTCAAAGAAAAGGCAATCAAGGATGCCTTGACTGCCTATGTCGACTATGTGATAGAGCGTAAGTATTAGAAGAATTTCGTCTCTTCTCCCGTTATCTCACTTAACAAAAGGTTTGTCAATCGTGATGTTCCCAAACGGAACCACTGGTTGGTGAGCCATTCTTTTCCTAATACTTCCTTGACGGTGGTGTAGTAGATCAGGGCATCCATCACACTGTTGAGTCCACCGGCTGGTTTGAAACCGATCTGTATACCTGTCTTGTCGTAGTATTCCTTAATAGCTTGACACATCACATAGGCTGCCTCCGGGGTAGCTGCAGGCTCTAACTTTCCAGTACTTGTCTTGATGTAGTCGGCTCCTGCGTACATGGCGATGATAGCTGCTTTCTTGATGTTTGAGGCGGTCTTCAGACAACCGGTCTCCAAGATGACTTTCATCTTATGCTCTCCACAGACAGCTTTCAGCTCGGCAATCTCGTCGGCAACATCCTCGTAATTACCACTGAGGAACTTACCTACCGGCATGACGATATCGATTTCTGTAGCTCCATCCTTGATGGCAAGTGCCGTCTCTGCTATCTTCACCTCTATCAATGCCTGTGACGAGGGAAAACTACCTGATACACAGGCTATTTCTACTCCGTCGACTTCCAGGGTCTCTGCTACTGTCTTGGCAAAACAGGGGTATACGCAGATGGTGGCGACATGGGGCAGGTCAGGGTAGGTCTCGTCAAACTGGTTGACACGCTCTGTGAAAGCCATCACACTCTCTTCTGAGTCGGTGGTCTTGAGGGTCGTCAACTCGACACTTCCCATGAGGAATTTCTTTACCTCAGGGGTGTCGTTCTCATGCACTTTCTCTGCGATGATCTTGCGGACGGCATTGCGTACTTCCTCGTCGCTGATATTGGTATCGTAAAGGTTTAAAGCCTTCTCATACTTATTCTCTGTCTGTTCCATCTTCTTATAATTTGTCGTTGTTGATATGTCGTGTCTTGTCTCTCTTTGTCTTCTTCTCGATATTCTTCTGGAGTTCCTCTGTGAGATCAATGCCGGTCTGGTTGGCAAGACAGAGCAGTACCCACAGCACGTCAGCCATCTCGTCTCCCAGGTTGTCTTTCTCTCCTGGTTTAAAGCTCTGGTCACCATATTTTCGTGCGATGACACGAGCCAGTTCTCCCACTTCCTCTGTTAATACTGCCATATTGGTCAGTTCAGAGAAATACCTTACTCCGTATGTCTTAATCCACTGGTCTACAGTGTCTTGTGCCTCCCGTATCGTCATCTTCTTGTCAGCATGTTGAAAAGTAGTAACGCAATAGCGAGCAGGACGATGATAATCGCTTGTTTGTTCTCCCGTTCATATTCTTTCCAATGGAAGGCTCTATACAGGAAAACGACCACCCACAGGAGTATTCCGAAGACGCAAGGCCATACACCGAAATTAGATCCCGATGTCAAGCTGATGATAAAGCCGATGAACATCAGGATGATTCCCGATATCTCTATTTCTCTTAGGTATTTTTTCATCTTATTCTTTGTTTTTGGTATCCATGCAAATAGTGACGGGACCGTCGTTGAGCAGTTCCACCTTCATGTCAGCACCGAACTCTCCAGTGCCTACGGGTTTGCCGATCGCTGTACTGAGTTTCGAGCAGAACTCGTTATAGAGGGGGATGGAATGCTCGTGGCTTCCAGCCTTAAACCAACTGGGACGGTTACCTTTCTTGTAGCTGGCGAAGAGGGTGAACTGACTGACCACTAAAGCCTCTCCACCAATGTCCATGATGGAGCGGTTCATGACATGATTCTCGTCATCGAAAACACGCAGTGCTGCAACCTTCTTGACGAGCCAGTCAACATCCTCGCTGGTATCCTCGTCGCAGACTCCCAGCAGGATCAAAAACCCTTGCTGGATGGCACTATGTACCTCTCCGTCTATCGTCACACTGGCATGCTGTACACGTTGTATTACTATTCTCATGCTGCAAAGGTACGATTAAGTGAGAAGAAAACCAAAAGAATTTTGGGTTTTCTCAAATGTTAGTACCTTCGACCGCCAGGTCAAAGGTAAACAAAAACTATGATAATGTTTGTTATTTGACGCTATTTATGATGATATAGCATAGCTGATGAGTTGTAAAGTAGTATTTGCATCATTGTAAATCAATTTGATTTACTCGGTAATTCAATTTGATTTACTTAGTAATTCAATTTGATTTACTTTGCAAATCAATTTGATTTACAATCAAAGGAATGCCTCTTTACAATAGCATGCTTATTTATTGGCTATGACTCGGCGGGATGGAAATGCTCGTAGACCACCTTTCCCTTGGCGCTGCCGAGCGTTTCCGTAAGGGCTGGGAGAGTAGCCTCCTTGATGCGTTTGACGCTCTTAAATGCCTTTAAAAGGGCTTCCTTGCCCTTCGGTCCTAACCCCTTGATGTCGTCCAGTTCTGAGTGCAGTGCATGCTTAGACCGCTTGTCACGATGGAAGGTAATGGCGAAGCGGTGTACCTCATCCTGCAGATGGGTCAGTACTCTGAAGAGTTCGGATGTGTCCTTAATACCTACCACCCGTGGTGGGAAACCGTAGAGTAGTTCATTGGTCCTGTGTCTGTCGTCTTTTGCCAGTCCGGCAATGGGAATATCGAGTCCTAACTCGTCCTGAACGGCTTGTCGGATGACCTCCATCTGTCCTTTTCCACCATCGGCGACGATGAGGTCGGGTAGGGATTGCTCCTCTTCCATCAGACGGTGGTAACGCCGGTATACCACCTCTTTCATGCTGGCATAATCGTCGGGTCCTACCACGGTCTTGATATTATATTTCCGGTAGTCTTGTTTCGAGGGTTTCATTTTCTTGAAGACGACACATGCCGCCACTGCATCGGAACCGGAGATATTGGAGTTGTCGAAACACTCGATCTGGTAGGGCATCTTGGGGAGGTGCAGGAGGTCTTGCAACTCCTTCATCAGGCGAACAGATTTCTGCTCCGGATTAAGCTTCTCGGCTTGTTTCAGACGGTCGAATTTATACTGTTTTCCATTCATCAGAGAGAGGTCAAGAAGGGTCTTTTTGTCTCCTCTCTGGGGTACTGTAATGGTGACACCCTCCAGGTTGACATCAATCTCCTGGGGCAGGATAATCTCCTTCGCATTGCTGTGGAACCGCTCCCTCATCTCCACAATACCCAATTGGAGGAGTTCCTCGTCTGTCTCATCGAGTTTCTTCTTATATTCGAAGGTGAAACTCTGGTTGATAGAGCCGTTCGAGACGTGGATATAGTTGATGAAAGCGACCTTCTCATCGTTGGTGATGGTGAGGACATCGACGTTGTTAATGGTATGGCTGACCACCTCGCTTTTCGATACGAACTGGTCGATGAGCAGGTAACGGCGTTTGATTTCCTCGGCTTCCTCGAAGCGTAGCTCCTCTGCCAACTGCAGCATCTCGTCTTTCATCGCCCGCAGCACCTCGCGGGTGTTCCCTTTTAATATCTCACGTGCCTGTCCGATACACTTCTGATAGTCCTCCCAAGACTGTTTTCCAATGCATGGTGCCCCACAGTTCTTGATATGATATTCCAGGCAAACTTGGTATTTTTTCTGTTCCACCCCTTCTTGTGTAATGGGGAAGCGGCACGTGCGAGGGTGGTATAGTTTCTTGATGAGTTCGAGGACGGCATGCATGCTGCCCACATGGGAATAGGGACCGTAGTAGGTTCCCCATTTCTTATTAATGGTACGCGTAGGGAAGATGCGGGGCAGGTATTCCTTGGTGATGCAGATACTGGGGTAGGTCTTGCCGTCCTTCAGCAGTACGTTGTACCTTGGGTTATACTTCTTGATGAGGGAGTTCTCCAAGAGTAATGCGTCCTCTTCCGTATTCACCACGGTATAGCTGATATCATGTATCTTAGATACCAGCACCTTGGTCTTGAAACGGTCTACCTCGGTGTGGAAATAGGAAGAGACTCTTGC
This sequence comes from uncultured Prevotellaceae bacterium, assembly GCA_902776195.1. Classification (GTDB taxonomy): domain Bacteria; phylum Bacteroidota; class Bacteroidia; order Bacteroidales; family Bacteroidaceae; genus Prevotella. The sequence goes on along the minus strand of CACYPF010000006.1, from coordinate 100,103 downwards.
CTTCAGGTTCTTTGCCTTACCCACATAGATGATAGTTCCCTCAGCATCGTAATACTGATAGCTGCCAGGTTTCTCAGGCAGGGCACTCACAATGCTCTTGAGCCTCTTCAGCCTTTCCTCATTCTCTTCCTTTGTCATGCCAAATGTTTCACGTGGAACGTTAGACGACCATCAAGGTAGTAACATCTACTAAGCCTTTGAATTTGTCTCTGCCGTGCAATCCCTCGTCTGTAATCTCTATAATGAAATTCATATAGATGTTTTTGGGGTGGAAGTGTTTCACGAGTTTATAGGTGGCAAGTGCGGTACCACCAGTCGCTAACAAGTCGTCGTGGATCAAAACGACATCATTCTCATCGATAGAGTCGATGTGCATCTCTACGATGTCCACTCCATACTCCTTGGTGAATGACTCTTTAATGACGGTAGCGGGTAACTTCCCAGGTTTTCTTGCCAGTACTACACCTGCACCTATCTTTGCAGCTAATGCGGCAGCCATGACGAAACCTCGTGATTCTACCCCGACAATCTTGGTAATCCCTTTGTCTTTGTAGAGCTCGTACATTTCGTCTAGCATAATCTTCATGCACTCTGCATCTTTGTAGAGGGTAGTGACATCTCTGAAATTGATTCCTTTCTTCGGAAAATCTGGTATGCAACGCAGATGCTCCATCAATGTTTTGTTGTTCATAATCAATTGGTTTATTCGTTATTGTTACTTATGTTTCATGCTTTAATGTTTCACGTGGAACGTTATCTTCCCATCAGTACCAACATCACGTTGATATCACTGGGTGATACTCCTGGTATTCTACTTGCTTGTGCCAATGTCTCTGGGTCGATGGCGGTGAGTTTCTGACGTGCCTCCGTGCTGAGCTGCTGCATTTCGTTATAGTTGAAGCGCCCTTTGATTTTGATATTCTCCAAGCGGTGCATCTTGTCAGCAACGATACGTTCCCGTTCGATATACCCTTTATACTTGATGTGTACCTCTGCAGCTTCTGCTATTTCCTCTTTGCGTTGGGATGGGCGATTCAGGATTTCCTTGAGTTCAGGAATCACTTCCTGCAGTTTCTCAAAGTTCAACTCTGGTCGTGCGATGAGGTCTTCGAGTTTACAGCCATAGACGAGTGGGGTAGAGCCGAGCGCTTCCAGTGCACCATTGATGTTCTTCGGTTTGATGGGGAACGTCTTGCAGAATTGCTCGATTTCTTCGATATGTTTCTTCTTCTCTATCCACCAGTCGTATCGGTCTCTTTTAGCGATACCTAATTCGTAGGCTTTCTCGGTCAGTCGTGCGTCCGCATCGTCTTGTCTTAGCAGGATACGATATTCCGCACGGGAGGTAAACATACGATAGGGCTCGTCCACTCCTTTCGTCACTAAGTCGTCAATCAGCACTCCGATATATGCCTCATCCCTGTGAAGCACAAAGGTATTGTTCGTTGCGACCGTGTTGCAACCATTGCTCCCTGCATAGAGTGCCGCATTGATACCAGCCACAGTTCCTTGTCCTCCCGCTTCCTCATAGCCGGTAGTGCCATTCACCTGTCCTGCCATGAACAGTCCACTGATGATTTTCGATTCCAACGAGTGTTTGAGTTGGGTGGGATCGAAGAAATCATACTCGATGGCATAGCCGGGACGGTATACTTTCAAGTCTCTGAAAGCTGGGATATGTCTCAGGGCTGCTATCTGCACATCCATCGGCAATGAGGATGAGAAACCATTTAGGTATAGCTCGTTGGTATTTGTACCCTCTGGTTCGAGGAACAACGGGTGTTGCTCACGGTCAGGGAAGGTGACAAGTTTCGTCTCTATCGAGGGACAATAGCGTGGACCGATAGACTGTATCTGCCCGTTATAGAGTGGGGAGTCGTTCAGTCCGGAACGTAAGGTCTCATGTACTTTCGCATTGGTGTTACAGGTCCAGCAGGTCAGTTGGGGCAGAGGACGAGCCTCACTCATATAGGAGAACTGATGGAAGTCATGCTCCCCCTCCTGTATCTCCAAATCCTCGAAGTGAACGGAGCGTTTGTCGATGCGTACAGGGGTTCCGGTCTTCATACGCTCTGAGTGTACCCCATGACGGGTAATACTCTCGGTGAAATGGGGCACTGCCGGCTCGGCGATACGACCACCGGGTACCATTTTCCGTCCTATGTGCATCAAGCCATTGAGGAAAGTTCCTGCCGTCACGATGACAGCTTTGGCTCGCAGCTCCACGCCCCAGATGGTCTTCACTCCTACCACCTGCTTCGTCTGTTGCTGTGTCACCGTAACAGACTCCACCAGCAACTCATCAGCCTGGTCTTGCCAGATATCGAGGTTGTCGGTATGGTCCAGGACACGACGCCATTCCCAGATAAACTTTCCACGGTCACATTGGGCACGAGGGCTCCACATGGCAGGTCCTTTACTGCGGTTAAGCATTCGGAACTGGATGGCTGTCGCATCCGTCACGAGACCCATCTGTCCTCCCAATGCGTCAATCTCCCGCACAATCTGTCCTTTGGCAATACCACCTACGGCAGGGTTGCACGACATCTGCGCGATCTTGTTCATATCCATCGTTACCAGACAGGTCTTTGCTCCCATGTTTGCCGAGGCACAAGCAGCTTCGCAACCAGCATGACCACCTCCGATAACCAATACGTCATAATTCATTATCATGCTGCAAAGGTAGTGCAAATCGAGTGAAATCCCAAATTTATTCCTTAAAATCACCCAAGGAAGAACAGGCTGACACCTATTACTGAAATGACAGCACCGAGGACGGTACGCCATGTGATGGGCTGACGGAACAACCAGTACGAGGGCAGGATGATGATAATAGGTGTCAGTGCCATGAGGGTAGAGGCAATACCCGCACTGGTATATTGTACTGCCATCAGCGAGAAGCCGACACCCACAAAAGGTCCGAAGATGGTCGTTGCTGTTGCCACCATGATACCCTTACGGTCATGGATGGCATCACGAAGAGGTTGCAGCCCTTCTTTGAAATAGAGTAATATCGTGAATCCTATGATACCAGCTATACAACGAAGGAAATTAGCACTGAACGGTATCATCCAAGCTGGCATCTGCGTGCTGTCATAATGGTCCATGCCAATCTTGCTTAGCACCAGTCCCACACCCTGGCAGACGGCAGCACCAATGGCAAAGAGCACACCACTCAAAGGCAGTTTCAGGGAGACACGATGGTGTTCCCCTCTTCCCAAGACAGATATGCTGATACCTGCCAGGGTGATGAGCATGGCTATAATACTCATAGGTGACATCTGTTGTCCAAGGGTGATCCAAGCCATGAAGGCAGCGGCAAGGGGAGCCAGTGTCATGAACAACTGACCATACCGCGAGCCGATGATGATGTAACACTGGAACAGGCAGAAGTCACCTATGACATAGCCTACCAGTCCGGAAAGTAACATCCAGCCACATGCAGCCGTCGAGATTCCTGTAGGGAAGGGAGTGCCGATAACGACCCAAAAGAGCACTACCGAAAACAGTAATGCCAATGCCATGCGCAATACGTTGAGCGTCAGGTTCCCTAACCGTTTGCTGCCAAACTCACTCAACAAGGCGGTAGCGGTCCATGAGAATGCCACGCCGATAGAGATTAATTCACCAAGGTAAGCCATTCGAGGATGCAAAGATACAGTATATTTTGTATAAATAATCCATTTTCTAACGAAAACGTTTGCGGGATTCATAATTTTATAGTAATTTTGTAGCCTAAATGTACGTGTACATACTTATTAATGGGTAATTAATATTAATTTAATACTATAGTTTTTATGTGGTTAATCAATTCATCAATTGGTCGTAAGGTTGTAATGTCCGTAACGGGTATTGCGCTGATTCTGTTCTTGACGTTCCATTGCGCCATGAACATTGTCGCACTTTTCTCCGGTAAGGCTTACAACATGATTTGTGAACTGCTGGGTGCCAACTGGTATGCTGTTGTGGCTACACTGGGACTGGCTGCCTTGGCTGTTATTCACATCGTTTTCGCATTTATCCTGACAGCGCAGAACCGTACTGCTCGTGGACAGGAGCGTTATGCAGTGACAGAGAAACCTGAAAAGGTTGAGTGGGCATCACAGAACATGCTCGTGCTGGGTATCATTATCCTGCTGGGTCTGTTGCTCCACCTGTTCAATTTCTGGTACAACATGATGTTTGCTGAGATTGTCGGCTTCACGAGTGGTCATCTGCCCTCCGATGGTTTCGCATTCATCATTGACACATTCGGCAACCCCGTCTATGTGGTGCTCTATGTCATCTGGATCTGTGCTATCTGGTTCCATCTTACCCACGGTTTCTGGTCTGCCATGCAGACACTGGGTATCAGTGGTAAGATCTGGTTCAACCGCTGGCGTGTCATCGGCTTCATTTATGTGACGCTGCTGATGCTTGGTTTCCTCGTAGTTATTCTGGCTTTCGCCTTCAAGTGCGCTCCCAGCCTTTGTTGCTATGCAGGTTAATTGTTAAACCTTAAATTACTTTGAAAAGTTATGGCAAAAGTATTAGATTCTAAGATTCCCGCAGGTCCAGTACCTGAGAAATGGAAGGAATATAAGGCTCATCAGCGTCTCGTGAATCCTAAGAACAAGCTGAAGCTCGACGTGATTGTCGTAGGTACCGGTCTTGCCGGTGCATCGGCTGCTGCTTCATTAGGTGAGATGGGCTTCAATGTGATTAACCTGTGTATCCAGGACTCTCCCCGTCGTGCACACTCTATCGCTGCACAGGGTGGTATCAACGCCGCCAAGTGTTATCAGAATGATGGTGACTCTGTCTATCGTCTGTTCTACGACACCGTAAAGGGTGGTGACTACCGTGCTCGTGAGGCTAATGTATATCGTCTTGCCGAGGTCAGCAACAATATCATCGACCAGTGTGTGGCTCAGGGTGTTCCCTTTGCCCGTGAGTATGGTGGTATGCTTGCCAACCGCTCATTCGGTGGTGCTCAGGTAAGCCGTACATTCTATGCCAAGGGTCAGACTGGTCAGCAGCTCCTGTTGGGTGCTTACTCTTCTCTCTCTTGTCAGGTGAAGGCTGGTAAGGTAAAGCTCTACACTCGTTATGAGATGGAGGACGTGGTTATCGTTGACGGTCGTGCCCGTGGTATCATCGCCAAGAACCTCGTTACCGGTGAGCTGGAGCGTTTCAGTGCCAATGCCGTTGTCATCGCCACTGGTGGTTATGGAAACACTTACTTCCTCTCTACCAATGCCATGGGTTGCAACTGCACCGCTGCCGTTCAGTGCTATCGTAAGGGTGCTTACTTTGCTAATCCCTCTTACGTGCAGATTCACCCCACCTGTATCCCCGTTCATGGTGACAAGCAGTCTAAGCTGACACTGATGTCTGAGTCACTGCGTAACGACGGTCGTATCTGGGTTCCTAAGAAGATAGAGGATGCCAAGGCATTACAGGCTGGTACCAAGCAGGGTTGGGAGATTCCCGAGGAGGACCGCGACTACTACTTGGAGCGCCGTTATCCTGCATTCGGTAACCTTGTTCCCCGTGACGTTGCTTCGCGTGCTGCCAAGGAGCGTTGCGACAAGGGCTTTGGTGTGAATAACACTGGTCTTGCTGTGTTCCTCGACTTCTCTGAGTCTATCAACCGCCTCGGCCTCGATGTTATCATGCAGCGTTATGGTAACCTCTTCGAGATGTACGAGGAGATCACCGACGTGTTCCCTGGCGATGTCGCTAACGAGATCAATGGCGTGAAGTATTATAAGCCCATGATGATTTATCCTGCTATCCACTACACGATGGGTGGTATCTGGGTAGACTATGAGCTGCAGACCACCATTCCTGGTCTGTTCGCTATCGGTGAGTGTAACTTCTCTGACCATGGTGCTAACCGTCTGGGTGCTTCTGCACTGATGCAGGGTCTTGCTGATGGTTACTTCGTACTGCCTTACACCATCCAGAACTACCTTGCTGACCAGGCTGTATGGCCGAAGGTTCCCACAGACCGTCCTGAGTTCGATGAGGCAGAGAAGGGTGTTGCCGCAGAGATTGACCGTCTGATGAATATCAAGGGTAAGCGTTCTGTTGACTCTATCCATAAGGAGCTCGGTCACATCATGTGGGAGTATGTCGGTATGGGTCGCACCGCTGAGGGTCTGAAGACTGGTCTGAAGAAGATGCACGAGCTGGAGAAGGAGTTCGACACCAACCTGTTCGTTCCTGGAACGAAGGAGGGTCTGAATGTGGAGCTCGACAAGGCTATCCACCTGCGTGACTTCTTCACCATGGGTCAGCTCGTCGCTTTCGATGCTCTCTCTCGTAACGAGTCTTGTGGTGGTCACTTCCGCGAGGAGTACCAGACAGAGGAAGGCGAGGCTAAGCGCGATGACGAGAACTACTTCTATGTAGGCTGCTGGGAGTATAAAGGCAAGGGCAACGAGCCTGAGCTGATTAAGGAGCCACTGGAGTACGAGGCTATTAAGGTACAGACACGTAACTATAAAAACTAAGAAATTATGGCTAAGAATATAAGCTTTACAATAAAGTTCTGGCGTCAGAATGGTCCGAAAGACGCGGGTCACTTCGATAGCTACGATATGAAGGATATTCCCGATGATACCTCTTTCCTGGAGATGCTGGATATCCTGAACGAGAACCTGATCAACGAGGGCAAGGAGCCTTTCGTCTTCGACCACGACTGCCGCGAGGGTATCTGTGGTATGTGCTCTCTGTATATCAACGGTACACCTCATGGCAAGACAGAGCGTGGTGCTACCACCTGTCAGCTCTACATGCGCCGCTTCAACGATGGTGACGTGATTACTGTTGAGCCTTGGCGCTCCGCAGCCTTCCCAGTGATCAAGGACTGTATGGTTGACCGTAACGCCTTCGATAAGATTATCCAGGCTGGTGGCTATACCACTATCCGTACCGGTCAGGCTCAGGATGCCAACGCCATCCTTATTCCTAAGGAGGACGCTGACGAGGCAATGGACTGCGCTTCCTGCATCGGCTGCGGTGCTTGCGTCGCTGCTTGTAAGAACGGCTCTGCCATGCTCTTCGTATCCAGCAAGGTATCTCAGCTCGCCCTGCTTCCTCAGGGTCGCGTAGAGGCTGCCCGCCGTGTGAAGAACATGATTGCCAAGATGGATGAGCTGGGCTTTGGTAACTGTACCAATACCCGTGCCTGCGAGGCTGTATGTCCGAAGAACGAGACCATCAGCAACATCGCTCGTCTCAACCGTGAGATGATCAAGGCTAAGATGGCTGACTAATCCACCTTATTAATATAATAAAAGCACCACAGGCTCAAAACCTGTGGTGCTTTTTGTTGTTTCAGAATTATTTCGTACTTTTGCATCGTCACCTGAACAAAAGGGTTATGAATCATCAAGACAAAATCACAGAACAGCGGTCACGCTTCGACCATCTGGAAAAGATGTCGGTAGCGGAATTGCTGCAGCATATCAATGAGGAGGACGCATTGGTGGCTGAGGCTGTGCAGAGGGCTATCCCACAGATAGAGGCATTGGTGGAAGCCATCGAACCGCGACTCAAGTGTGGTGGACGACTCTTTTATGTGGGTGCCGGAACCAGTGGGCGGCTTGGCGTGCTGGATGCCAGCGAACTGCCTCCTACATTCGGTGTTCCTGCCAACTGGGTCATTGGCATCATTGCTGGTGGTGACGAGGCTCTGCGGCATGCGGTGGAGAAGGCTGAGGATGACTCTAAAAAGGGGTGGCAGGACATTCTTTCGTATCAGCCTACGGCAGATGATACCGTCATCGGTATCGCGGCATCAGGTACTACTCCCTATGTGGTGGGAGCGGTCAAAGCATCCAGAAAGAAAGGGCTGTTAACGGGTTGTATCACCAGTAATCCCCATACACCTTTGGCAGAGGCAGCGGAATTCCCTGTCGAGACCATCGTAGGTCCTGAGTTCGTAACGGGCTCCAGCAGGATGAAAAGCGGCACGGCGCAGAAGATGGTGCTGAACATGATATCCACCTCTCTGATGATTCGTTTAGGGCGTGTCAAAGGCAACAGGATGGTGAAGATGCAACTGACCAATGCCAAACTGGTGGACCGTGGTACCCGGATGATTCAGGAGTCACTGGGCATCCCCTATGATGAAGCCGAACACTATCTGTTGGAGGAGGGAAGTGTCGATCGGGTGCTCAAGCGGAAACTTACCAGCCGTTAGCATCCATCTTAAAATCAAACAATACCATAGTGGCGGAGGGCATTGAGAACACCGTCATCATCGACAGAGGTGGTGACATAGTCTGCCTGGTGTTTTAACTCGTCGATGGCATTTCCCATGGCGATGCCGATACCTGCCTGCAGAATCATGGATGTGTCATTGCCACCATCACCAAAAGCAATGGTCTGGCTGATATCGAGACCGTCGTGACGGGCAATGGCGACAATACCCTTTCCCTTATCTGCTCCGTTTGCCGTGATATCCGTAAACTCAGGATGCCAACGACCCGAGATGCATTGGGGTAAGCGTGCCATCAGTTGCTGCTCATAATCAGCAGGGAAGAAGGGTGTCAGTTGCAGGATATCCTGCTTCAGGACCTCTTCCAAAGGCGAAGCCTTGTCCAGATTCTTGACGGCAAGCATCTGTTGGAAGATACGGTCCACATCACCTGTGGGGTCAAGGACGGCAACGTCTTTCTTGCCAACAACGATGAGGCTATATCCCTTAGCTTTCGAATCCTCAACGACGGTCATCACGTCACTCTTGGGAATGGGCTGGCAGGTCACAAACTCGTCACCGACGAAACACAAGGCTCCATTCGTCGTGATATATCCGTCAATGAGGTGTTCGATGGCACCAAGGTTCGTAAGGATAATCGGCGGTCGACCTGTAGCGATATACACGTGGTGTCCGTTAGCCTTTGCCTGTGTCAGTGCAAGGATGGTAGACGGCGGTATCTCATGTGTCTTGAAACTAACCAGCGTACCATCGATATCGAAGAAAAGGGCATATCTTTTACTCATACAAAGTGACTATTAAAATTGTTGCAAAGATACGACTTTTTCTCCAAATGATGGCATGTTCCCATCAAATGAAGAAAAAAGCTCACCCGAAGGTGAGCTGTAGATTGCAAGCGTTCAGTAACTGAATCCGTGACCGTTCCACTTCAGTGTCTTCTGTGTCTTCTTGCCATCTTCATGCCACGTCGTGACGATGATATCCTTCCCCGTACGAGGCAGGGCATAGGATTTATTCGAATACTCAACGTCGAAGCCTGGGGCATCAATGTAACTCATTCTCTTCGTGGAATTGTTATAACGGAGGAAATTGAGCCCGCCAAACTGGCCCAAGATGGGCTTGCCATTCTGGTAGTACCAATTGTTATCTGCAAAGAGCTTATGTTTGCCGTCGGACTCATTCCAGAAGCACATCTCGATCCTTGAGAGATTTTCATCCCATGCTTGCTCATAAACCAGGAAACCGTTTTTCATGTCAATGGTAAGCGTCTCGCCCTCATTAAGCGGGAGTCCCTTTTCCTTATTGGTTATGGCACGCTGTAGGCTTTCGTAGATGCCCAATCCCTCTGCTTCGCACTCCTCTACTTCTTCGGAAAGGATAGAAGTGAGATAGGCTTTCACAAAGTCTTTGATGGTGGGGCGTGTCCCTTGGTAGTCCACTCGGAAACCTTCCTGTGCAGCTATGGCCAGCGTACAGTAGGCGAAAATGATTGCTAATAATAGTTTCTTCATATATTCATCAATGTTAGTGTTATTCCTGACAGAAGGTGATGCGGCCAGTCTTGTCCATGAAGCCGCGCTTCATCTCGTATTTCCCTTTGCCATAGACCACTGCCAAACCCTCAGAGTATCTGATGTCGTCGCCTGTGTAAGTGATTTCATTATTCACCTTGAAGAGTCGCTGGCCTGTCTTGTCGATGATATAGCAGGAGTCAACCTTCTGAGTCTGGGCCACGCCGTCCGTGAACTTGCGTCCCCACCAGCCGTCGGGCAGTTCGATAACCATCTTTCCGTCATGGTCTATATAGCCGCTTCGGGCATTTTCACCTGTAGTCTTGACGGCAGCCAGACCTTCGCTGAAATCACCACCATAACTGAAAACGCCCTCAAAAGCCAGCTTGCCAGTCTTGTCGATATAGCTGACCCACTCATGCGAACCATCGACGACAACGGCACAAAGACCTTCATGGAAATTGTTGCCGTCACTCTCTGCCATCGTGTCATACTGATAGGGAATAGCCAGTTCGCCTTTGGTGTTGATATACCCCACCTCTCCTATCTCGTTTACGACAATAGCCATGCCGTCGCTGAAATCATGGGCAAAATGGAACTTAAAGGGAATGACAACATTACCCTTGCTATCTTTATAGCCATATTTTCCATCTTTATATTCACAGGTCAGCCTGTCAGGATCCTCCTCCACCTTTGGTTCCTCCACAATGTTACCATGCAGGTCAATATAAAAGTTCTGACCATCCTTCTTAACCCTTGCCACACCATGACTGAAATTCTCCAAATATTCACAGCCTTCAATAGCTTTGGCAATGGCTTCAAAGTCATAGGGGTTCTCTATTACAACGGCAGCTGAATCCATCACCGTCGAGTCCGCGATGACAGCGTCGGTACTATCCGTCTGTGCTTTCTTGCCTCCGCAAGCCATAAGCATCATCAACGAGGAAATCATCAAAACACTTCTTCTCATAACATTTTGGCTTATAGTTTATTATTCTCTTTCCTTCCCTCCAACCTCACGGAGCTCACATCGCCTGGGGCTATCATGGCCTTATCGGCAGCTGCAATCTGAGTGAGAGCGACACTAACACCATCGGCATCCTTGCCACTCATCTTATTCCACAGAGCTTCCGCCTTAGGATTAGTGACGCAGACCTTGATGACCGTACCAGAACGCTCGTTGGCAAGCCAAACGGATCTCACATCATCCATCTCGCCCTCACCGCTTGCAGGCTTATCCACATTGACATATACGGCATACTGGAAATGAGCATTTCCCTGACGCACAGCCGTCTTCGGCATTTCACTGATGTCAAGCAAATCAACTTCCACGCTGTCCTTGCTTCCCGCAAAAGCATGTGTTGGCATAAATACCGCCATAACAAGCATAACTACTATTACGATTGTCATCTTTTTCATATCTCCTGTCAAATTACAATTATTCTCCTCAGAAGCCCAGGAACTCTTTGATGCGAGGATCGCGTTCGAGATCGGTCCTGCCTACGTAGAAAGAGCCGGGGGTTGCCAAATCGAGATACTTGTTCAGGAACTCTTCCCAACTCAGCTTGAAATAGGAAGCAGGAATAAAGACCGTCTTTGACCCGCCTGCCGAACGATTGCCAGCCGTTACATAAACCGAATAACCGCCCTTCTCATGCTTCTGAATCTGATAACACTCCAGAAACCAGTCGCCGCTGCATCGGTTGGAGGCTTCCACATCGATGCGTTCCTTCACGGGATTGGCTTTTTCCAGTTCCCAGTCATGGTCGTTGGCCAACCGACGGATAAACTCTTCACAGTCCACATTGAGAATTTCTGGACTACAAAACGAGCAATACCTGACATATTGATAGTCATCGCCCACTTTCTCGATACCGAAATTGGTATGCTCAGCTATCATGTCCCTTGTTGCCCAGGGAAAGTCAGCCTTCATCTGCTCGAACGCCTTGTCGATATAGGCATTCAAGTCATAGCCGTATGGAAACTTCTCGTTCATAACATTTTGGTTTATAGTTTTATACCGCTGCAAATTTAGGAAAAAATTGCAAGAAAAGCAAGAAGAATGTGAAATAATGCATCTTTTTTCATTTCTATTTCGTATCTTTGCAGACAGGTGGATCACGGGGTCGGTTCTTGTTTCCAAATATACAAAAGGAGCTCACCTATCCTTAGGAGAAGTGGATCATTGAGTCCCCAAATTTTTTAAATTACACAAAACCGAGAGAAATGCAAAGGGAAAGCTTGCTTTTCTTTCGTATTTCTGCTATCGCTGTCCTGTCAGTATGTCGTATAGCCTTGGAAGGTGCTTGTCCTGTATGTAGGCCGCAGAAAGGCAAACGACGACAACAAGAGGGGGTACAAGCACGTATGCCAGCCAGCATCCCGCAACGTTGTTGGCATTGACAATAATATACCGCTGGCCTACATGTACAAGGATATAATGAGTGGCATAGAGGAAGAAGGTGTATTTATATATGTGGTGCACCTTGAAATGGAGAATCCTGTCAAACACATCGTAGATGCCGATAAAGAAGAAGGCTGACGCCCACGTCCTTATATTAACGGCCAACATAGTGTCGTGCATGTGGCTATACCATACAGACAAAGGAAAAGCCAAAAGGGCTACTATCGTAACAGACACCGGCTGGTGACCAAACATGTAATCTTTGTGATGCATACCAAGATAGGCTCCCATCATGTAGATGGACATCCATACAATAGGGCTGCAGAAGGGATGGTGAAACGATATGCCGATAATGAGAAACACAATAATGGAGGCTGTGGCAACGCGTTTGTTACGCCCTAAGTAATAGAACACGGGCGAAGCAACGGCATACACTATAATGACCCCGACATACCACAGTACAGAGAACTTGCTTGCCACTATGTCGGCTACGAAATGCCAGACAGAATCGAAGGTGAAGCTGTCGTTTACGTACTGATTTCCGGTTAGACGGGTTGTCACGAACCAGCCAACAGCATTCAGGGTATTCCAGATGAGGTAGGGTATGATGAGAGAATAGAACCTCGTCTTTAGCTTCTCGGTATATTTTTCTATGCTGAAGTTGCGAAAGTACAGAAATGCGGTGATTAAGAAAAAGGCTGCAACAGTATCCTGGCCTATCTCATTCCACAAGACCAGCTGGTGGAAATAATCCGGTACAACATTCCAGTCGGGCAGTCGCGAATGGGTCCATACAATGCCCAGCATCATAAAAAAAGAAAGAATAGTGATCTTGTCAGACCTTCGGGAAACAGAATCAGGTAAATGCTTGCCTTTATTTGCCATAATTAGTTCTTCATAACCAGTGAACTCCCGAGGCTGGTGGAACAATTCTTAAGGCTTATATATAAAAAAATGCGTGGGAATTCAACTTGTTACCCGTCCCACGCACAGAGGCTCTGGCATTGCCTTAATCGTCAGAACGAGCAACGCCGAAGCCCACGCCGATATGTATACATACACTACTATGGCATGAAGCCAATAAGACCTATGCCAAATGTAGGTATGTTTTTTAATACATACCCATGAGCGTCATTGTTGCCTTGTAGTTTTGACGATTAGTTTGGAACTGCCAGATTCCTGTGCGTCAAGTACAAAGCGTCAAGGACTTGCGTTTTGAGCGCTTGTCCTTTACAAGAACGCCTTTCCTATATATAGGTTCCCCGTCCCGCTGCCTCTACCCAGGGGCTTCGGCATTCGTGTGTCCTGTTCTTGCATCCCTCTGGTTGCAAGTGGCAAAGCCTTTCGAAACAAGCCTGTATGCTGGTACGGGTTCAGAAAACGATGCAAAGGTACGTAATTTTTAGGAATTAGTGTCGTTTTCATCTAAAAAAACGCTATATTTGCACAAGATTTCCATAGAGAAAACTGGGGACTCTAACGGAATGAAGTGTTAAGTTATGCTTTTTCCTTTGGGGCAGGAGTCAGACAACTGTCCCGGCTGACGGGCGTTTCGTTTGGAGTTATTCAGAAACTGAAAAATGATCACTAGAACCGACCCCATGATTCTCTATATGACTATAAGAGAATCAAAAAAACTAGTCCCCTTCTCCCTTTTTCTTCTGAAATGCCGATGTACGGGGCGTTTCACGACGGGAGTAGTTGCTCCAACTAGTCCCGTACTACTCCCTTTCGAATCAACGGGAGAAGTATGGGAGATGTTCAACCAACTACTCCCGTGCCCTGCGCCCTTTATTTATCGGGGTTTGAGCCACCTGACGGGAGAAGGGGACTAGTTTTTTCGATTTTCTCAAAAATTTTTCGGAATCAGTTACCGACTGAAGGGCATTCAGTTACCGACTAACCCCTGTTTTGTTACCGATTAAAGCCCACTTTCATACCGATTAAAGCCCTTATTCAAGTCAATTAAAGCCCTTAATTGACCCAATTAGAGCCTTCATTTGATAAAGATATCGTTCATCCCTTGTTCCGATACCTGTTATGGGGGTATTAAGATACCTCCCAAGGGTGTTGGGAAGCATCTCCATGGGGGTATCGGAGGTATCCCCAAGCCCCTTGGAGATAATCCCCATGCCTCACGAAGCCGGCATCTACGACCTTTGAAGGCGGCACCTTCAACCCTTGGAGGCGGCACCTTCACCCTTCGGAGCCTAAGGCTTCGCAAGGAGAAGCGTTTTTTCACTCATTTTAAGGTCAAAATCGCCAATCGTTGTCACCCTTGCCACCTCGTTGTTACCGTAATCTCCTGATTATCAAGTGGTTTTGCAAGGTGACAACGGTGACAAGGGTTTAAAAATTTATAGTGCGCGCACGCGCGAGAGAAAGACTGAGTTTGTTAGTTCTGATTATAGCAATAAAAGATGTGGAAGCAAACCAAACTCCCACATCCCTTTTCTTAAGCAGTGAAAATCAAGAACTAAGTTCCTTTGATCTCTCTAAATTCTCAGGTTATTGCTTGGTAAATTCACCTTCTAAAGTACCAAAATGACCTCCTGTTGTATCGCCAGCAAATGTTATAGTTTTTCTGTCACTACTGAGAGTGAAAAAGGAGGAATATGCAACGCTGCCATTAGGGGCAGTTATTGTCAACACGTTATCTTTAACAGACCATTTTGCCCCACCAGTATAATTCCAGTTAGGGCTTTCTTTGATATCCCATTCTGTATATGCAGCTTCTCCATTGGCATCCAATTTGATGCCATAATACCATGCTGTTGCACTCCCCTGATGATATTGAGCCCAAATACCTACCAAATCGGAAGTATTATTACTTTTATTTTTACTATCATCATCATCACTGCCGCAAGATGCGAAACCAACACAAACTAATGCCATAATCATCATGGCAAACACTCTAAATTGAAATTTTTTCATAATTGTTTAGAACTAAATTAAAAAAGGCGGAACCATTCGATGCTTATCTAAACCCTGGTTACCGCCAAGTGACCATACACGAAAACAAGCACGAATAGTCCACGCCTTACGACGTGAACTTCCTTCTGCATGTTCTTTTCGTGCGAATGATTTGGCGGTATTCGGGTTTAAAGAACAAGAGCTAAAAGCTCAAAATCTTATATAATAAGTATGAACAGAAACGCTATTCTGTAAGTTAATAATTAATTGTTTATTAAAATCTCTGTGACCTTGTCTGGCTGAGCCTCGACTCATAGGTCGGTTAGCGTTCATTCGTTTTGTTCTATGTCATCGGCACTATCATTTTAGGGTTAAACATTATGTTTCCGTTTGCAAATATAGTAATTATTTCTGAATTGGCGAATGTGGTTGGGGAAAAAGTTGTATCTTTGCAGAGTTAAAACTATGAGTCAACTATGGATAAAGCAACATTTGAAAGGCAGAAGGCTTTTGCAGGGGAGAAGAAACCCTCGATGCAACGTCGCTGTGTGGATTATGACTACACAGGGCGGAGGATGTATATGATCACGATGGTGACAGAGGGGCGTAAACCGCTCTTCGGCAAGGTGGTGGGACATAGTGAGGCGGTAGAGCCGTCGGCAGAGGTCCCTCATATTGAGTTGTCACCATTGGGTGAGGCAGTGGAGCAGATATGGAAGACTATTGGTGTTCATCATCCAGAGGTGCAGGTGTTGGCTCTACAGATGATGCCAGACCATCTGCATGTGGTACTCTTTGTGAAGGAAAGGTTGGAGAAGCCGTTAGGGAAGGTGCTATTAGGGGTAAAACAGGCTTGTAACCAGGTGTTTCGGCAGATGATGTCTGAGTCTTTTGTTGCTGTGGCACAGCAACATGCGGGACAATCGAGAGGGAATGGGCTGCTGTTTACGAAAGGGTTTAATGACCAGATATTGTTCAGGGATGGGCAGTTGGAGCATTGGCTTCACTATGTAAGGGATAACCCTCGTCGCTTGTTGATGAAAAGGGAGCATCCTGAACTGTTTAGGGTACAGAGGGGGTTGACGTATGCGGGGTTGAGTTTTTCGGCTATTGGTAACCGCTTCTTGTTAGAACGGCCGATGAAGTTGCAGGTACAATGCTCCAGAAGGATGACGGAGGAAGAGTTGCAGGCAAAACTTGCCGATTGTCTGAAAGCGGCAAGACAAGGGGCTGTGCTGGTATCGCCTGCAATATCAAAAGGAGAGAAGGTCATTATGAGGGCTGCTTTTGACGAGGGGCTACCGCTTATTTATTTGCAGGAGAACGGTTTTACTGATTTGGCGAAGCCTGGTGGTAAGCGGATGGAAGCCTGTGCCAGAGGGCAGTTACTGATACTTGCTCCGTGGGAACATCATAATGAGAAAATGACTATCAGGCGGGGGCAGTGCCTGGAGCTGAATGAGATGGCGAGGGCGATTTGTGATGGGGGTAGGTAGGGCTTATTGCTGTGGTGTTTATTGCTGTGGCACAGCAATATGCTTAACAAGGGGGGAGGAGTGAAAGAAATGATGGATAAGTGGGGTTGGTTGGGGGAAAAGTTGTATCTTTGCAATATCATTAACTAGAGACGAAGTACACAAGAGATGAAGATAAAACTTCTTGATCCAGACAGAATGACTCCCGAACAGGCGCACCAGTTTCGTGATGATGTGCTGAATATCGTCAGTCAGATACCTTACGGACGGGTTACTACCTATGGTATTATTGCTGCCTGGGCTGGATGGCCAAGCCATTCCCGGATGGTGGGACGTACGCTGCGCTATACACCAGGTGCCGAACAATTGCCCTGCCACCGTGTTGTCAACAAAGAGGGGCGCACAGCTCCTGGATGGAGCCGTCAGCGCATGCTCTTGGAAGAGGAAGGTGTCACGTTCAAATCCAATGGCCATGTAGATATGAGCCGTTATCTTTGGGAACCACAAATAATACTATAAACAATGAATAAAGACTGTTACACAACAATAATAATCCCCCGTATCGAATGTGATACAGGGGATTATTATTGTCATTTCTTAGTGAACTGTCCGAAATAGCGGAGGCAGACATCACGCCATTCCCTGGCATTCTCCACCTGTATCTTTAACCGCTCATCGACCTCACGCCATCGCTGCTCATCGATATACGCCCGAATCTTGTTATGCCAGAGATTCTGGTATGTCTCCGTCGCGATGACACCCTGGTTGTAGTGGTACTGCAGCGACTCCCAGAGCGTAGAGCCGTCTTTCATCTTATAGTCCCAGGGCACATGATGGAACCACAGCAGGAGGTTCTCAGGGCACGTCTCTACCTTGTTATACATAGAGGCATAAGGCTCCCGATACTGACTCACGGCATCCGTTCCTGTAGAGGAGCGGTCGAAGCCGATACCGTCCTTGTCCGCTTTGTGGTAATAGACAGGACACCACTCCAAGGGATACTCCGCCTTGAATCCGTCAGGCTCAGGACCATAGTGGTGATCGAACTTGAAGATATGGTGCAGACCGAGCGGCATCATATAGTTGACACAAGTCTCACGGCTCTCCTCCATGACAGTAGACATGAGATATACGAAGTTCTCGTCGATGGAGAACGTCTGCTCCAGCCACTCCCTAGCAATCTGCTCCGATGTCAGAGAAGGGTTCCATGCAAGTCGTCCGAAGGCATACCAGTTAGCCTGTGAGAAATGATGCCCGCACCAGTTAGCATCCTTTCCGATATTGGCAACACCTGCGATACCGGCGAGCCATTCCGGTTCAATAAACTGGAAAAACTCCTTCCACATAGGGGCAAGGTAGACCAAATGGAGCGACTGTCCCAAATATTCCTGTGTGATTTGCAGTTCCACCATATTAGGTGTCTCACGAATCTGGTCGAAGACAGGACTGTATGGCTCACGCGGCTGGAAGTCAAGGGGACCGTTCTTGGTCTGTAGGATGACATTCTTATGGAACTTGCCGTCCAGCGGTTGGAACTCCGAGACCGCCTGTTTCACACGGTCCTCTCCCTTATGGTTGGCACCATAGACAAAGCAGCGCCACATGACGATACCCTCATAAGGCTCCAAAGCCTCCGCCAGCATATTAGCACCGTCAGCGTGAGAGCGTTGATAGTCACCAGGTCCGGGTTGTCCCTCACTATTCGCCTTCACGAGGAAACCGCCGAAGTCAGGGATTAGCTTATAAATCTCCTTTGCCTTATTCTTCCACCACTTACGGACACTCCCATCCTTCGGGTCTGCTGTCTCCGTCTGTCCCAGAGCCATCGGTGTGGCGAAATTAATGGAGAGGAAGACACGGATGCCATAGGGGCGGAGGATGTCAGCGATTTTCTTCACCTCCTTCAGATACGGTTTTGTCAACATCTTCGGGGAAGCATTGACATTATTAAGGACAGAGCCGTTGATGCCGATGGACGCATTGGCACGGGCATACTCACGGATAAGTTGCTCGTTCAGTTTAAACCATTCGAAGATACTCTCTCCAGCATAGCCCCGCTCGATGGAGCCGTCAAGGTTATCCCAGTGATTAAGCAGGCGCAGTTTAAACAAAGGCTCTTGTTTCTCATCTTTGATGGGCATATCCGTAGCCTGCAGCCTCAGCACCTCATAGGCACCGTAGAGCAGTCCGATATCACGACGGGCGGTAATGGTCAGCAGGTCGTCATTGCCACTGATGACAAAACCCTCATTATCGGGCAACGTCGGGTCAAGACGCAACATGACATGCGAGCCCTGATAATATTTCTCCAACTCCTCCTTAGCGATCTTGATGGTGGGTGATCCTGCAGGACTCTCTACCTGTGCCGTATTGGACAGTTCATACCTCAGCCACAGGCGGTGTCCATCTTCCGCCTCTGCCCATGTCACACTGACAATCGTTAAAATGGTCAATAATAGTTTTTTCATATCGTTACTCTGATTGATTTGTATTTTCCTGTGTAGTGTTTTCTCCATTCATCTTAATATATTCTTTGGGTGCCATACCGAAATATTTCTTAAACTGCGTGGAGAAATGAGTCTAGTTGTTAAAACCCACAGCAAAGGCGACCTGAGCCACATTCACCTTATTCTCCTTGATAAGACGAGCAGCCTGCTCCAGTCGGATATTCTTGATGAACTCACTGCAGTTGACACCAGTCAACCGCTTCATCTGCCGGTGCAGATGGGTTCGGCTGACACCCACCTTCTGCGCCAGGTCCTCGATGGTAAACTTCGGGTTAGCGATATTCTCATTGATATGCTGCATCACCTTCTCAAGGAAGCGGTCGTCATTACCTTGCATCTCCACCTCCTCTATCTTGTCTTTCTTGATTTGCTGAACCTCAAATTTCCCTTTCAGGCGACGTACATTATCCACCAAGTTGTCAATAAGAATATGTAATTCCTCCATGGAGAACGGTTTGGCGAGGAAGGCATCGGCACCCTTTTTCAGTCCTTCCAGTCGGAAAGACACCTCCGACTTGGAGGTCAGCAGGATGACAGGGATATCACTGATATTCGGATTCGACTTGATGCTTTTCAGTAAAGTTATTCCATCCATCTCAGGCATCATGACATCAGTAATCACCAAGTCGAAATGATGCGAGAGAATCATCTTCAGAGCCTCCTTACCATTGGCGGCATAACTAAACCGATACCAGTCACCCAACTCATGTTTGATATAAGCTCCTATATTCGCATCATCATCGACCACCAGAATCTTGAGATTCTTTGAAGCCAGATACTTCGCTGATTTCTGCCCCTTGATTCTCATCGGTTGCGGATTCTCCTCTATCTCCTCTGGTTTGAGATGCTTATTACCCAGGGGCAGCTCTATTTTCAGAATGGCACCACTGCTCCCGTCAGTACGGTTTGCGGCACTGATCTTGCCACCATGCATCTTTGTCAGCGCACGGCAGAGGTTCAGTCCGATTCCTGTACCGTCGATATGCAGGTCATTAGAATTCTTACCTTGATAGAAACGCTCAAAGAACCGGTCTGTGTTATTATCCTCAAAGCCCATTCCATTATCAATCACCTCAATAATGGCATGCTCCTTATCGGAAGCTGTCGCCAACCGGATAGTTATCTCACCATGGTCATAAGTATATTTAAACGCATTCGACAGCAGGTTGGAGATCACCTTGTCAAACTGTATCCGGTCGATCCATGCTACCACAGGCTCAGAAGGATACTCATAATTGTAGGAGATATTCCGCTGTTGTGCGTTATACTCATAAATATGATAGATGCCACGGATAAACTCATTCAAATCCGTTTTCACACACGACAGTTTCATCTGGTTCTTGTCTATCTTCCGTTCGTCCAGAATCTGATTAACCAGCAACATAAGCCGTTGGGCGTTCTTCTCAATCGTCATCAAGTCAGCTTGGTTCTCTGAATCGGTCAACCGTTTTTTAATTTTCTCCAACGGTCCCATAATCAGCGTCAATGGAGAGCGGATATCATGCGTGGCGTTAATCAGGAACCGCATCTTCGTCTCTTCCAAGTCACGACGGCGCTGACGTTCCACGTTAAAGATAATCAGGAACAGGAATCCCGCAATGATAGTGAGATAAATAAGGTATGCCCACCATGACTTATACCACGGCTGCAGCACGATGATACGCAGAAGCCGCACATCCTCGCTGACAATTCCGTTGCTGGTAGCCCTCACTTCTATAAAATACTGTCCTGGCGGCAGCTGTGTGAACGTGATCTGGTTGGCTCCCTCATTCGTCTGCATCCATGTCTTACTGCCATTGACACGGTATTGGAACACGATATTATCCGTGTTCTGATAGTCCAGCAAGGAGAATTCCAGCGTAAAGGTGTTATCGGCATACTCCAACTGGAAATAGTCCTCCATAGGATTCAAGGTCTTCCCATTGCAGAAAAAGCGGGTGAGGTATACCTTCCCTAAGTGGGCTAAACGGTTATTAATGTCCTGAGGATGGAATGTCGTGATACCATCTGCCGTTCCAAAGAAAATCTGGTCATCATGGCGATGGAGGGCTGCCCCCATAATATATTCTTTAGACATCAGTCCGTTGCCACCGATATGACCTATCAGCTGTTTCCGCTTATCCACATATTGCCAGATGCCATTAGTCGTGGAAATCCATATATCACCCTGGTTATCCCTGACCATCGAACAGATCATCTTGTCTGTAAGGATCTTGGCATGAGGGTCTTCCTTCACTTTATTCGTCTTCCAACTATACCGGTAAAGCCCTGCTTCGGTACCTATGAGCATGTCACCATCCTTCGTCTCACAAATGGCATAGCATTGCAGGTCTTCCAGAAGAGCGTTCCATCCACGCCCATTAAAGATCAGTCCGTTAGGATTCATCATCGACGTGCCATTGGTCGTCGCTATCCATAACATACCACGTGAGTCGAAGGTCATAGCCTTGATCCAGTCATTACAAAGATAGCCTCCGCTGCGGTTGGTCTGCTGCATGCTGACCATCTGCGCCTCATGTGTCTTGGTATCGTAGATACATAGTCCCATACCAAAGACACAGATATAGAGCCGTCCTTGTCCGTCATCCACCATACAGTTCAGTCCTCGTCCGTCGAAAGACCTCTCCATAACGACCTTCCCCGTTGAAGGATAAAATCTGTAAAGCGTGTTCTCCGTCGTCAGCCAGTATTGTCCCAGTCTGTCACGATACACCACACGGGTGCCGCCAGGAGATGCCGGATGCTCCAGAATATGCCCGGTCTGGTCGATACGGTAGATACCATTATTCTGCAGGGTACACCAGATATCACTGTTCTCCCCCGGCACGATAGAAGCCACATTACCACCAGTGACATAATGCTGGTTGGAGAAACTCCAGGAGTTGAAGGAAGCCTTCTGCTTGGAAATCAAGATCAGTCCTTTGTTATAGCATGCCACCCATAAATTCTGGTTTTTGTCTTCCATGATATCCACGACATTGGAGGATGACAGATCGATACTGGCATTGGCATACTCTATCCGTTTCAGGCTCCGCTCGCCTTTAGGGAGCACCATCACCCCGCATCCCGCTGTGGCGATATAGATATTCCCCTCACTGTCCATATCCGCCTCCTCGATACTGACATTAGGGTCAAGCAGGGAAAGGTCAAAATCCGCACGCTGTAACTCCTCTGTCTGGTAGTTGTAGCTCATGATGCCATACATACAGATGATCAGCATCTCGTCCTTGGAGTACTCGATATAATTCATGGGCTGACCACATTCGGACTGGTAGTCACGCAATGCTGCCGTCTTCTTTCCCTTGACGGTATAACGTGTGATGGTGGAGATATGACTGCTACGCCACAGGTTTCCATTACGGTCGATATGGATACGACTGCAGAAATCGTCTATGTGACGCTGGCAGAACAACTCCTCATAGTGAATATCGTCGCTCCCCTTTTTCAAGGAGAAGAGTCCGTAACCTGCCGTTCCTATTAACAACTCACCTGTTGTGGATTCTATCAAGGAGCTGACACGGGGTGTGCGGTTATCAGGGAATTTGTAACGTTTGAAACAGTCGTGTTCATAGTCGTAGCGTGCAAGACCCTTGGAACCACCTACCCAGAGATTGCCACTCTTGTCCAAGAACAAGGAGGCTATCTCATTGTCTGATATCGACGTGGAATCTTGTTTGTTATGATGGTATGCGGTATATCGGTAACCATCAAATTTATTCAGTCCGAACTCCGTACCTATCCATATATAACCATAACGGTCCTGACAGATACAAGTAACCAGACCACTCGATAACTTATCGGGTGTATAAAGATGCCCCGTGTCTGCCTGACATCCCATGCTATAGAGGATGCAGGCAAACAATAATAGTTGATGATATAAGTATTTCATAGTAAGTTATGCTAATATTTTTATTGTCTCTTCATCAGGTTCAACTCCTGTTTGGGGGCAAGAACGTTACTTACCTGCTCTGTATATTCCGTCAGGGTTGTCACGGCTGTACCCCTGATGTCACGGCTGGACGCACCGATCTCGAAGGTGTATGCCCCTGCCTCTGTCAGCCAACGGCTGTTAGCCTCATCGAAAGAGGCAAGGTCACGCTTTTCCATCTGGATGGATAGTGTCTGGCTCTCACCCGGTTTCAACTCACGAGTCTTGGCAAAGCCTTTCAACTCATGCTGGGGCTTCTCTATCGTCCCTTTGGGTGCTACGACATAAACCTGTGCGATTTCCTTACCCGCCGTCTTGCCATTGTTCTTAATGGTCACCTGAACGGTGATGTTGTCGCCATTGACCTTCACGGCAGGCTTGCTGTATTCAAAGGTGGTATAGCTGAGTCCGTAGCCGAAAGGATACGCCACGTTCTTGTTGAAGCTGTCAAAGTAACGATAGCCCACATAGATGTCCTCCTCATGGTTGGTATAGTCATGACCGGGAATCTGCGCACCCCAGCCCAATGCCTCACGGAAGGTATAGTTGTCCATCTCCTGCGGGAAATTCTTCGTTGACGGATGATCGGTGGCAGAGATTGGCCATGTCATGGTCAGCTTACCACTGGGATTGACCTTACCCGTCAGGATGTCTGCCACAGAGTTACCGCCCTCTTCACCGGGCTGCCAGGCACAGAGGATGGCATCCACACGGTCACGCCATGATGCGGTCTCCATGACAGAGCCGCTATTGATAATGACGATGACGGGTTTGCCAAGCGGACGGAACTGGTCGCTGACACGTGCTATCATGTCCTTTTCCGTGGTAGTGAGGTTGAACTCTCCCTCTATCTCACGGTCCAGTCCCTCACCAGCCTGTCGCCCGATAGTGATAATAGCGGCATCCGCCTCTTTCACCTCATGGGCTATGCAGCGGTTAGAGATCTCTATCTCCTCCACTTTCGGCGTACCGGTATCCAGGAACCACATGATGGGGTTCTTGTCGGCTCTCAGTTTCAGACGGGCATATTTCACATAACTCTGATAGATATCCGTCAACTGCGGGGTCGTCTGAACACCCACATTCCTCAGTCCTTCCACCATATCGACCACATAGGGCACATTGACGGCACCGGATCCCAAACCACCGGACATGAAGTCGTAACTGTTGACACCAAACAATGCCACCGTCTTGAGGTTGCGGATGGGAAGCACCCCGTCGTTCTTCAAAAGTACCATACCTTCTGTCGAACTTTGACGGGTAATCTGGGCATGCGCTTTCAGGTCAGGACGATTAGAGAACTTATAGCCACGGAAACGAGGAGTCTTGACAATATACTCCAGCATACGGCGCACGTTACGGTCGACATCCTCTATCTTCACGGTACCGTCCTTCACGCCTTTGACAATATCCTCTGCCTGTTCCGCATACCCCGGCATCATCAGGTCATTGCCTGCCGTCACCTCAGTTGTGGTGAGCAGTCCCTTACGTTTGCCAATCCAGTCAGTCATGACAATCCCTTTGAATCCCCAGTCTTTCCTGAGGATATCCGTCAGCAGGTCCTTATTGCCTTGTGCGAACTCCCCGTTAACTTTATTATAAGCAGACATCAGCGTCCAGGGATTGCTCTTGCGCACCATGATCTCAAACCCTCTGAGATAAAGCTCACGTGCCGCCCGCTGACTGACACGCTCATCCACCAGTGTACGGTCTGTCTCCTGGGAGTTAACAGCGAAGTGCTTGGCAGAGACACCCACTCCCTGGCTTTGGATGCCAAGGGTCATCGCTGTACCGATGATTCCCGTCAGTAAAGGATCTTCTGAGTAATACTCAAAATTACGGCCGCATAAGGGGGAGCGGTGTAAGTTCATGCCAGGACCAAGAATCACATCACAGCCATATTCCAGGGTCTCATTACCAATCGCCTCACCTACCTGCCGGACGAGTTCGGTGTTCCACGTAGAAGCAAGACAGGTACCGATGGGAAATCCTGTAGCGGCGTAAGAATGGGGGTCGTTCTCTCGTTTTGCGTCAATATGTACTCCGGCAGGACCGTCACTCAACACGGTGGCAGGGATTCCCAACCGCTCAATTGCCACGGTGACACCTGCTGCGCCGGCAACCAGTCTTTTCTGGTGCCCCAGCATGGCTCCTGACCCTGTGAAAGAGTCATTACCTCCACCTACCAATAGTTGTGCTTTCTCTTCTAATGTCATCGCCTTCAGCACCTCGTCGATGTTGTCGGCTCTCAGTTTGGGTTGTGCGGTCATTGTTGTTGCTGTTAGACTGGCTATCATGCCAAGTATGAATAATCTTTTAGTTCTCATTGAGGTTGGATTTTTAGTTATTTCTTAAACAGTTTAGGCAAGAACTGGTTCAGATAGATGCGCCAGTTGCGCCAGATATGTCCGCCATCTGTCTCCAGATACTCGTATTTGTATCCTTTCTGGTCCAGCCGCTGACGGAAGTCCACATTATCCTTGTAGAGGAAATCAGTCTTGCCGATGGCGATATAATAGAGTTGGGGAGCAGGGTGGAACTGCTTAGCCAGTTTCTCGTCCAGGTTCTGGTAGATGAAGTCGTTCTCACCCTTTCCCATACGGTTGACGGCAGCGGAGAACAGTCCCACATAACCGAAGGTCTGTGGATTGTTGGCAGAGATATACAAGGAGTGGAAGCCACCCATCGACAGACCGGCAATGGCACGGTGCTGCTTGTCGGCAATGGTACGGTAATGAGCATCCACCCACTTCACCAAGTCAGGAAAGGCGACCTCTATGGTTCCCTCCATGGTCTTGGGATTCATGAAGGATGGCTTGTACATCGAGTTCTCGTATTCTCCCGGCATTGCCTTCTGGGCACCATTGCCATTGGGCATCACCACAATCATTGGCTCTGCCTTGCCCTGTGCGATAAGGTTGTCCAGTATCTGTGCCGCACGACCTAATTCTGTCCATGCGTTCTCATCACCACCGGCACCATGCAGCAGATAGAGCACGGGGTATTTCTTCTTGGGGCTGTCCATATAGCCGGTAGGGGTATAGACGGTGGCACGCCGCTCCTCCATCCCCAGCTTAGGGGCAGGATACCATACCTTACTGACAGTTCCATGCTTCACATTCCTCACGAAATAGTTCTCTGAGAGACTGCCGTCCACGAGGAAATAGCTCTGGTAGGAGGCTATGTCACGCAACATATAGACATTATTGGGGTCGTTCATCCTGACACCGTCCACATAGAGGGAATAGGTGTGCAACTCGGGCTGCAGCTTCCCAGAGGTCCATGTCCAGATGCCGTTAGCGTCTTTCTTCAGCGCCACACGCCCAGGCTGCTCCATCTCTCCCATGGGAGTCTGAATTTTCTGAACGGGTGTGAAGTCACCCTCTATCTCCACTTTCTGTGCCTCAGGGGCAAGGATAGAGAAGGTCGCCGTCCCATCCGCATTCAACTTGGGCGAGGTGATGTCGCCCGTATTCAAGGCAATTGTCTCTTGTGCCATACCCTCCATGGATGTAATGGCAATCAGTAAAAGTAGTAGTAATCTCTTAGTCATTAAGATAATAATCATTTAAGTTTCATGCAAAGATACGAATAAGTGAGTAAAATACCAAATATCATGATATATTTTTACTTACATTGACTGTTGTTTGGGAAAAACAGTGTACCTTAGACTTCGTCAAAGGTACTTTCGTTTGAAAGAAAAAATAAATGCATTTTTTTTGTTCTTTACTCACTTATTCGTACCTTTGCACCCAATATTATAAATAATAAGGTATTAAAAAGATAAGATTATGGCAAAGAAAGCATTACTCATGATTCTCGACGGATGGGGAATCGGTAAGCATGGTAAGGGTGACGTGATCTATAACACGCCGACTCCGTATTTGGATTATCTGACAGCCGTTTCGGCACACTCACAGTTGCAGGCTTCTGGTGAGGACGTGGGTCTTCCCGACGGACAGATGGGTAACTCTGAGGTGGGTCACCTCAATATTGGTGCGGGACGTATTGTCTATCAGGACCTCGTGAAGATCAACCGTGCCTGCAAGGACGGCTCTATCGTGGAGAACGCACAGGTGAAGGCTGCCTATACTTATGCCAAGGAGAATAATAAGAAACTGCACCTGATGGGTCTGACCTCTGACGGTGGTGTTCACTCTTCTCTGGACCATCTCTTCAAACTCATCGAGGTGGGTAAGCACTATGGTCTGAAGAACCAGACGTTCGTACACTGTTTCATGGATGGTCGTGACACGGACCCCAAGAGCGGTAAGGGCTTCATCGAGCAGGTCAGCAAGGTATGTGCCGAGAATGACGCTGCCATCGCCAGCATTGTGGGTCGTTTCTATGCCATGGACCGTGACAAGCGCTGGGAGCGTGTCAAGGAGGCTTACGACTTGCTCGTCAAGGGTGAGGGTAAGCAGAGCAGCGACATGGTGGCTGCCATGCAGGAGAGCTATGACGAGGGGGTGACGGATGAGTTCATCAAACCGATTCATAATACAGCTGTCAATGGATTGATTGAGGAGGGTGACGTGATTATCTTCATCAACTTCCGTAACGACCGTGCCAAGGAGTTGACCATCGTGCTGACCCAGCAGGATATGCCGGAGCAGGGCATGAAGACCATTCCCGGACTGCAGTATTATTGCATGACACCATACGATGCTTCTTTCACGGGTGTTCATATCCTCTTCCCGAAAGAGAATGTCGAGGACACACTGGGAGAATATCTCTCTCGTCAGGGCAAGAAGCAGTTGCATACCGCTGAGACAGAGAAATATGCACACGTCACCTTCTTCTTCAATGGTGGTCGTGAGCAACCTTTCGAGGGTGAGGACCGTATCCTGGTACCTTCTCCCAAG
Source organism: uncultured Prevotellaceae bacterium (assembly GCA_902776195.1). Taxonomy (GTDB): domain Bacteria; phylum Bacteroidota; class Bacteroidia; order Bacteroidales; family Bacteroidaceae; genus Prevotella. The sequence goes on along the minus strand of CACYPF010000006.1, from coordinate 72,291 downwards.
GTGGCTACCTATGACCTCAAGCCGGAGATGTCTGCCTATGAGGTGAAGGATAAGCTGGTGGGTGCCATCAACACGCAGGAGTATGACTTCATCGTCGTCAACTTCGCCAATGGTGACATGGTGGGTCATACGGGTGTCTACAACGCTATCGCCAAGGCGGTATGGGCTGTTGACCATTGCGTACAGGAGGTCATCGAGGCTGCAAAGGCTAATGACTATGAGGCTATCATCATTGCCGACCATGGTAATGCAGATAATGCCATCAACGCTGACGGCACTCCTAACACGGCTCACTCGCTGAACCCTGTTCCCTTCATCTATGTCACCAACAACAACTCGGCGATGGTGAAGGACGGACGTCTTGCCGACGTGGCTCCCTCTATCCTCCATATCATGGGCTTGGAGCAGCCTGCAGACATGACGGGTGAGTGCTTGATACAGGATTAATCCCTGTCACTGACAATACGGCACCATAGGAGACATGAAATACCTCTTATGGTGCCGCTTTCGTAAGTATTCTAATAGTACCTGATTGCCAGCATGGTCAGGTCGTCACTTTGTTCTGCTTCCCCTACGAACTGATGGACGGCTTTGTTCATGTGGTCGACGAGGTCGGCAGGACTGGTGATGTGTTCTGTGATGGCAGACCATGCGATAGAATGGATGCGCTCATCACCAAACTGTGCATAATTGGCATCCTCGGCTTCGTTTAACCCATCGGTAAACAAGAAAATCGTGGTGCCGTGGGAGATAGTCGTCTCCTCGGCAGAGAACTCATAACCAGGCATGATGCCGACTACCAGATTGGAATCGCATGACATCTCAGCCACCTTGTCGCTGATGAGCAGTGGGGGATTATGACCTCCGTTGCAGTAGAGCAGACATCCTGTCTTCAGGTCGAGTACGCCTACAAACAGGGTGACAAACATACCCGTATCGTTATTGTCGACAATGGCATCGTTAATAGAACGCACAATGGCATCAGGCTCGGAAGTGTGAGCAGAGATATTACGGAACAGCGACCTTGTAACTGCCATCACCAAGGAAGCAGGAACACCCTTTCCCGATACGTCGCCCACACAGAAGAACAGTTTTTCATCACGGATATAGAAGTCGAAGAGGTCACCTCCGACGGCTTTTGCCGGTGTCAGCATACCGTAGATGTCCACATCAGAGCGTTGCGGGTAAGGCGGAAAGGTCTTAGGCAACATGGACATCTGTATGTTGTGGGCAATGTTCAGTTCACTCTCCATCGTGGCTTTCTGGGCTGTCGTGGTTTGGAGTTGGTCGATATACTGTGTCAGCGAGAGTTGCATCTCCTCAAAAGAGTCGCGAAGGAGTCGTATCTCATCGTGCCTCTTGATCTTAGGAAGTGGGGTGTCGAATTTCCCCTGAGCCACCTCCTCGGTAGCCTTTGCCAGCGTTTTCAGGGGTTTGACCTCATGACGGATGCCAAACAGGCTCATGAAGAAGACGACCAGCAGGGCAATGATAATCAGGAAGAGGAGGATGCCGACGAAACCGTAACCGATGAACTTAAAGGCTAATTCAGGGACGACGATACCCAATGCCCATCCAGTCTCTGCGACAGGGGCATAAAACAGGAAAGCCTTTGTCCCCTCTATCTGCAAGTCAAAGTCCTTTTCACCAAGATAACTGCCCAGTTTACCTGAGAGCATCAGATGTCCTGCATGGATGGCAAGGGTGTCAGTTCCCTTTTTAGCATAGTCGAAATAGTTTTCCTTGAGGATTCTTGCTGTATCGGGATGACTGACATAGACACCGTCCCTGTCGATGATGAAACTATAGGTATAGACTTGCGGATAATCTGGTCGGGCTCCTCCTGTCCACCAGTTGAGACGAGGCTCCATCTCACCCAGTTTGTCATTCAGGAAACTGAGCGACAGGTCGGAGGTGATCACACCCACCACCTTACCAGAACGGTCGTGGATGGGTTGCATAAAGGACACTAATGGCGTGACCAGATCGACGCAGTCGACATAGGGCTTTGTCCAGAAGCCCTCTTTTACGGTCAGTGCCTTCATGTAGTCTAGTTCGTGCAGATAGTTGTGTTGGGAATCGCCAGCATAGCCTGTGACGACATTTCCGAGGCTGTCACGCCGGGCATAGGGCGCATACCAGCGTCCTTTCTGGGGATAGTAGTCGGCGATGAAACTGACTCCAATACATTGCAGGTTAGGATTCAGTTCCACCACTCGTTTCAAGATGTCATGCATCTGGTCGGGCCGGTCCAGATGTTCCTCAATATTCGCCACATTATTAATCGTGGCAAGACGGACATCAGAAACAATGTTCCCTATCTCCTCGCTTGTCCTGGAGGTGAAATCGTTGTGGCGCCGTACAGACTCTGTGTTAAGTACCGCCCATGATAATTGGTAAATCATGTAGATTGCCACACCCATGATCACGAACAGCGTGATGACCAGACACCAGGAAAGCCTGTTGGCAAAGGAGTGTGACTGAAAAATATGAGCAATAGATTTCATAAACTATTAGTTTGCTTGCAAAAATACGAAAAAAGTGATAACTTTGCAAGCAAAACAATAAAGAAATGTCACAGGTACAGATAGAAGACAGTTGGAAGGCACATCTCCAAGAAGAGTTTGAGAAGCCCTATTTCAGTCAACTGACACAGGCGGTGAGACAGGAATATGGCTCAACGACGTGTTATCCGCCAGGGAAATTGATATTCAATGCCTTTAATCTCTGTCCGTTTGACAAGGTGAAGGTGGTGATTATCGGACAAGATCCATATCATGAGCCGGGACAGGCACATGGACTGAGTTTCTCGGTACAGGACGGGGTACAGTTTCCACCCTCCCTGCAGAATATCTTCAAGGAGATACAGAACGACCTGGGTACCCCTATTCCAACCTCTGGTAATCTTACTCGCTGGGCAGAACAGGGAGTGCTGTTGCTTAACGCCACCCTGACGGTCCGTGCCCATCAGGCAAACAGCCATTCCATGCTGGGATGGCAGAAATTTACCGATGCCGCCATCCAGGCTCTTGCCACCCAGCGGGAACACTTAGTATATATGCTGTGGGGTGGCTATGCCCGCTCGAAAGCATATATGATTGACAAGCAGAGAAACCTCGTCCTGGAGTCTGTACACCCTTCCCCACTGAGTGCTAATCGCGGAGGATGGTTCGGACAACATCAGTTCTCCCGCTGTAATACCTATTTACAACAAAACGGCATCACACCCATCCTATGGTAATACCTCCTATTATTGACATCAATGGTATCTTGATCTCTTCCGAGATACTGACCGAGTACTTCTGTTGCGATTATGAGAAGTGCAAGGGCATCTGTTGCGTCGAGGGTGATGCCGGTGCTCCTGTCACCATGGACGAGATAGCTGGTATCGAAGATGCGTTGGACACCGTGTGGGGTGACCTCTCCGCATCGGCACAGAGTGTGATTGACAAACAGGGTGTTGCCTATACTGACAAGGATGGCGATCTGGTGACGAGTATCGTACGGGGAAAGGATTGTGTGTTCACCTGTTATGATGGCGACAACTGCCTATGTGCCTTGGAAAAAGCCTACCGCAATGGGAAGACACAGTTCTGCAAACCCATCAGCTGTGCACTTTACCCTATTCGTGAGAAGAAATTCTCGGGCGGTCTGATAGGACTGAACTACAACCGCTGGGCTGTCTGTAAGGATGCCGTCGAAAAAGGGAAGGCATTACACCTTCCCGTCTACAAGTTTCTGAAAGAACCCCTGATTCGCCGTTTCGGTCAGGAGTGGTACGATGAGTTATGCAAGGTGGCTACCCTTTTCGATACTGAGAAGGACTGACACCTATATGCTCTTTGAAGTATTTCCCTAAGAACGACTGGTTGGGGAACTGCAACTCCTCTGCTATTTCCTTGATACTCTTCGTGGAGTTTTTAAGCAGTACACGGATCTCCAGGATGACATAATTGTCAATCCACTCGTTAGGAGTGCGTTTGCTGACTTGCTTGACAATCTCCGAGAGATACTTAGGAGTGATACAGAGTTGTTCCGCATACCAACTGACACGCCGCTCCTGCCGGAAATGCTGTTCCAGCAGGCGGATGAAATTGGCGAATATCACATCCGCACGGGTCTGGGATTTCGATTCCTGCTGCTCCACACGCCAGATGACATTACTCATATCATAGAACATCGCAAGTAGCAAAGCCTTCACCAGATTGGTACGGTAGTGATGCCCCCGGTCGCTCATCTTCTCACGGATAGTCTGGTAGTAGTTGCTGTACACCTGTATCTCGCGTGGGGTCAGTGACACCACTGGGTTGTTCATCGAGAACAAAAGGAGCGACGACACATTCTTCACGTTCTGGATAAACCCATGATAGAACTCCGTCGACACCATGATACACAGACACTCGAAATCAGGAGATGCCATATAGTTGTCGACGATATGTCTTTCGGAGATAAACAACAAGTCACCCGGCTTGACCGTCTGTTCACGGGTATCAATCGAATACTGTGCCTTGCCGTGCTTACATAATGCCATCAAGATGAAATTCATCCGCGTCGGCTCCTTGGGAATAGGAGCGTCAGCAATACGGTCAGTGAGTACCAGACCGTCGTCCAGATATTCAGAATTACCCCATTTCCTTGCCTCTTCGAGGGTCGTGTCTTTAATATTGTTCTTTTTCTTTACCATGTCTTTACGGGCAGTGTCTGTCCTGCCTTCAGTTTAAGCGTCTTACGCTGATTATTATATAATAAGGTGACGGTACCAGCCTTCTTTGCTTTGATCTGGGCGTCACGCACCTTACCGCCTTTCCATTCAAAACTAACCTCATAGCCACCACGGGCACAGAGCCCGCTGACCTTACCGTTGCTCCACTCCTTGGGGAGAGCAGGTAATAACTCAATGACTGTTGAGCGGTCCGTGAGCCGACTCTGCATCAGCATCTCACAGACACCAGCAGTACCACCGAAGTTACCATCAATCTGGAAAGGCGGGTGAGCATCCATCAGGTTAGCATAGGTTCCACCGGCATGACGGGTACCGGGACGCTGGTCGTCCTGTGCGTCTGTGAAAGTGAGTAGCTTACGGTATATCTGATATGCCTTCTCACCATTATGCAGGCGTGCCCATAGGTTGATACGCCAGCCCGTCGACCAGCCTGTCGTCTCATCACCTTTCTGGATAAGGGTCTGCTCAGCAGCTTTCTGCAGTTCCGGTTGTGTGAGGTGATGACCGGGGTAGAGTCCAATGAGGTGACTCTGATGACGGTGCTTAGGATCCCAGTCACGCCAGTCGTAATACCATTCGTTCAGGTCGCCATCCTTGCCAATCGTGTAAGGGTGCAGTTTTGCCAGTACTTTTTTATAGGCACCGACGGGCTCGTTGCAGAGGATACCGGCAACACATACGTTCTGCAGTAACTCGCGGATGATGGCGAGGTCAGCAGTACCTCCATAGCATGTCACACCATGATAGCCCTTGTCGGTGACATATTCATTCTCTGGTGAGGTACTGGGAGCCGTGATAAGCTCACCGGGGTTCTTGGGATTGTCGATGAGCCATTCCAGACAGAAATCGGCAGTCCCTTTCATCAGTGGGTAGGCAACCGTCTTGAGATACTGCTTGTCTTGGGTGAAGAGGTAACGCTCCCATAGCGTCTGTACGAGCCAGGCTCCTCCCATGTTCCAGCATGCCCACATAGGACTCTCACGCTTCTCACCCACAGGATTGGTCATTGCCCATAGGTCGGAGTTATGGCTGGCACACCAGCCTTTGTTGACACCATAATAGTTGCGTGCTGTATGCCGTCCGTTGTCTGCCAAGGCGCGGATGAAGTCGTCCAGTGGCGCTGCCATCTCTGCGAGGTTGGCGACAAAGGCTGGCCAGTAGTTTTCCTCCAGGTTGATGTTCACCGTATAGTTGCCACGCCATGGCGACCACAGGTAGGGGGTCCAGAGACCTTGCAGGTTGGCGGGAACACCAGGGGTACGGGAACTGGAGATCAGCAGGTAACGACCATATTGGAAATAGAGGGTTTCGAGATAACGGGGACTAAGACCTTCCCTCAGCAGGCGGTCTGTAGTAACGGTAGGGAATTTCTCTCCTAAGTCGAGTTTCACTCTCTGGTAGTATTTCTCATAATCCTTGACGTGTCGCTCAAGGAACTGTGCGAAGCTGTAGTTCTGGGTATGCCAGATCGCATCGGTGGCTCTTTCCAGATAGGGTGCTCCCTCCCTCACAGGGTGTTTGTCAAAGCCGTTGAAGCTGGTTTCGTTGACGATATAGATGACTGCTTCCTTGGCACCACGGATGGTGAGGGAGGAGTCTGCGGCAACCACCTGCCCATCGGTCTTCACCTGCAGGATGGTGCAGAAATGAATACTCTCCTGGGGGTCTCCTGTCGCATGCCCTGTCTGTGTCAACTGGTTTCCTGCTGCCTTAACAGCATGAGGGACCTGTGCGGTCATAACAATCTTGCAGTTGATGTCATCCTCTCCTCGAAGGCGGATGGCGATGAGCTTGTCAGGATGCGAGGCGAAATATTCTCTGGTGAGGCTCTTCCCTCCACGCATATAGCGCTCATTGACCAGCGCATCGTCAAGTTGCAGTATCCTGGCATAGTTACTCACAGCCCCTTTGTTCTCATCAATGAGATAGATGTTCCCGAGCGGTTGGTAGAACTGTGAGTTAGGTCCTTCCACATGCAGTTGAAGGGAGTCAGCCAGTTGGTAGTCTTCGTTGAACAGTGCTTCTCTGATTTTAGGAATCCACTGATGGGCATCCTTGTCGAGATTCCTGTCAACAGGTTTTCCTGTCCATAGTGTGATGTCGTTCAGTTGTATCAGGCAGGTGTCCGTCCCACCATACAGCAATGCTCCCATCTTACCGTTACCAATAGGTAGGGACTCCTCAAAATACTGTGCTGGCTTGTCGTACCACAGATACATGGATGGTTGTTGCGCTGACAGGGGCAGTAAAGCACCCATGATCAGTCCTGTCAAAATATTTCTTTTCATTATCAGCTATAATTAGTCATCGGCAAGAGAGAAGTCTAACTGACGTTTCTCGATATTGGCTCTGGCAACCTTGATACGGATAGAATCACCCAACTGGTATTTATGGTGATGACGACGACCGACCAGACAGTAGTTCTTCTCATCGAACTCATAGTAGTCATCGTCGAGGTCACGCATAGGCACCATACCCTCACAGTGATTCTCGTCTATCTCGCAGTAGATGCCATACGACTGGATACCACTGATATGGGCATCGTAGGACTCTCCCACCTTGTCTGCCATGAATTCCACCATCTTATATTTAATAGAGTCACGCTCTGCCTGCTGTGCTACCAGCTCCATGTCGGAGCAATGCTCACAGAGCTCCTCGTATTTCTCCTGATTAGCGCTGCGAGCCCCATCCTGGTATTTCGTCAGCAGACGGTGTACCATCGTGTCGGGATAACGGCGGATGGGGGAGGTGAAATGGGTATAGTAGTCGAAGGCGAGTCCATAGTGCCCGATGTTATGGGTCGAGTACTTCGCCTTCATCATGGCACGCAGTGCTACTGTCTCGATGAGTTTCTGCTCTTTCTTACCCTGGCAGCCGTCCATCAGACTATTCAGGCTCTTGGAGATGGCACCCTTGGTTCCTCCCGTCTTCAGTTTATAGCCAAACTTAACGACAAACTCCCGCAGTGTTTCCAGTTTCGTGGGGTCTGGTTGGTCGTGGATTCGGTAGGGCAGCGTCTTCGCCTTAGTACCCTTCTTCACCTTACCCACACTTTCTGCTACAAACTTATTGGCAAGCAGCATGAACTCCTCGATGAGCTGGGTGGCATCCGTCGATTTCTTGAAATAGGCACGGATAGGTTTGCCGTCCTTGTCAATATCAAAGTGCAACTCCTCACGGTCGAACTTCACGGCACCTCCCTTGAAACGCTTCTCACGCAGTTTCTTGGCAAGGCGGTCGAGGACTTTCAGGTGCTCAGAATACTCCGAGGGATCTGAGTTCTCTGATTTCCCCATCAGGATATCCTGCACCTCCTCATAAGCATAACGGCGGTTACTCTTGATGACGGTATGGGCGATATGTCCTTTCTTGATATTCGCCTCCTCGTCAAGGGTCACGATGACGGAGTAGGTCAGTTTCTCCTCGTCGGGACGCAAAGAGCAGATGAAGTTACACAAGCGCTCTGGCAGCATGGGAATGGTACGGTCCACGAGATAGATACTCGTGGCACGCTTGACAGCCTCCTTGTCGATGATACTGCCCTCCTTGACATAATGCGACACATCAGCGATATGCACACCGACCTCCCAGAGTCCCTTGCCGGCAGGACGAATACTCAGGGCATCATCAAAGTCCTTGGCATCCTTCGGGTCAATCGTACAAGTAAAGACATCACGGAAGTCTTCCCTGCGCTTGATCTCCTGCTCGGTGATGCCTGCCTCTATCTTCTCTGCGGCATCCTCGACAGCCTTCGGATATTTGTAAGGCAGTCCGTACTGGGCGAGGATGGCATGCATCTCCACATTATTGTCACCTTCCTTACCGAGCACGTCAATCACCTCACCCACTATGTTCTTCGACTCCTTCGAGGGCCATTGCGTGATTTTGACGACAGCTTTGTCGCCCGTCTTGCCACCTTTCAGTTTCTTCTTGGGAATCAAGATATCATGCACGAAGATATTTCCTTCGGTAACGAGGAAGGCAAAGTCTTTCTCCACCTTCAGCTTACCCACTGCCTGGTCCATCTTATGTGACAGGACCTCCACCACCATCGCCTCTTTGATATGGTTCTGCCGGCGCGCCATCATCGCCACTCTCACACGGTCGCCATTAAGGGCGAACATCGAGTTTCGCTCAGAGACGAAGATGGGCTTGCCGCCATCATCAGGCTGGAAGGAGTTCTTGCCGTTCGCCTTACGGATAAAGGTACCCTCCTGCACCTGCGTCTTCAGGTTCAGGCGATACGAGTTATCGGAAGTCTTGGTGAGATAGTCGTCCCACGTCATCTCGTCCATCGTGTCAATGGCAAGCATCTTGGCAGGATGTGTGTCAAGTTTCAAGGCACGGAATATCTGCTTAAAGGAATAAACCTCATTAGGATGTTCTTGGAAGAAGGTCTGCAGCATCTCTATGACCTGCTTTTTCGTCAGTCTTTTACCACCTTTCTTTTTACTCATAGTATTTCGTTTTTAGTTTCTATGTGGCAAAGATACAAAATTCTTGAGAATATTTTGTACCTTTGTAGCCAAATTTACATTAATTATGAAGATACTCATCACAGGAGCCAGTGGCTTTATCGGGTCTTTCATCGTGGAAGAAGCGATTAAGAGGGGCTTTGAGACATGGGCAGCTATCCGCAAGTCCAGCTCTAAAGCTTACCTGCAGGACGAGCATATACATTTCATAGAACTGGACTTCTCGTCACAGGAACAGTTGGAAGAACAGCTGAAAGGACATGCCTTCGACTATGTGGTGCATGCCGCAGGAGCTACTAAGTGTCTGCATCAAGAGGATTTCTTCCGTATCAATACAGAGGGTACCCAGAATTTCGTCAAGGCACTGCTTCATCTCCAGATGCCTTTGAAGCGTTTCATCTATATCAGTAGTCTGAGTATCATGGGTGCCATCCGTGAGCAGCAGCCTTATGAGGAGATTCGTGAGAGTGATGAGCCGAAGCCTAATACTGCTTATGGGAAAAGTAAGCTGGAGGCAGAGAAGTGGTTGGAGTCACAACCGATACCTTATGTGATACTAAGACCTACTGGTGTTTACGGTCCTCGTGAGCGTGACTATTTCCTGCAGATACAGAGTATCAAGAGCCACATGGACTTTGCGGTGGGTTTCCAGCGTCAGGACATCACCTTTGTCTATGTTACTGATGTGGTACAGGCTATTTTCCTCGCTTTGGAGAAAGGAGAGACTGGACGGAAATATTTCCTCTCTGATGGCGAGGTTTATCAGTCAGCGACCTTTAGTGACCTGGTCCATGAGGAACTGGGACGCCCCTGGTGGATCCGTATTACGGCACCAATCTGGCTGTTACGTATCATTACCTGTGCCGGTGACTGGTGGGGCAGGAAGACGGGGAAGATGTCGGCATTGAACAACGACAAGTTCAATATCCTCCGTCAGCGCAACTGGCGTTGTAACATCCAGCCGGCTCGTGACGAACTGGGATATGATCCGAAAGTTAAACTCGCCGAGGGTGTGCGTCGCAGCATCCAATGGTATAAAGAGAACCACTGGTTATGAGAAATCTTTGGGCTGTCGAGAAGGCTATCTTCACTTATATCGCTTTCACCATCCTGCTGATGGTCTGTTTTTGGGACAAACAGGTGAATCCCACTCAGATGCTGGTGATGCGCTTGGAAGCGGTACTTCTCATCATAGCGATGTGGATGCTTTACTGCTGGAAACCATGCAAACTGACCCGTCTCATACGGGTTGCGGCTTTGATGCTCACCCTGTCATGGTTCTATCCCGACACCTATGAGGTCAACCGTGTAATGCCGAATCTTGACCATATCTTCGCAGGCTTAGAGCAGCAGCTTTTTGGGTGTCAACCATCATTGCTGTTCTCACAGGTATGTCCCTGGGACTGGTTCTCTGAACTGATGTGTATGGGCTATGTCAGCTATTTCCCATTGATGTTCACCATTCTCCTCTATTATTTCTTCTGCCGCTACCAGGAGTTTGGAATGGCGACTTTCGTGCTGATTACCTCCTTCTATATCTATTACTCTATTTTTGTCATCTTACCAGTCACAGGACCGCAGTTCTACTATTTAGCGGCTGGTACCGATAGGATAGCTGCAGGCATTTTCCCTAACCTGACAGACTATTTCCTGACGCATAGTGAGCACTTGGCAGCACCAGGATGGAGCGGTGGTTTTTTCCATCACATGCTGGATATCGTCCATAATGCTGGTGAGCGTCCTACTGCCGCCTTCCCCAGCAGTCATGTGGGAGTGACGACAGTTATTATGCTCCTTGCCGCACATACTCGCAGTAAAGGACTTTTCTTTTCCATGCTTCCCTTTTATATAATAATGTGTTTTGCTACCGTTTATATTTACGCCCACTATGCTATCGATTCCATTGCGGGACTCCTGACGGGTATCGTTATCTACTGGGTACTTCGCTTAAGGGCAAAAAAAATGGAACTCCGCTGAGTTCCTAAAAATCTTTGTTAACCTTAAATCTAATACTATGAAAAACACATGGCAAAGATACGAACATTCTGAAAATCTGCAAGTTCTGAGGACCGTTTTTTATTGTGCTCGCACACTTTCTTGACATAAATCAACCCAAAAGAACGAATTTCGACGAAAATATTTGGTTGGTTGCAAATTAATTCCTATCTTTGCACTCGATAACAATACACAATAGCAAATAGGGATTTCGACAAGAACTGCGTCGGAATTCTTTATTTTTTTGAACATTTAAAAATTAGATAAGTATGGCTTATATGTCACAAGAAGGCTACGACAAGTTGGTAGCCGAACTACAGCGATTGGAGAGTGTGGAGCGTCCAAAGGCTTCCGCAGCCATCGCAGAGGCTCGCGATAAAGGCGACCTGAGTGAGAATAGTGAGTATGACGCGGCAAAGGAGGCACAGGCTCATTTGGAAGACAAGATCAACCAGTTGAAGATGACTATCTCCGAGGCGAAGATTGTGGACACCTCTCGTCTTAGCACTGACTCTGTTCAAATCTTAACGAAGGTGGAGATGACTAATCTTACAACCAAGTCTAAGATGTCGTATACCATTGTCAGTGAGAATGAGGCAGACCTCCGTGCTGGTAAGATTTCCATTAAGACACCTATCGCCCAAGGCTTGCTGGGTAAGAAGGTGGGTGACGAGGTGGAGATTAAGATTCCTCGCGGTACTATCAAACTGCGTATTGATAACATCTCTATAGCCTGATTCTCAGGAATAACGAAAAAGCATCATAATTATGGATATTTTCTCAAAAATCGCAGCTGGTGAGATACCCAGTTACAAATGTGCGGAGAACGATGAGTTCTATGCTTTCCTGGACATCAATCCATTGGTGAAGGGGCACACTCTGGTGATTCCCCGTCGTGAGGTAGACTATTTCTTTGATATGGACGATGACGAGCTGGCTCGCTATCAGCAGTTTGCCAAGCGTGTCGCTATCGCCATCAAGAAGGCGTTCCCCTGCCGTAAGGTGGCACAGGTCGTTCTGGGCTTGGAGGTGGCTCATGCTCATATCCACCTGATCCCCATGCAGAGTGAGGCTGATGCTGACTTCCGAAAAGAGAAACTGAAACTCTCTGAAGAGGAGTTCAAAGAGATAGCAGCAAAAATACAAAAGGCGTTTGAGTAATTCAAACGCCTTTTGTCTCACACATACTCGTCTCCATATTTGATCTGTACCTCATTGACATATTTGCGGACAAGTGCCGAGGAGTCACCTTTCTTGCATATCAATAATACATTATCACTCTCGGCGACGATATAGCCGTCAAGTCCGTTGATAACTCCTAACCTGCCCTTCGGCAACTTGATAACGTTATTATGACAGTCTTCCAGCATCACTTCTGAGTCGACGACCACATTGTCACCTTGTCCTCTGCTCATATACTCATAAAGGGCATGCCATGTCCCTAAGTCAGCCCATCCGAAGTCACAGTTCATGACACACACATTCTCACCATGCTCCAGCACACCTTGGTCAATAGAGAGGTTGGGGTAGGAGGGATAGTTCTCGTTGACAAATGCCATCTCCTCCTCAATGGTGATATTCGTACGGTAATTGTCGAAGCGGTTTAATACCTCTGGGAACAACTGTCGGAAACACTGGTTCAGGTAACGGGCATTGGCTAAGATGATACCAGTGTTCCAAAGGAACTCCCCACTGTCCATAAACATCTGGGCAAAGTCACGCTCTGGTTTCTCCACAAACGACTTCACAGTACTTATCTTTGCTACCTTGGCACGCTCAGGGGGAATGAGTTCACCCTTTTGGATATAGCCGTAACCGGGTTCTGGACGGGAAGGCTGCACACCCAGCGTTAACAGGTCGTCATGATGGGAAACAAAATAGAATGCCTCGTCCAGATTCTGGTAGAACGCCTCCTCGTTCAGCACCAACTGATCGCTGGGGGTGATGATGACGTTCGCTTGTATGTCTCTGCGACATATCCGCATCGTTGCCCAGGCAACACAAGGTGCTGTACCGCGATTGACAGGTTCAATCATCAGATTCTCCTCGTTCAACGCAGGCAACTGGTCTCTGACGATAGGTGCATATTCCTTGTTTGTACAAATAAAGATATTCTGCTTGGGCAGAATTTTGGCGAAACGGTCGAAAATCTGTTGAAGTTGTGTGCGACCGACACCAAAGAAGTCGATAAATTGCTTGGGTTTCTCATCCCTGCTGCAGGGCCATAGGCGTTTACCCTTTCCACCGGCGAGGATAATACAATAGTTCTCCTTGATAATTTCCATAAGATTAGATTGTGTTAGGATTTTTATGCTACGAAGATACAAAAAAACATCCTATCTACCAAGAAATAATCAGAAAAACGGCAACTTTTATAAAATTTTCAATGTTCATTGTTTTATTTTCAATTTTTCTTTGTATCTTTGCACCCGCATTTTAAGCCCAGATGGCGGAATCGGTAGACGCGCTGGTCTCAAACACCAGTGGGGCAACCCATCCCGGTTCGAGCCCGGGTCTGGGTACTTAGAGCACCTTGTAAGTCGATGATTTACAAGGTGCTCTCTTTTTCTAAAGTGTTATTTTGAACCTATTCGAAATGGTGTGGAGCTGGTGACCCATTGTTTAATGGGTAAAGGAACCTGTAATTTGTTTAGATTCCTGTAACGACAAATCGTACTCCCTCGGTGTATTCCTGGTCGAGGATGACATTATAACCCATGGAGAGGGCGAGGCGACGGGCAAGAGGAAGACCCGATGCCCAGGCTGCACTCACTCGGTGAGAGACGGACAAAAGGATTGAAAATACGTTCTGCATCCTCATAGGGGATTCCTGGTCCTTCATTGCTGACGGAGATGGAATAGGTGCCGTCTTCATCGGCATGACAACCCATTAGTACGGTACCACCCGTGGCATACTTGTCGGCATTGTCAAGCAGACAGTTGAGCAACTCCTGAAGCAACGGACTTACGCTGACAATCACGTCGTCTGCCACGTCGGTTCTGAATATGAAGTCTAACTGGCGGTTCTTTTCTATAGAGGAGGGACGCAGGTCATAACTATTCATCACAGAGCGTGCCAGCTCATTCAACCCTATCTTGTTATCTTTCGGTGTCAGGAAATCGTCACCATAAAGACTATAAAGCAGCAGTTGATGGGTGGATGTGGAAACACGATAGGCATTGCGGCAGACATCAGAGCGCAGCTGCATATAGTCATCTTGTGGAATCGTTCCATCACCATCAATAATCACCTCTACCGTACCTATCAAAGTGAGCAGTGGTGACCGGAGGGCTTCGCGGCAGACATCCTTTTCCTCGTCAGTGATACCCGATGTTCCACGGGCGTAGGAATCCAACACAGGGTCTAACAATGACTCTACTGCTTTGGCAGCATTGAGAATATCTTTATAACGCTTAGCGCGCTCTTCAGGTTTCAAACGGAAATCGGGATTGTTGAAAATACGTGCATAGCCTCTCAGTACATTGATGGGGGACTCTAGCTTTGCCTGAATAGTACTGACAAAGGCACGACGGATTGCCTGACCGGACTTGGTACTGCGGCGTGCCTCCTGCAACAGGAAGAACTGCTCCTTCAACCGGCGGTTCTTTTTGTGGCGGTAGATGAGCATACCTATAAGCAGGGCGATGATTGTCAGTGCCATGATGCCGACTATCAATAATTGCATGTAACGGACCTCTGCCTTCTCTTTCTCTGCCTGAAGCAGGTCAATGTCGTGAGCCATGTCCGTCAATTGCAACTCTATTTCTTTGCGCTCTCCACTGAACTTCAGACTGTCTCTCAGTTCCGATGCGCGGTAGGCCTGCTGCCAGTCACCCATTTGTTCATAGACATTGATGCGGAGTTCAGTGGCTGTCAAGGGTTCGCTGATGGAGTCACACCAGGCGAGGGCACGCCGATAGTCTTTCTGCATCAGACTGTGGCACACCATCACCTGCTGGAGGTTGGCGGCATTGAACTGTGACGGCTGATGTTGGCGAATACTGTCGTACTTTGTAAAATAACGGTTGAAGGCTGCACGGTCGCCCATCTTATTGGCAATAATACAGCGGTAGCCTAGCACGCCACTTTCATACATCGGGTTCTGTAGCATCTGCTTTGGCAGACTGTCAAGACATGCCATCGCATCGGCGGGACGCTTGAAGCTAAGCGACTGCGCCAACGACAGGTAGGCATTGAAAACACCTACAGGGTTTTTCTTGGCATCAATGTCTTGAAGGGCACGGCGGAAATATTTCTCACCCAGCTCAGGTTGATTGTGGCCATTGTAGAAAAACCCCATTCCCATATTAGAGAGATAGAGATATTGCTCGTTATGCCGGGATTTGATATCGTCGTTAAGGTGGTGAAGCTCAGTGTAAGCACGATGGAAGTGCTTGTTGTTCACCTCATAAATCACACGGTTTACCCATGTCCGATAATATTTCTCCCAATCCTTATGCTTTTTCAGATAGTCCATGAATAGCTTTTGCGCCTCGTAGAAATCCGAGTCGTTGCCACTCATCTGCGCCTCATAAATGTGTTGTGCCAATGTCTGCTCTTGTTCGTCAGGCTGCTGTTGTAATCCTTTTTGCTTGGCGGTGAGATTTAAACTCACCGCCAGCATGACAAATGTCAAAACAATCTTTTCCAAAACTAATACTTCTTATTATTGCCTTCTAATAGCTTCTCCGAGTTGATGTCCCGAAGAAAGTGAGTGCAAAATTACAAAAAAATATAATACAAACAATAGTAGAAAGCCATATTAAGCAGAAATTGCATATTTTGAAACAGGAATTGCATATTTTGAAACTTATACCCATTAAAGTGGCATATTTTATCTGAAATTGTTGTATATTTGCCGAGGAATGGAATAAGATAAAAGAATGGTAAGAAGGTAATGCTATGAAGGTTAAGGAGATTATCGGGTATATGGAGTCGCTGCGCAATGACGAGCAGCGACGTGTGTTGATGGGGTTCTTCAAGACAGGACCGGGCGAATATGGAGAGGGTGATGAGTTTCTTGGACTGAAGGTGCCCCAGACACGTGAGGTCGTCAAGGCTGTCAAGGATATACCACTTAGCATGGTAACAGAATTACTGATGTCACGTTGGCATGAGGTAAGACTATGCGGTCTGCTGATTATGGTCTCACAGTTTGAGAGGCAGGCGACCAAACGACAGCTTAACGATGCTGAGGCTATCAGAAAACGCGATGAAATCGTGGAAATTTACCTGAAATATGCGGAGCGGGCTAACAACTGGGACTTGGTAGACCTCTCGGCTCCAAAGATTCTTGGACATTGGTTGCTGCTGCCCTCCCACCTCGGTGATAGCAACTATAAACGGCAACTGCTCGACAGTCTTGCCGCAAGCGACAATCTGTGGCGACAGCGCATGAGCATGGTGTGTACATGGAAAACCTCCCAGCAGGGTGACCCCTCATGGTGCCTGCGATATGCTGAGATACACCTGTACCATCCTCATGACCTCATGCATAAGGCTGTCGGCTGGATGCTGCGTGAGATGGGTAAGCGGTGTAGCATGGACCTGCTGCGCGACTTTCTCCGCCAACATGCCCACGACATGCCTCGTACCACTCTCCGTTATGCCATTGAGAAAATGCCGGAAGCGGAACGTAAGGAGTGGTTGAGATTTTTTCCCAAACATAATCTGTTAATTCAAAAATAATTATTATATTTGCAAAGAATATCGAAAGCTAATATTAACAATAAAACCTAAAGAGACTATGAAACAATTATTTTCCTCACGATTGATGCGTATTTCAATAGCTATCGTTTTGGCACTTGGTTTTTGCAACGAGACTAACGCCCAGTTTGGTGGTTTGCTGAATGCTGCAAAACAGAAAGTGAAAGAAGCAGTCACTAATAATGCAAACGATGCTATCAATAACAAAGCGAACGATGCCGTCAACACTGCTGTGAATGGTAATATCATCCCGCTTTACTATATCAATGGCAATCCCATGGGAGAGTGGAATCCGGAAACTCGTCAGTACACACAGATCGGTAAGGTGGGCAATGAGTACAAACGGGCACATGTTTATACTTTCCAAAGTAACGGATCTGTGGTAGTAGGCGATGGACGACGGATTGGAGAGATACTGCCTGATGGCACGATGAATACTGCTCAGACACAAAATATCAAATACAACCCCCAGACGGGCGAGGTGACTCGCAATGGTGAGTGGTTTGGTAAGATTGACGACACTGGCATGTACCTCTTTAACGACAAGATGGGATGGTCGCAGTCTGCTATGGACAAACAGATACAGGCTTTCATCCTTTTCAACCTGATTGCTACTGACGAGATGCTCACAGAGTTTAAACAGAAGTATGATGAGAAAGTGAAATTCAATCAAGAGATGCGTCAGCAGCAGATAGCCAATGCTAAAGCAGATGAAGCCATCTCTCGCTCTGGTGGAGCTGGTGCTGTGAAACTCTGGAAGGGCGGTAGTTCCGTTGGTGAGATACGTGCCAACAACGAGATATGGATAAATGGTTCGAACCGCGGTAAAATCGAAAGCAATGGCGATATCCGTGTTGGTGGCAGTGTGGCAGGTAAGATACTCTCCAATGGTGATATCAGAAAAGGTGGTTCTATCGTTGGCAAGGTGCAAGGTGGTAAGGTATGGCAGGGTGGCTCCATCGTTGGAGAGATCCGCTCCAACGGTGATGTCGTCAAAGGTGGCTCTGTCATTGGTCGCGCTGTGGGGATGAAAGATGCCCAAAAGGTGGCGGTCGTTTACTTCTTCGGTTTCTATAACCTATAGTAAAAATCCAATCACTTAACTTTCAGTTCATAGGCACGACCACGGTCCGATGCTATTTTCAAGTTGGAGTGTTGCTCAATAATGGGTTTCAGTCTGCGTATCAAAGTATAAAGTGTCTCATTGGCATCTTCTTTCTTTGGCCACAGAGCTTCACAAATCTCTGTCTTTGTCAGCAGATGGGTGGGCGACGTATAGAACATCTCCATCAGTTGTTGTTGCATCGGGGTCAGTTTCACATGCTCACCTTTCAGACCAAAAAAGCGTTTGTCGGTTTCTGAATAGACCAGTCCACCATAGCCATAGATGCTTGATACTTGTTTCCTGCGCTGCCAAAGGCAATACAAACTCCATAGCATCGTCATCATCCATAAAGCCATAGCAGGACGCTGGTCGGAGAGTGCGAAGATAGTTGCCATTGAACATTGTGGACGAGGGCGGAATCCTTGTCGGGTATCTACTGCCAATAAAGCATTCCCTCGTAGTGCCTCTATCTGCAAATAGCGGTTGAAGACCTGGATGGTATCGGCACTGATTACGTCCGATTGCTGTTTGTTAAGGGCAAGTGCAAGTGCCTGGCTCATATCCTCGTTTACTTCACGCTCCGTTGCCCTATAACTTGTAAAACTTACCATACTGGAGGTGATGATCAGTGCAAAGAGCACAATGACATATTGTTGTTTCATAGTAGCTTAATTTATCTTCTGATTCTTCTGGCGGGTTGGATTGGTGCTTGTGGACGGGGCTGGAAGTGCATGGGGTTGTCACGGTCACCCCATACCAATGCTTTCAGCAGACCACCAAGAGGCAGTTCTATTTTAGAGTCTCCTATTTTGATATAGGGGTTGACGATAGGCTCTGTAGTCCACTTGCCATTCATAGGGTTGACATAGCGGCGCACCCCCATTTTTGTTCCGAATGTCTTATTGAAACGGATATCCGCATAGCCTCCATAAGTTGTGTTATTCACATACGGACTCATAGCTGGTCCTACCTGCATTTGGTTAGCATAATAATAGCCAAAGGCATGAAGCGACACTGCCTCGCTGAGGTCATAGCCGACAGTACCGCCAAGACCGTATTGTGTCGAGAGGGTACGCTGCCAAGGCATCCAGTATTTATTGGCAAGTGCGGAAGCTGTAAAATGCCATCGTCCTGCGTTCTGGTGAAGCATCATCATACCCGTTTCCGTGTTCATCAGTCCTGGCATCTGACTGGCCGCCCCATAAAAGCCGAGGGAAGCACCTTTCCACAGGTTCAATCCTGTCGCACCCTGTTTGATCTGGTGGGTATAACTAACCAACTGTGGCTCTCTGGGTATTGACAACTGCGGACGCATGATGTCTGTCTGGAAACGCAAAGAGTCTTTCAGGAAATGCTGGTTGATAGCTGTCTGCATGATATCCACAGTCTTATCGGGTAGTTGGGAACCACCCGTTTCTACTTGCGCCATCATACTTAATGGCAAGAGCAAGAGAAAAAGACTTATGGTACAGACTCTTTTCATATCATGAGCAAAAGTACAATTTTGTTTCTGAACAACTTCATCTGTTTGTACTATTTAACTTTATATAGGTTTTTCCCACACAGCCCAGTCATCAATCTGACGGATGAGCGGAGCTACTGCCTTGGCGCAACTATCCGGATAAGTCAGTGTCTGCACAAACCAGAGTTTGCGATGACGCACGTACTTACTATAAAACCGGTAGTTAGGCATGCGACTATTGTTGATATAGAGTGGTCCGTACAAGATAAAAGAATGAGCGGCTTGTCGCTGACATGATGCATGATGAAGAGCGGCAAAGTGTTGCATACCCTCTTGCATGTTGAGACTGTCGCTGTTAGGAATGACCTGTGCCGACAATTCCACATTCCCACAGCGGAACAGACTGGCTCCTTCCTCATCAATAAGGGAGTCGGGGACTTGCTCAAAGAATGCAGGATATTTCACCTCATAGTCGTAATAGGAATCATGATAGGTTTCGATACGACAATATTTAATTGCCTCTGCCAACTTCTCTTGAAACGATGGTCTTTCCTTATGCCCTTTCGACAAGACGGTTATTGCACTGACTATTATGATCAGTAATGCCAACCATGTAAATCGCTTAATACCCATATCCGTTTTTCCTGCAAAATTATAAAAACAGACAAAGACAAAGAAAATAAATCCCTGACATTTGTCTGACAAATCATTTAGTTTAGTCAAATCATAATCTAAAAGTAAAGGTATTAATCTTTATTACTATGATGAAAGACTTTTAAACGAAAAATATTTTAAGAAAGCCTTAATTTAATCATCTGTAAGGTTTTGTAAGGAAAATCAGCCTGCCAGTTTTGTTTATTCACTATAACTTTGCGCCGTCATTTAAATTACTGACCCATAAAATAACGCAAAGTCATGAACGTATTACAAATCGGACGCTTTGAATTAAACCTGCAAAAACAGGAGCTATTGTTCCATGCGCTTGACGGGACACTTTCTTCCAGAAAATTGTCGTTTCGCGAGGCATCTATCCTTGGTATGCTGATAGAGGCACAAGGTGACATCGTAGAGAACCATATCCTCTTAATTGAATTTTGGGATGATGACAATATTTATAATCTGAATTCACTCTATGTCTTCATGTCACGTATGAAACATATCCTCTCGGCAGACCCTTCCCTCAAAATCATCAACGCACGTGGATTTGGTTATCGCTTGATACAATTCTGATGACTCACCTTTTTTATATATTATTCTTTGTCCTGCTGTTGGTGACAACCAACTGTTACGCACAAAGTTCTGAGGATGGTAAACGCTCCATGAAAACTGACTCGTTAAAAAGCGATTATGAGGAATGGCTGCGCAATGAGCCCTTGAGATCCGCCCCCCGTGACAGTCAGGTAATATCCCCGATGGAATCGCACATTTCTGCCATTAACACATTAGAACAGATGCCAGAGCGCCCCCAAGTCAACATAAATATCATAACACCAGCATTGAGAACAGATATGCGACTTGCTTATCAAAGCCATTGGCTGGAGGAACAACGAAAGGAACAGCAGGCTGGAGCCATGACGACAGGTGTCAATCCAATATCCCTTATCGGATGTTTAATCAGTAAACTATTCCCGCATCGAAAATCAAAAAAGCAGCGAGAGCGTGAGAAACTGAAGCAGATTCTTGACAACTATTAATTGTCAGACAAATGTCAGTCTTTATTTTAGGACGTTTCATATTATCTTACTACTTTTGCGACAAATTTGTTAAGGTTTACTAATTCCTGTTTGGTTTTGGAGATGTTGAGTGTCTTATAAGTGACAAAGAGATAAAATGGACAAAAGCGCATTTGAACGACAAGCCCGCACATGGTATCAGAAGTCCTTGAGTGTAGGACACGGCTGTGGGGCGGGCAATGAGGAGGCAGAGGACATCGCACAGGATGTGATGCTTCGACTGTGGCAGATGCGCAATGAACTGGACAGCTACCAGTCGGTGGAGGCGCTGGTGACACTGATGACCCGCCACCTGGTACGAAACCACCAACGGCGACGATCCATGGAGCTGCTAATAGCAGAGAAAGTGACCATGCTGACCAATAGTCCGCAAGAACTCTTGGAGACAAAGGAGGACGAGGAATGGCTGACAAGGAAACTGGAGCAACTGCCCACTACCCAGCGCACCTTATTATATATGCGACAGGTTGAGCGGCACAGCCATGAGAAGATAGCCCGTCTGTTAGGTATAGAAATTTCCTCCGTCAGCACACTGTTAGCAAGAGCAAGACGGACATTATTAGAAGAGATCAAACGAAGAAACAAGATATGAGACAATACACTAAGGAGTACCTCCATAGTCTGCTGACTAAGTTCATGGACGGCACGACGACACTGGAAGAGGAGGATATCCTCAACCAGTATTTCACCCAAGGCAATGTGCCTGCGGAATGGGAGGAGTATCGCCTGTTGTTTGCGGAACTGGAAGGGATGAAACCCCAGAGGCACAGGAAGCGCTGGATAGGGTGGAGTGCCGCCGCCGTGGTTGGAACGGCAGTCCTGTCTGTTGCCATGTTATGGCAACCAGCCCAGCAGTCGCCCACCCTGACCGCAAAGGCAGACACTACTATTGTACTCCGCCCAGAGGCTCCTAACGAGCAGCCCCTGCCCGACACCACTGCCCTGCGCAAACAACAGCCTGCCAAAAGGAAACGCCCACGACTGCGCAAACCAGAGCCCACCATCCACGACTATGACAAGGCTTATACGCTGATGGCGGAGGTGGAACAAGAGCAGGAGGCTGTCAGACAACAGATAGAACAGGCAAAGCAAGAGATTACACGTACCCAGTTGATAACAGCAGGCTTTGTGCCTGTGATGCTGGAAGACGGAACCATTATTTATGTTGAGGAACCAAAAGAATATTTCGCATATGAAGAGTAAAAACATCCTTATCACGGGTATGCTGATGCTATTACCCTCGGCAATACTCGCACAGCAACACATCCAACAGGCTTTCGATGTCCTGAGGAATAGTAGTATTAAAGAAGTAAGTTCAAGACATAGTGTGGAGAAGGATCCTGACTCTGGAACGATGGAAGGACTGGAGGACACCTATGACTTTGAGTTAACAGATAATCGTGATAAACGACTGATAGACGACATCAGGAAAGCATTCGAACAAGATGAGGCTCATGCCTATAGTGTCAGTACCGGGTCGAATGGCAATAGTGAGGACTATGTCTCTCTCGCCGTTGGTGACAGTAATAAAGGGGGGGTCGCCATCGGACTGATCAAAGACTCGAAATGGATCTATGCCTGTTTCCTTGACCCCAGCGACTCGCTGCGTCAACACCGTTATGCCTATGCGTTGGAATGGGTAGAGAATGGTAATAAGATAAGAGGACGCATCGCCAAAACCTATGCCACGACACTGAAGTTCCGGCAGGAAAAGAAACAGTCAAGAACTATTACGGTCAATGGCAGCAATTTCGCATTCGGCAGTTTTTTCTCCGACTCTGACACCAAGCCGTCCGAGACATGGCTCTCAGAATTCAACACCTATAAGAACCACTTCCTGAAAAACACCGAGGGAGCGGCTGCCAACAGTTATGCCACACAGATATACAAACTCTGTAAGAATGCCAAGTCGCTGGAGGATGTGGAGAAGAACATCGTGACAACAGAAATTGTGAAGCTGAAGAAGAAAACCAAAGACGAGTTTATACAGCAGTTGTTTGACATGAGTATCGAACGACTCAAAAAGTAAGAAGATATGAAATATTGGAAAATAGTATGCCTTTCGCTCCTGATGGCAGCGAAAGCAGGGATCGCTATGGCTCAGACGGACAGTCTGAAAATGGAAAACGACTCCATCACCTGGGACCAGCAGTTGGAGGGTATCGAGGTGAAGGCACAACGCCAACTCATCAAGCAGGAGATAGACCGCATCGGCTATGACGTACAGGGCGACGAGGAGTCGAAGACACAGACGGTGATGGATATGCTGCGCAAGGTGCCGATGGTGACTGTCGATGGTGATGACAATATCAAGGTGAAGGGCAACAGCAATTTCAAGATTTATAAGAACGGGCATTACGACCCCAGCCTGACGAAGAATGCCAAGGAGGTTTTGAAGGCGATGCCTGCGTCCATGGTCAAACGTATTGAGGTGATTACTGACCCTGGTGCACGAGAGGATGCGGAAGGTGTGGATGCTATCCTGAATATCGTGATGGTGGATGGTTCGAAATTCGATGGTGTGACGGGTGTCGTCAACCTTTATTACAACACGCTGAATCATCCTAATCTCTACACTTCCCTGACAGGAAAAATCGGCAAATTGTTGCTGTCTGCCAATTACGGTTATGGTGGGATGGCGAAACGCGAGACGGAGAATATCAATGACGTGGAACGTACCTTCCTGCAGACAGGGAACCGTCTGCTTTCCCATCGTGAGGGCAGCAACCCCGGCGGCATCCACTTTGGAGACATCAATGCCAGTTATGACATCGATTCTCTTAACCTGTTGTCTGCCTCGTTCGGTGGTTATTTCTATAAGTTGAACGTACAAGGTGAAGGATGGACAGAACTCCTCCCCTCATCAGGGGAAGACGGGAGGAGTCCTCTCTATAGTTATAATAACAAATACTGGATGCCCGGGTATAGCCATCAGTCATGGAACGGACGAGTGGACTTCGAGCACAAGACGCGTCGGGAGGGCGAGCGACTCACACTCTCTTATATGCTCGCCCTGACGCGTCAACATACAGATCAGGAGAATGAATATGTCATCCTCAAGGGAGACCGCCCCTTCCCTTATACCAACACCTTGCAGACAGAGCGGGAGCGGTTCACGGAGTATACCTTTCAGGCAGACTGGTTGCGACCATTAGGAAAAGGACATCAGATAGAGATAGGAGCGAAGTATATCTATCGTAATAACAATAGTCATAATACACAAGACTATCGGGATGCGATGCCCGAGACAGACTATCAGTTTGAGCACACCACCCGTGTCCTTGCCGGCTATGCAGACTATATTCTGAATACGGATAAATGGTCGGCACGGGCAGGACTGCGCTATGAATACAGTTTTATGGAGGGCAGTTATCCTGACGGCAAGGGGGAGGCGTTTCGTCAACGGCTCAGTGACTGGGTACCACAGGCGAGTGTGAAATACCAGATGACCGAGACGCAGTCTTTAAAGCTGAACTATACGACCAGTATCAACCGACCAGGCATCTCTTACCTGAACCCGGCAGTGGTCGTCTCACCCACCATCATACAGCATGGTAATCCCCAGCTGGTCAGTTCTCATTCCCAGCGTCTTAACCTCATCTATATGTTTGTGGGTAATCGCCTGACGCTTCAACTGGCTCCCGGATTCCAGTTCAGTAATGGGGGCATCGCTTCTATCCAGACAGCAGAGGGTGATATCCGTTATCTGACGTATGACAATATCCAACGTTATCGCCGAGCCACTTTTGAGCAGTATGTGCAATGGAAACCGTTTGAGACCACCACGCTTGTCTTCAACAATACCCTACGCTATGAACACTATGCGAACCCCAACCTTGATTACAGGAACTTCGGGTGGTCGGATAATTTCTACGTCAACCTCACCCAGAAACTGCCATGGCGACTGCAACTGTCACTCAGTGCCTACGGCAAGATAGGACATAATCCCACCAATGTCTATTACAAGATGCACGGATGGTACGGCTATTACGCATCGTTGCAACGCTCGTTCCTGAAAGACGACCGACTGACGGTGCGTATCATGACCAACGACCCTTTTGACCGCTATACCAAATATGTTGATGAGGCTGTCAACGGCGACTTCCGTGACCTCGGTACCTCATGGAATCGTGGTCGTCAATTTGCCATCTCTGTCAGTTACCGCTTCGGCTCACTGAAGGCAAGTGTCAAGAAAGCAGCACGCAGCATCGAGAACGATGATGTGGTAGGGGGTATCACAAAAGGAAATTAATACAATTACTTCAATAGTTTCTTGATCTGCTGTTCTGATGCTTCAGGGAGGAACTGGCGGAAGTGATGAAAGAGTCGTTCGTATGACTCTTCGGGTGTCCGCTCACATTGGCATGCATCATTACCTAATAATTGCTTGGGGGTGGTGAGTAGTGACCATCCCCATCCATATTCACGATGGTGCTTATCGACAGGATAGACAAAATCCTCAGTGATAAAATAGCAGCCCATCTGCAGACGAGTGACATAGCTGTCGAAGCGGCTACGCATCTTCGGTCCTGTAAAGCCACAGGCGGCACGCAGCTCTCGTGTGATTATGCTGCCATGTTCCTCCAAGGTCAGCAGGATAGCTTCTTCTATGCTACCCTCCTCAGGATGAGGGTGTGTACTCTGCCGATAGTTATAAAAGTCGCGCCACCACTCACGACTGATAAATCCAGCCTTCCCAGCAAAGAACTTACCATAGACGCAGTTGCCTTCCGTCACCACCGGACCTTTCCATTTCCATAATGGCCAGTCCCAACCACCATCAGGGAATACCACATAACGGCAGTCCTCATCAGCCATCTCCTCTGCCGAATATCCTCGGATACCACTGTCTAACAAGGGGAGGAAACCGATTTGTTGTATCACTTCCATCAATTCTATCTGCGTGTGAATGGTTATCTTATTCATGATTCTTAAATTGTTTATAACATCTGTTCAAACATTTGCCTGTAGGCTTCTACTTTTTTCTCGAAGGCAAGGGGATATGCCCGCGACGAGGAAGGTAAACGATAGAGTACCAGTTGCTCACCTGCCTGGTTGTACGTATCAGGGACAGGGACAAAGGTATTGACTTTGGGCAAACTGGAAATCTTCATCGTGGTGCATAGTGTCTCCGTAGCTTTCTCTCCTGTGGTGACAATAGTGCGAAGCTGTGGTAACTGGACTATTAGAGCCTGGATATCAGTGGGCTCCACTACTTCGAGAAACTTATCCGACGCATTGTCTTGCAGGCGTCGCACGGCAGTGGAGGTATCAAAGAACGCAAGCCCCTTTTCTTGGCAAAAGGCTATGATATCCGTCAGTTTAAAGCGTTTTTCCTCTTCGTCAACAAAGTGATGACGGTCTCCGAAGAAGACGGCTCCCTCGATGCGCCAGTGGTCGTTGATGAAGTTAGGATAATAAAAGTCCATACACCACCGTTTGCGCTGAGGCGGGAAACTGCCCAAGAAAAGTACCTTTGCATTCGTTGGAAGGAATGGTATCAGTGGATGATATTCCACCCCATTTCTGCTACGTGCTATATTCTCTTTGTTCAGATAGGATGTCATTTCTATCGGATCAGTTTCACTTTACTTTCCATACGTTCAAAACGATGCCGTTGAAGCCTTTCACCCATTCCGGCTGACAGACGAAGAGCGCATCATTCAGCCATGCATAGCGGCTGTCCTTGGGTGCCTCGTCAGCGTTCTTACCGTCACATACCAATCCCCGGTTACGGACATGGATATTGATGCCATCATCCGTCCGGATACTGTAGATAGCCTCCAGTTCCGTTCTCATCCTTGCCCAGCATCTCAGGCGCCTTGTCTCCAATATTCATAGTTTCTATCGTTTAATAGTAAATACTCTGGTTGCAAAGATACAACTTTTTCCCAAACCGTATCCATTTATTAAGAAATAATTGCTATATTTGCAAACGAACCATTTAAGTACAAAAACGATATGACAACATTCGAACTGATTCAATTACCTTATGCTCCTGATGCCCTGGAGCCAGTGATTAGTGCCCAGACTATTAGTTTCCATTACGGAAAGCATTTGCAGGCATACGTGAATAACCTGAACGGACTATTGGCTGGCAGTGGTTTTGAGAATGCCACATTAGAAGAAATCGTGTGCAAGAGTGAGGGTGGTATCTTCAATAATGCAGGACAGATCTTGAACCATAACCTGTACTTCACACAGTTCTGTGCACCTCAGGAGGACAACCAGCCTGTGGGAGAATTGGCAGAGGCTATCAAAAGTCAGTTCGGGTCATTCGATGCCTTTCGTGAGGAGTTCCAGAAGAAGGGTGCTACACTCTTCGGCTCTGGTTGGGTATGGCTGTCTGCTGATAAGGATGATAAACTCGTCATCACACAGGAGACGAATGCCAGCAATCCATTGACGAAGGGACTCACGCCCCTGCTGACCTTTGATGTATGGGAGCATGCTTACTATCTCGACTACCAGAACCGCCGTCCTGACCACTTGTCAGCCCTCTGGCAGATTATCGACTGGATAGTTGTCGGTCAGCGATACAAATAACGAAAGGAATAAGGGTGAGGAAACCCTCATCATCTTGTATTGATGTGTCAATTCTTTAAGTAAAGGAAAGATAACTTGCTGACTATCAACAGCAAGGCTTTTCTTTTTGTGTCAATCATCCGCAGCCTCTTGACATCAAAGCATTTATATTGTATCTTTGCAACAAAAACGAAAAGATATGAAGAAGATGTGGGTAATAATGGGGTTGTGTGGTCTGTTGTCATGTGCTGCAAAAACACAAAAGGAAGTATCACAAGGGGTATCAGAAGTGAATATCCCTGATAGTTGCTCCGATAAGACTGATTGCATTGAGGATGATTCTGAGCCAGGTATTTTCTCACTTCCCTATAGACCAGGTGTAGTTCCAGAAGACGATCATAAAATTTATGATGTCGTAGAGCAGATGCCTGAGTTTCCTGGAGGTTATGAGGTCATGCAGGAATTTATAAAACGTGTCATGGTATATCCAGCCATTGCTAAAAAGCAAGGTATTCAAGGTAGGGTTGTCCTCACTTTCGTGGTAGAGAAAGACGGCAGTCTTACAAATATAAGAGTGGTAAAGAGTGTTGACCCTGCTTTAGACAAGGAGGCGGTCCGTATCGTCAAACAGATGCCCCATTGGATTCCTGGCAGAGAACATGACTATGTGCTGAGGGTGAATTATACAATTCCCGTAACTTTCCGCCTTGATAAACAACCGGTAAAACAAAGGAAAGATATCGACAGGAGCCAGATGATAGGTTCGAAACATGTCGTAAGCATCGGGCAACAACAGCAAGTACAAAGACGTGACACCACAAAGCATATATGGTGCGAAATAGATGAGCAAATGCCCTCTTTCCCTGGAGGAGGAAAAGCCCTGTTAAAATATCTAGAAGAAAACGTTCATTATCCGAAGGAATTGGAGGGAACATGCGTGCAGGGTAGGGTAATAGTCACCTGTATTGTGGAGAAAGACGGCAGTATCACAGGGGCAAAAGTAATAAGAGGTCTTTGTCCTGCTTTAGACGCAG
Organism: uncultured Prevotellaceae bacterium; assembly: GCA_902776195.1. GTDB lineage: Bacteria > Bacteroidota > Bacteroidia > Bacteroidales > Bacteroidaceae > Prevotella. The sequence goes on along the minus strand of CACYPF010000006.1, from coordinate 43,532 downwards.
AGGCACTGCGTGTTGTCAGTGCCATGCCCCGATGGATTCCCGGCAGGCGAATGGGAGAGCCTGTCAGTGTGAAATATACGATTCCTGTAACTTTCCGCCTCCAATGAAGCACTTTGGCTGACTGGCATTTGTCTCACTCCGAATGCAGGATAGAGAGGTCTATCTTCTTGGCGAGTCTGCTCTTGGTACTGCGGATTGCTTGTTCTGAACAGCAGAAAGAGTGTGCCTTCTGTTTGTCACTCTTTCCATAGTATTCCATAATGCAGAAGAAGGTTTCCTTGGGTGTCAGAGGTGAGGAGGCTTTACCTATTCTTGTCGCAAGAGCAGCATCCACCATGGGGAGGTTCTTGAGTAGTGCCTGTTCCTCCTGTTTACCCATTTGACTGATATTCTGGTCGTTGATAATGGCATAGAGCACATCAATTCCCTTTTTAGTCTCATCAATGGGAAGGATTGTTGACTGGGTGATGTTTGACTCCTTGCTCAACAGTTCTTGTCGCACATGATTCATGCGCTGCCGATAGATACCATTGATCGTTCGCATCCGACGGATATACCAGAAACAGACAATACCAGAAACCAGCAACAGGACGATAAGGGCAGCAATATAGTATTGGCGTTCGTATCCTGCTTTCGTCCGTTCCACCATACCTTGTACATCCATCATATTAATATAGGTGTCTGGCGAAACGGTCTGCATCAGCAGTTGTAACTGTTCTTGTTTTCCTTCCCGATAATAGATGTAACAGAGCAGGGCAAGTGAACTACGTTCCATGGTAGAATCGCTGCTGAGCATATAAGCACGATAGGCAAGCGTCTCTGCCTTCCCAAGAGAATCCGTAAACATCTCCTGATAGGCTCTCTCTTGATAGATGGCAGCACTATCCGCACTCCCCTTGTCTATTGTTGAGAGTGACGGTATATCTGTGGTCTGACTAGCAGATAGCAAACAGACAATAGTCAATACGGGTGCCAGCAACTTTCTCATCAAATGCAAAGAGACACTGAATTACTTCACTTTCCACACATTCAGCACGATACCCTTGAACTCTGTTGTCCACTCTGGAGCACAGACGAAGAGCGCATCATTCAGCCATGCGTCAGCGTTCTTACCGTCACATACCAATCCCCGGTTACGGACATGGATATTGATGCCATCATCCGTCCGGATACTGTAGATAGCCTCCAGTTCCGTTCGGGTACCGTCAGCATTAGCCAGTTGGTAGTCTGCCCCGCCAGATAAAATCGTTCCCTTCAAGGAAGGACCTTCAAAGCTACCACCCGTGATAGGGATTACGATACGCCGTCCGTGTGCAGTCTCACCGATAGTGTAAGGCTCACTGATATGTACTCTCAGTTGAAGGGCGAACTCCAGCTGTGGCGAGTCCTTTGGCGGATAGGTCTGAGATGAAGCAGTTAATACCGCGGTCGCCATGATGAAGAAGGATAAAAGTCTTTTCCTGCAAGCCCAAGTACTCTTTTCTATATTCATAGTTTTATTGATTATCTGTTTGCAAAGATACAAAATTAAAAGAAAAATAGTATCTTTGCAATCGAAGAATTACTATTAAAAACTGAAACGATGAATATTGGAGACAAAGCGCCTGAGATTTTAGGCAAGGATGAGCAGGGACGTGAAATCCGTCTGAGTGACTATAAGGGTAGAAAACTCGTACTGTATTTCTATCCAAAGGACAACACCAGTGGTTGTACCTCAGAGGCATGCAGTCTGCGTGATCACTATGAGCAGTTGCAGGGAGCCGGCTATGAGGTGGTGGGAGTCAGCAAGGACTCTGCAGACTCACATCAGAAATTCAAGGAGAAACATCAGCTTCCCTTCCCGTTGATTGCTGATATAGACAAGACACTGATGGAGGCAATGGGAGCTTGGGGCGAGAAGAATATGTACGGCAAGAAGACGATGGGTACCATCCGTACTACCTTTATTATTAATGAAGAGGGTATCATCGAGCAGATTCTTGCTGGTAAACAGATCAAGACTAAAGAACACGCCCAACAGATTCTTGGATGATAAAAAGAATATCTATATGATGAAAGTATTATTGATTAACGGAAGTCCTAAGGAGCATGGGAATACTTTCCGTGCACTAAGTGAAGTGGCAAAAACCTTGAATGAGGAAGGTGTGGAGACGGAGATCATCAGTATCGGGAAGAAAGCCGTACAGGGCTGCATCGCCTGCGGTATGTGCGGGAAAGAAGGTCGGTGTACCTTCCGCGACGACTTATATTATAAGGTGTGGCGGAGTGTCAAGGACGGCATTGACGGACTCATCGTGGGCTCTCCTGTGTATTATGGTGGTCCTAACGGCTCTCTCTGTGCTTTACTCGACAGGGTATTCTACTCATTAGGAGCCGATTTGCAGTATAAGCCGGGAGCCAGTGTGGTGGTTTGCCGTCGTGGGGGAGCCTCAGCCGCTTTCGACCGTCTGAACAAATACTTCACCATCCTGAATATGCCACTGGTCAGCTCACAGTATTGGAACATGGCTTATGGACAGACTCCCGGGCAGGTGGAACAGGACGAGGAAGGAATGCAGACCATGCGCACCTTAGGTCGTAATATGGCTTGGATGATCAAGCGGTTGAATGTGCAGGATGGGGGACATCCGGAAGAGGAGCCTCGTGCCTGGACGAATTTTATCCGGTAATGTTTCAAATCAGTATAACTTCCTCGGCATAGTCATCTGTTCCGTTATCGACATGCTTTCGATTTTTCCGCAAAGATAAGGGTTACCCTTAGGTACGAGCCAAGAGTAACCCTTATTTTTTATGATTTATTCACTAAATCGCAGGAAAAACCGTTGCTGCGGTCATGCTTTCAGCCGTTCTGCCATCGCCTTGCCCAAAGCCTCGCAGGCAGCTTTCGTCTCAGGTGTCAGACTCTGTTTGATCTCAACAGGTTCGCCGACAGCCTCGAAATGCAGTTTCTCGTCATTCCAACGGGCAATCTCGCTGACAGCCTTGGAAGCCCAGCCATAGGAGCCGAACCATCCCAGCAGGTGGTTCTTGATATCCTTGCCAGCCAGTTCTGAGAGCAGCACATCCATCTCATGATAAAGGGCGGTGTTATAAGTGGGGGCACCGACAATCAGTCCCTTATAGCGGAACACGTCACGGATGATATAGCTGTGATGGGTCTTCGAGACATTATACATCACGATATTCTTCACACCAGCCTCAGAGGCAGCACGGGCAATGACCTCAGCGGCACGCTCTGTATTGCCATACATCGTACCATAGCAGATGACCAGTCCCGGCTCTGTCTCATATTTCGACATACGGTCGTATTCTTCCACCACCTTATTAATATACTGGTGCCATACAGGACCATGGGTAGCACAGATATAGTCCAGTTTCACATCGGCAAGTTTCCTGAGGGCATTCTGTACAGGAGTACCGTATTTACCCACGATATTGGAGTAGTAGCGGACCATCTCCAACCAGAAAGCGTCGCAATTGATCTGCTCATCAATCACGCCACCGTTCAGAGCACCGAAACAGCCGAAGGCATCTCCCGAGAAGAGGACAGAGCCACAGAGTGTCACCATCGTCTCAGGCCAGTGTACCATAGGAGTGAGGACAAAGTTCAGGGTATGTGATCCAAGCTCGATGGAATCGCCGTTTTTCACTTCTACCGTACCATCAGCGATACCATAGAAACCCTCCATCATCTGGAAAGTCTTCTTGTTGCCGATAATCTGGATATTCGGATAGTATTTCTTGATGAGGGCGATAGAACCGCTATGGTCAGGCTCCATGTGGTTAATCACCAGATAGTCGACAGGGCGGTCACCAATCACCTCATGGATATGTTCGATGAATTGGGTGAAAAAGTCAACCTCCACCGTATCAATCAGACACACCTTCTCGTCATCAATCAGATACGAGTTATAGCTCACGCCGTAGGGCAGGGGCCATAAGCCCTCGAACAGCGACTTGTTACGGTCGTTGACACCCACATAATAGATTTTGTTTGTAATCTCTTGCATAGTAGTATTGTTTTTAAATTATTCCTCTATTGTCGATAAAGCCTCTTCCAGTTCCTTTTTCTTCTGTGCTCCAAACTCCACGGAGACATGGTTGCTGATGCTGCGGCAGCACTCTGCGGAGAACTCCAATGCGCTTTTGATCACGCAGTCCCATTGTGCCTCCGTCAGACCATTGTCTATCTCTTGGTGGGTGATACCATTTTTGATCAGTCCGAAGATGAAGCCAGCGTTGAAGTTGTCGCCAGCCCCGATAGTACTGACCGTCTTGGTGGCAAGGACGGGATACTGTTTGCTGAAACCGTTCTCTGCCCTGACCTCTGCAGGTTGTGAGGCACGGGTATAGATAAATTTATGGGTGTAGAACGATATTTGGGTGCGATACACCGTGTCAGGGTCATTTTTCTTAAACAGGATGTCAAAGTCTTCTGACGACCCTCTGACGATATCTGCCATCTCCAGGTTCTCCAGTAAGTTAGGGGTAATCTTCATGACCTCATTCTGATGGGAGGCACGGAAATTGACATCATAGTAAAGGATGGCACCATGTTGGCGGGCATAGTCCAGGAAAGCATAAACCTGAGAGCGGATGACAGGGTTCAGTGCGAAATAACTGCCATACAGCACGATGTCGTCAGGTTGTATGTCCGGATAGATATAGTCGATGCGGTCGTTGGGATGGTCTTTATAGAATATGTATTCCGCATCGTTCTGCTCATTGAGGAATGCAAGTGACAATGGTGACTTGGACTCCGGGTAGACATTGATATTAGAGGCATCTACTCCATTCTTCTCTAAGAAACCGATGATATTATGTCCTATTCGGTCATTACCTGTCTCACTAATCATACTGCCTTTTACACCAGAGCGGCCTAAAGACACCATCGCATTGAAGGTGCTGCCGCCGGGGACAGCACTGATGGGCTGCTCGTCACGGAAGATAATATCAAGAACGGTCTCACCGATACCAATTACTTTTCGCATAATCATTAGAATTTCCTGCAAAGATACAACTATTTTTCAAAAATACACTATCTTTGCACGTGAAATGACAAAATATAACATCCATACACTTCCTAATGGTTTACGAGTGATTCATCTGCCTGCCACTTCTCCTGTTGTCTATTGCGGTATAGGTGTCAGGGCAGGTTCACGCCATGAAAAGACGGGTGAGGAAGGACTTGCCCATTTCTGTGAGCATGTCACTTTCAAGGGAACCCGCCGCCATTCAGCCCTGCAGATCCTCAATTGTCTGGAACGGGTCGGGGGCGACCTCAATGCTTTCACCAATAAGGAAGACACCGTCTTTTATGCTGCTATCTTAAAAGAACACCTTCCCCGTGCTGTCGACCTCTTGACAGACATTGTCTTTAACAGTACTTATCCGGAACAGGAGATAGAGCATGAGAAGGATGTTATCTGCGATGAAATCGAGAGTTATAACGATTCTCCTGCCGAACTGATTTATGATGAGTTTGAGAATATGCTCTTCAAAGGTCATCCCTTAGGACATAATATATTAGGTACACAAGAGCGGGTGAGGAGCTTCACGGCATCCGATGCACGGCGTTTTACCAGTCAGTTCTATCGTCCCAGCAACGCCATCTTCTTTGTTTATGGAGATATCCGTTTCGACCATCTTGTCAAATTGCTGGAGAAAGCGGAATATCCACAGCGTGCAGACTCGTTGAAACCAACAGTTTCCAATGATAGTGAAAAGACCAGTCGCCTCTCGGAGCCTCATCACCAGTCACATGTGATGTTAGGATGCAAAACCTTCGATTTCAACGACAACCGGAGGATGCCTCTTTATTTGTTGAATAACATATTGGGGGGACCGGGAATGAATGCCCGGCTGAACCTCTCCTTACGGGAGAAACACGGGCTGGTATATACCGTGGAGAGTTCCATGGCGAGTTACAGTGACACAGGATGCTGGTCTGTCTATTTCGGTTGTGACCATCATGATGTGAAACGCTGTCTGCGACTGGTTCATCAGGAACTCGACCGCATGATGCAGCATCCGTTGTCGGAACGCCAGCTGATGGCTGCCAAGCGCCAGCTGAAGGGGCAGATTGCCATTGCCTGTGACAACCGGGAGCAGTTTGCTCTCGACTTTGCCAAGAGTTTCCTGCATTACGATAAGGAGCGGGATATAGAAGCGGTCTTCCAACAGATTGATGCCATCCGTTCAGAACAGATCCTGCAGGTGGCACAGACGTGTTTCGCTCCAGGGCAGTTACAACTGTTAATACTGTAATTTTTTTGTCATTTCATTTTTTTGTTTTACATTTGCACCATGAATGAGACGGTAACACTTACTGACCTGACGATCGGATACCAGACAAAGCAGCATACGGCAGTAGTGGCAGAACATCTGAATGGTGCCATCATGAGTGGTGAACTGACCTGTCTGCTGGGGCGTAATGGTATTGGTAAATCCACCCTGTTACGCACTTTGTCCGCTTTTCAGCCAGCCCTTCATGGCGATATCCTGCTATCTGCCAATACGCCAACTCCAACCCCTGTCACCCAACTCACCGACAAACAGTTAAGTAAACTCATCGGTGTGGTGCTGACAGAGAAACCTGATGTGCGGAATATGACCATCGAGGAACTGGTGGGTATGGGACGCTCACCTTATACGGGATTCTGGGGAACACTGTCGAAGGATGACAGGCGTATCGTAGATGAGGCTATCGGATTGGTGGGTATCGGGGCGTTGCGGGGTCGGTATGTGCACACACTGAGTGATGGCGAGCGGCAGAAAGTGATGATTGCTAAGGCACTGGCGCAACAGACTCCTGTCATCTATCTTGACGAGCCTACCGCCTTCCTCGACTTCCCCAGTAAGGTGGAGGTGATGCAGCTGTTGCATCGTCTTGCCCATGAGCAGCAGAAAACCATCTTCCTCTCTACCCATGATGTGGAACTCTCCTTACAGATAGCAGACTGTATATGGCTGATGGAACCGGGGATTTTGAGTATAGGAACACCACGTCAGTTAGCTGATGAGGGAGCATTAGGGCGATTTATCGCACATAAGGGTATTCTCTTTGATGCCCAGACATTGACGATACGAGTAACGGAATAGTATAAGATTATGATAGAAGGGCACGGAGATGATATCTATCGCTATGATGCGGGTATGGTGCGGATTAATTTCAGCTCCAATATCTACCAGCAAGCCGACCATACGGCATTGCAGGAGCATCTGAAAGCACATCTTGATATCATCAACAACTATCCTGAGCCACAACCGCGTTCCCTTGAGAAGATGATTGCCCAGCAGTTGGGAATCAGTCCTGAGGCTGTCATGGTGACCAATGGGGCAACGGAGGCGATCTATCTCATCGCACAGATGTTCCATCATAGTGCCTCCATCATCCCGCAACCTACTTTCAATGAATATGCTGATGCCTGTCGTATCAACCATCATATCATCACTTATGAGAATACGGACGACCTGAAGGAACTTCCTGCGGACAGGGTCTATTGGATCTGTAATCCCAATAACCCGACAGGTAATGTGATGACAAAGGGAATCATCGAGTATATGGCACGCCGCTCTCCCCGTTATACCTTTGTGGTCGATCAATCGTATGAGGACTATACGCAAGAGCGTCTTATTAGCCCCAAGGAGGTGTTAGGGTGTCATAACCTATTGGTGCTGCATTCACTTAGTAAGCGTTTTGCCATTCCTGGGTTGCGTATAGGTTATGTTATCGGACATCCTGACATCATCCAGTTATTACGGAGCATACGCCACCCGTGGTCAGTAAGTGCACTTGCCATTGAGGCAGGGAAGTTCCTCATCAAGCGGAATGAGCCGGCGATTCCCGACCTTACAAGCTATCTGCTGGAGACGACTCGCCTACGTGCCAATCTTCGTAAGATAGAGGGGATTCGTGTCTTTGAGACCAAGACGAATTTCATGTTATGTGAGATAGAACCGGCAACCAGTACCAAACTGAAATTCTACCTCGTCCATGAGCATGGCATCCTGATACGTGACTGTTTCAACTTCACGGGACTCTCCGACCATTTCTTCCGTGTTGCCACACAACAACCAAAAGAGAATGATGCCTTGGTAGACGCCATTCGCCAGTTTATCAGTGAACTTCCTGAGAATAAGGTTTAGAACCAGTGCATCAGGGTACGCAGGAAAGCGGTGAGCTCACCAGCCATCTTCTGATGCTGCCACAAAGAGGGATGCCAGGAGGCACCATAGTATAGGTCACCGTTCTGTGGGGTGAAGTCAAAGCGGTATACTTCCTTGTCACCGTCCTTTTTTGCCTCCTCCACGACTTCATTCAGCGTTTTCTTTGCAATCTCCAACTCCTTACCCACTAACATCGAGCCGCACAGGTATACTATCTTAGCCTTGGGGTTATGCTGCCGTACCTGTTTGAGGAACTTCTTGTAAGCCTGTTTTAACAACTTTACATCGTAGTTATTGGTTGACAGGTCGTTGGTACCCAAGTTAATACATACCACCTGTGGGGTATAGCGGGAGAAGTCCCATTTCTCGGAGCGGTCATAGAGGTTGGTGTATTCATACTCTGTCGTCATCACATTCTCCGGGGTACCCGTCTTCGGACCTCCATAGCTGCGATAGACACCGATGCCGCTTCGTGCCACCACATACGCCATGGCATTCAGATTACGACAGGTCTGCTGGGCGTAAGTATAATAATGGTTCTCTGTCTCATACTCAAAAGGATCAGTCTTCTCTATACTCTCATTGCCATAGCCGCAGGTAATGGAATTGCCGATGAACTCGATACGGCGGTCGGGCAGGGCAGGAGCGTCTAACAACTGACCGTCACTGTCGAGCACGAACCCACGGAATTCCGGCTTCAGCTCATAACCTTCGATGACGTACATCAGGCGGATGCTATGTGCTCCCTTGGGCAGGGCGGTGGCAAGGGTTACCACCGAGTCTTTCTCAGCCATGAAACCCACCTTGAAAGGCTCAGCCTCGTCAATCTGTGCCATGAAATAGCCACTCTTGGGTTTTGCCATCATCTTCAGACTGGTCCCCGTGAAGCAGGCGTTGATCTGTACACCGGGGAAAGTAAAGCGGGGACGCATAGGGTTGTCAAAGCAGATACGTCCGATGTATTGGATGTGCTTGTCTGTGGGGTTAATGACTTTTCCCTTGATAGGGAGGGTCGTGGAGGCATTGACCATCAGGGTCAGTACCGCCAGCAAGGAAAGCAGTGTGATGCGTTTCATAAAATGATAGTTTTGGTTTTTGCCTGCAAAAATACAAAAAATTATGAACTATGAACTATGAACTATGAACTTTTTTCGTAACTTTGCAAACAAAAAGTACGAAAAAGTAAATGATGGACGAAGATTTTGACATCCGACAGGAGCAGATCTCCTCTTCAGAGAAAGAATTTGAGAACGCCTTGCGTCCTCTTTCTTTTGGCGATTTCAGCGGACAGAAGCAGGTGGTGGAGAACCTGCAGGTGTTCGTGGAGGCAGCCAAATATCGTGGAGAACCGCTTGACCATACCTTGCTGCATGGTCCTCCGGGCTTGGGTAAGACGACGCTCTCGAATATCATTGCCAATGAGTTAGGGGTAGGCTTTAAGATCACCAGCGGTCCTGTGCTGGACAAACCGGGTGACTTGGCGGGTATTCTCACCTCATTGGAGAAGAATGATGTGCTCTTCATCGACGAGATCCACCGTCTGTCACCGGTAGTGGAGGAATACCTTTATTCCGCCATGGAGGACTACCGCATCGATATCATGATTGATAAGGGACCATCCGCACGTTCCATCCAGATCGACCTCAACCCGTTTACGCTGGTGGGTGCCACTACCCGTAGCGGTCTGTTGACGGCTCCCCTTCGTGCCCGTTTCGGTATCAATATGCACTTGCAGTATTATGAGCCGGAGACACTGCAGAAGATTATCACACGCTCTGCCTCTATCCTCAGGGTTCCTATCACGACAGATGCGGCGGCGGAGATCTCACGCCGCTCCCGTGGTACCCCCCGTATTGCCAATGCGCTGTTGCGGCGTGTCCGTGATTTTGCACAGGTGAAGGGCACTGGTCGTATCGATACGGAGATTACTAAGATAGCCCTGACGGCACTGAATATTGACAAGTATGGACTGGACGAGATAGACAACCGCATCCTGCTGACTATCATCGATAAGTTCCGGGGTGGTCCTGTGGGTATCACCACCATTGCCACGGCAATCGGTGAGGATGCCGGTACGGTGGAGGAGGTCTATGAGCCGTTCCTCATCATGGAGGGCTTTATCAAGCGTACCCCCCGGGGACGTATGGTGACAGAACTTGCCTATCGTCATTTTGGACGCAACCCGTATACGGGAAATATTATGGAACCAAACCTTTTTGAATAGTAGATGAAAAGCGGAGTTTTTGTAGGGAGTTTCGACCCATTTACCATTGGTCATGACTCTATCGTGACCAGGGCTTTGGGATTGTTCGACCGACTCGTCATCGGTGTGGTGGGCGACCAGGTGCATAAACCTGATATGGCACCAGCCACGGAGCGGATGAAGGCGATACAGGAGCTGTATGCGGATGAGGCTCGCATTGAGGTGAAACCGTATTATGGTCTTGCCGTCGACTTTGCCAGGGAGCAGGGTGCGCAGTATATCATCAAGGGTGTACGCTCCGTCAAGGACTTCGAGTATGAGCGGGAGCAGGCTGACATCAACCGGCAGATCAGTGGCATCGAGACTGTCCTGCTGTTTGCCGAGCCTCGGTATGCGAGTGTCAGCAGCAGTGTCGTCCGTGAGTTACGGCATTTCGGCAGGGATGTTGAGGAGTTCCTGCCTAAGAAGCATAAGAATAATAAATGAATATGATGAAGAAGATTATCTATATCCTTTTTCTTGCAGGCATCGTTTGCGCTTGTGGTACTACCAAGAAACAAGCGGAGCAGCAACCCGTCGTGAATATCCAGTTCAATGCGGACTCTGCTTATCAGTTCTGTGCCGCCCAGTGTAACTTCGGACCCCGCATCATGAACAGTGAGGCACATGAGCAGTGTGCCCAGTGGATCACTCAGAAGTTCCAGCAGTACGGTTATCATGTGGAGTTACAGAAAGCAGACCTCAAAGGCTATGACGGTACCATCCTGAAGAGTACCAATATCATCGCTAAAGCTCCCTCTCTGAAGGAGAGGGCGGGGGGTGAGGCAATCCTCGTCTGCGCCCATTGGGACAGTCGTCCGTGGGCAGACAATGACCCGGACTCCGCCAACTGGCGCAAGCCCGTCATGGCTGCCAATGATGGTGCCTCGGGTGTCGCTGTGATGCTGGAGTTGGCACGGCTCATCCAACAGCACGACTCGCTGAATGTCGCCGTCGACTTCATCTGTTTCGATGCGGAGGATTGGGGCATCCCCCAATGGGATGAGACCGGTGATGGTACGGACTCATGGGCGCTTGGTGCACAGTATTGGGCAAAGAAATATCTGGAAAAACCGAAGAACTATAGCTATGCCATCCTCCTTGACATGGTGGGTGGACAAGGTGCCAAGTTCTATCAGGAGGGTTATTCCAAGCAGAAAGCCGGACAGATCGTGGAGAAGGTATGGCGTGCAGCCCATGCCGCAGGCTATGGCAGTACCTTCCCCATGCAGGATGGCGGCTATGTCACCGACGACCATGTCCCTGTGAATGATATCGCCAACATCCCTTGCGTGGACATCATCAACCACTATCCGGATTGCCAGCAGAGCTCTTTCGGTCCTACATGGCATACCGTCAATGACGACATGCAGCATATCGACAAGAATACCCTACAGGCAGTAGGACAAACCCTCCTGCAAGTCATTTATAACGAGTAAGGGATTCACTTGTAAGTGCCGTTGTAAGCGACGGGAAGTGCCGTTGTAAGCAATCGTTACAAGTAATCTAATCACCTGTCGACTGGAGTCAGCAGACCTGTTGACTCCAGTCGACAACCTTGCTGACTCCATGTCAACAGGGTTGCTGACTTTAAGTCAACAGGTTACAAGTGATAGTTTTCTTTATAGGATTATGCTTTTGCAAAGGCTGCTTCCTCTGCCTCAGCGATGATTTCCTCGCGGGTCTTCTCCCGTGGGGTGGCAGTGATGTCATCGAGGGAGAACTCATCGTGTTCCTTTGTCTTAGGTTCTTGGTTCCTAACAACAGGTTCAGTGACAACAGGCTCTTGGACCTCGATGGGTGTGTCGGCAATCTCGTCTGGTACGCTGACAGGTTCCTCCTCCATCTTGGTACGCTCACCCTTAGCGGTAAAGATGGCATCGATGAACTGGGGTTCTCGGCGCAGACGTTGGAGCGTTTCCTTGCAAGCGCGTTGCTGGCTCTCTTTCTTCGAATAGCCCTTACCGGAACAACCCTCGACACCCTCCAGGAATATCTGGTAAATGAAGACAGGACTGTTATTCTCGTCAACAGACTGCTCTAACTGCCGGAACTCGATATTGACACGGTTCTTCTGGCTCCATTCTAAGAGCTTGGATTTGAAATTAACCTCCTTATACGCAACTTTATCGATGTTGATCAGTTGTTTGAGGATACGTTTCTCCATGAACTTCATACAGGCACCATAACCACGGTCAAGATAGATCGCACCAACTAATGCCTCGAAGGCGTTGCCCCCCAGGTAACTATTGTGCGATGTAGCCTGACCATTGCGGACAACCATGTTGGTAATACCCATCTCTTTGGCGAGTTTACCCAATGTCTCACGCTGTACGAGCTTGGAGCGGGCATTTGTCAGGAACCCCTCACGCTTACCCTCAAAATGGCGGAATACGATATCACCCACTACAGCATCCAGAATGGCGTCACCCAAGAATTCCAGCCGCTCATTATTCAAAGGACGGCCTTTCTCGGTGCGCTTCTTGACACTTTTGTGCATCAACGCCTGCTTATAGAGGTTGATGTTACGTGGGTAGAAACCAAGAATCTGGTATAAAGAAGAAAAAAGCTCCTTCTCCTTGCGGAAAGGGAGCCTTAGTCTATCTAAGAAATTAGAGTTATTCAGCATACTTCTTGAATACTACACAGGCGTTGTGACCACCAAAACCGAAGGTGTTGGAGAGTCCTGCGCGGACCTCACGCTTCTGTGCCTTGTTAAAGGTGAAATTCAAGTTGTAGTCAATCTCCTCGTCCTTGTCATCCTCCTCGTGGTTGATAGTGGGAGGGATGATGTCATTCTTCACGGCAAGCAGGGTAGCCATTGCCTCTACGGCACCGGCGGCACCCAGCAGGTGTCCTGTCATAGACTTGGTAGAAGAGATGTTCAGCTTATATGCTGCGTCACCAAAGACATCCTTGATGGCCTTTGCCTCAGAGATATCACCTACGTGGGTAGATGTTCCGTGAACATTGATGTAGTCAATATCCTCGGGTTTCAGTCCGGCATCCTCCAGCGCGTTCTGCATCACGAGTTTGGCACCCAGACCCTCTGGATGGGAGGCTGTGATGTGATGAGCATCAGCACTCATACCGGCACCTACCATCTCACCATAGATCTTCGCACCACGAGCCTTGGCATGCTCCAGCTCCTCGAGAATCAAGCAGCCGGCACCCTCACCCATGATGAAACCGTCACGGCTGGCACTGAAAGGACGACTTGCCTTCTCGGGTTCGTCATTACGGGTTGACAAAGCGTGCATGGCATTGAAACCACCCACACCAGTCTCGCAGATAGCAGCCTCGGCACCACCAGCCACAATGACATTAGCCTTACCCAAGCGAATCAGGTTGAAGGCATCAGCCAATGCGTTGGATGAAGAAGCGCAGGCAGAAGAGGTGATATAGTTAGGACCATGGAAGCCATACATGATAGAGATCTGACCTGCGGCGATGTCGGCGATCATCTTAGGAATGAAGAACGGGTTGAACTTAGGCCCATCCTCACGATGTACACCATAATAGCTGACCTCTTCCTCAAAAGTCTTGATACCACCGATACCGACGCCAAAGACAACACCGATGCGGTCTTTGTTCTCTGACTCCAGGTCCATTGCGCAATCCTCGACAGCCTGTTTGGCAGCGATGATGGCAAGCTGGGTATAACGGTCCATCTTACGGGCTTCCTTGCGGTCGATATAATCGTTGATGTTCAAGTTCTTTACCTCACAGGCAAACTGTGTCTTGAACTTAGAAGCGTCGAAAAGGGTAATGGGGGCTGCGCCACTCTTACCTGCCAGCATTGCTTCCCAAGTCTCCTCAGGATTATTGCCAAGCGGTGTAACGGCACCCAGTCCTGTTACTACTACTCTTTTTAATTCCATGATTAAAAAAATAAAAATTGAAGAATTGAAGAATTGAAGAAAAATAGCATGAAGCCAGAACTTCAATTTTTCAAATCTTCAATTCTTCAATCCTAACAAATATTATTTTGCGTTCTCCTCGATGTATGCGATAGCATCACCAACGGTACCAATCTTCTCAGCCTTGTCGTCGGGGATAGAAATACCGAACTCCTTCTCGAACTCCATGATGAGCTCTACGGTATCCAGTGAGTCAGCACCCAGGTCGTTAGTGAAACTTGCCTCTGGCTTTACTTCAGCTTCGTCAACACCAAGTTTGTCTACGATAATAGCCTTTACTTTGCTTTCAATTTCTGACATAATCTTTTACGTTAAAATGTTAATAAAATGAATCCTATTTAGATGTGTGCGACCACAAAATGTGGCTTAGCGGGTGCAAAGTAACGAATTTTTATGGAATTACGCAAATAAATTTAGTAAAAATAGATTTACTTTTGCACAAACCACCCTAACTTGTGCAATTATTGGCACCTTAAAAAGGTTGTTTTGACAAGTCTATACGTCAAAATGCTCTCTTCGGAGGGGGTAGTTGTTACGTAAGTCCTCAAATTCCGAGGGGTTGTTTTTCAGTGCGTCACTATCCTTCATAGGATTATATAGTTCCAGAGGATTGCCGGTATAGGGGAAATCAGCGGGCAACTTAGGAGGCAACACCTTGCCGGGGTATGGCAAACCGAAATGTCGGCAGAGGGCATCTATCACCATGTTGTCGGCATTCGCCTTGCCGTCAGCGGAATAGCCGGCGATATGGGGGGTGCCGATGAAGACCTGTTGCAACAATTCCTCATTCAGCCGTGGCTCTCCTTCCCATACATCGATAACGGCATCGCGGACCCTTCCCTGTTGGAGAGCGGTGAGCAGGGCAGTATTATCGACAACCTCTCCTCTGCTGGTGTTGATGATGTAGGGAACTTTGGACAGGCGATGGAAGAACAGCTCATCCGCCATGTGCCAGGTGGCATGAACGCCTTCACGGGTTAAAGGCACATGGAACGTAATGACATCGGCCTCTTGCGCTATTGTCGTCAAGGGAACGTAATCTGCATGCCCCAAAGGCGGGTCGCAGATAAGGACACGCATCCCCAGCCGCTCTGCGACAGCTTTGACTTTAGAGCCGACATGTCCACATCCTATGATACCGATTGTCGCATCTCGGAGGGTGAGTCCTTTCTCTTGCTGTAAAAGCAATAGTGACGACTCTACGTATTGTGCGACGGAGGCGGCATTACACCCCGGACAACTGGTCCATGCGATACCGGCACGCTCCATGTAGTCAGTATCGATATGGTCGAAACCAATGGTAGCAGTGGCAACAAACCGCACTTTACTGTCTTTCAGTAATGACTCGTCACAATGGGTACGGGTACGGACAATCAGGGCATCGGCATCCCGTACGTCGGCAGCACTGATGGCGGCACCGCTCAGCGGGACCACCTCGTCGGCAAGTTGCCGTAGCTTTTCCCGGATATAGGGAATCTTATCGTCTATTATTATCTTCATACGGTGTGCAAAAATACAGAAAAACCAGTAAAGAGCCAAAATAAACTTAAAATTATGAATGATGAACTATGAACTATGAACTATTTTTCGTATCTTTGCACCCATTACAACATAAAACAAAGCAAATGTCATTTACAGAAAAAGCAAATGCGATCTTCTCCCAGGTAATTCGGGACTATCATCTGAAAGATCATGTGGATACTCCAATCTCTAATCCTTATGAAAGGGAGAGTATTGAGTATAACCTCTATTCAAAATGTTGGATAGACACCGTACAGTGGCACTTGGAAGACATTATCCGTGACCCGCATATCGACCCGGCTGATGCCCTGGCACTGAAACGTCGGATAGACCATAGTAACCAGGACCGCACAGACCTGGTGGAGGAGATCGACAGTTATTTCCGTCAGTTGTATCAAGACGTGAAACCGTTACCCGATGCCCGGCTGAACACAGAGAGTCCTGCATGGGCAGTGGACCGCTTGTCTATCCTTGCTCTGAAGATATGGCATATGCAGGAGCAGGTGGACCGTAAGGATGTTGATGCGGCACATATCGCCAAGTGTCAGGCAAAACTGGGCATCCTGAAAGAGCAGCAGGTTGACTTGAGTACGTCTATCGACCAGTTGCTGGAGGATATTGAGGCTGGGCGGAAATATATGAAGGTATATCGTCAGATGAAGATGTACAATGACCCTGCAACCAATCCTGTCTTATATAATAATAAGGTGAAGTGAAGAAAGATCATATTCTCATCATTCGCTTCTCTGCCTTGGGAGATGTCGCCATGACCGTCCCCGTGGTTTATTCTTTAGCTCACCAGTATCCTGACGTGAGAGTGACCGTGCTGAGCCGTAGCTTCGCACGTCCTTTCTTTGAGGATCTTGCCCCCAATGTCGGGTTTATGGAGGCTGACCTTAAGCGGGAGTATCATGGCATCAAGGGGCTGAATGCCCTCTACCGCCGGCTTGCCGCCAAGCAGTTCACGCATGTTGCTGACATGCATAATGTGCTGCGGTCGGAATTCTTGCGCATGCGCTTCAACCTCGGCAGTTACAAGGTGGCACATATCGACAAGCACCGCAAGGGTCGTCGCCGGTTGACAGCTGCCAATAACAAGCAACTCATCCAGCAGCCTACCGCCTTCCAGAATTATGCGGATGTGCTGGAGCGTCTGGGCTATCCCGTCGAGTTGGATTTCCACTCCATCTTCCCAGAGGGTGGAGGTGACTTGAGTCAGTTGCCAGATAATCCTCAGTTCTCAACGCTCAGCTCTCAACTCAATATAGGTATCGCTCCCTTTGCAAAGCATGAAGGGAAGATATACCCGCTGCAGCTGATGGAGCAGGTAATCGCACAGTTGACGAAGAACCACCCGGAGGCAAAACTGTTCCTTTTCGGCAAGGGCACTCGTGAGGACGAGCTCTTTCCCCAGTGGTGTGCGAAATTTCCGCAGTGTGTCCATGTGGCTCCCTGTCTGGAGTCCATCAAGCAGGAGCTTATCCTGATGAGTCATCTGAATGTGATGCTTTCGATGGATTCGGCAAATATGCACCTTGCCTCCCTTGTCGCTACCCCCGTGGTGAGTATCTGGGGAGCCACCCATCCTTATGCCGGTTTCATGGGGTGGAACCAGGGTTCTGAGAATGCCATCCAGATACCCCTCGAATGTCGCCCGTGCAGTATTTACGGACAGAAAGCATGCTGGCGTGGCGACTATGCCTGTATGCACCGTATTGCTCCAGAGGTCATCGTGGAGCATATCGAGCAGATATTATCTTAAAACTTATGTATAACTTTAAATGTTAACGATTATGGAAAAGTTTGTTTGTGACGTATGTGGTTATGTCTATGACCCTGAAGTTGGTGATCCCGATAACGGTATTGAGCCAGGAACAGCCTTTGAGGATATCCCCGAGGATTGGGTATGTCCCGTTTGTGGCGTCGGCAAAGACGAGTTCTCCGCAGAGTAATGACAAAATGGTCCTTCCACACGGGAAGGACCATTTTGTTTTGAAAAAAGATTCCCCATGTCTCACGACACAGGGAATCCCCATTTCTAACTAACTTATTATCAACTATTCATTACGTGTGCAAAGATACATTGTTTTTTTTATATAACAAAATAAATTCGCAATTTTTTTTAATTATTTTTCCTGCCGCATGGCAAGTGCTTTATTCTCAGCAGCTTCCATAATCTCACGTTCACCGGGTCCCTTGTCGTTAATTCCGCAGAGATGCAGAATGCCATGGATGATGACGCGGTGCAGTTCCTCATCGTATTCCTTGTGGAATAGTTCGGCATTGGAGCGTACGGTGTCAAGGGATATGACCAAGTCGCCATTAAGGGTGTCGCCCTCGTCATAGTCGAAGGTGATGATATCTGTATAATAGTCATGTCCCAAGTACTGACGGTTAACCTCCAGGATATGCTCGTCATCGCAGAAAAGGTAACCTACCTCTCCTACTTTTTTGCCGTAGGTGGCTGCCACCCTGCGGATCCATGCGGTGGTGTCACGTCGCTTGATGTCCGGGAAACGGACATTCTCAGTCTGATATGTTATCATATTTTAAGACCAGTTTGTACTTGGAATATGACACCAATGATATTCATTCCCCAGATTTTTAGGATGTCTTGCTCGGCATAACCGTGTTTCAGCATCAGGCGGGTAAAGTTGATGACATCAGAGGAGTTGGCAAAACCACGGATGCCACCATCTCCGTCAAAGTCTGTTCCGATACCTACATGATCAATGCCCATCACCTCAATGGCATGGTCGAGGTGGGCAAAGACATCCTCCACTGTCGCTTCTCCGTCGGCACGTAAGAAACCGGGATAGAGTGTGATTTGCATGACACCGTCGTTTTTGGCAAGAGCCCGCATCTGGTCATCAGTAAGGTTACGGGGATGATCGCAAAGGGCACGGCAATTGCTATGGCTGCAGATAACGGGCACCTTAGAGATTTTCAAGGCATCATAGAAACTCTTCTCTGATGCGTGGCTGAGATCGACCACGATACCCAATTTTTTCATCTTCTTGATGACCTTTTTGCCAAATTTGCTGACACCGTCATTCGTGTTGTTGCCCTTGGCAGAGTCGCAGATATCATTATCACCGTTGTGGCAGAGCGTCATATAGACGACACCTCGCTTAGCGAAATGCTTCAGGTTGTCCAAATTGCCATCAAGGGCAATGCCATTCTCAATGCCAAGCATGATGAGCTTCTTGCCGTTATTCTTCTCAAATATCAGCAATGCGGGATCTTTGACGATAGCCATATCATTCTCATGCTGACTGACAATCTCCTCTATCTTGTCGAAGATACGGTCGGCATATTCGGTAGGATTCTCGGTAGGTTGCGGCAGGTATGCCACCATGATAGTGGCATCCTGGCGACCGTCAGTCATCTTATGCAGATCGACGAGAATACGGTCGTCACGTTGACTGAAATCAACCCCTTGCGGGAAGAACATCGGAGTATCACAGTGGGAGTCAAGGGTCAGCATGGTTTCATGTAGCTTGCATGCCTGATGGAAATAGTTCGCCTCATGGATGAGCCACTCAAAGATGGGGAGTCCGTCAGAAAGGCATTCGGGATGCCATTGTACGCCCATGATACTCTTGAACTCACGGCTTTCCATCGCCTCGATGATACCGTCCTCCGACTTTGCGGTGATACGGAATTTCTCCCCGCAGTCACATACTGCCTGATGGTGGAGGGAGTTGACGGAGAGTTGCTCCTTTTGGTAAAGCTCATAGAGGATAGAGTCTTTCTCGATGCTGACCTGATGAGTCGCTATGGAACGCTCCTCACTCTGTGAATGGTTGATGGTGGAGATATCAGTGATGTCCTGCTTCACCTTTCCGTCTAAAGCCATGGCAAGTGTCTGGATACCACGGCAGATTCCCAGCATGGGGATTTGCCGGTTGTAGGCAAGGCGGGTGATAAACAGTTCTGGGAGGTCACGTTCTTCATTGATCTCTCCCAATTTAGGGTCTTTCTTCTCACCGGCATACTGCGGGTCGTAATCACTGCCTCCGCTGAGTATCAGTCCGTCGATGTTTTCCAGTGAGTTAATTATCACGTCAGTATCGGCAATAGGAGGGATGATGACGGGAACGCCACCAGCCTTCACCACCGACTTATAATATTTCTCTGCAAGTTTACAGGTAAAGTCTCCAAAATTGCCTGTGATGCCTATCACAGGACGCTTAGTGTATTCTGGATATTTCGCATAGACACGCTGAGATAGCAGCGCTTTCCAATCATACTTGTTCATCGGCTATTCATCGATACTAACAGGAATTTCACGTTTGATGCTCTGCTCCAGAGATATCAGGGTCTCTGTGGCTACAACACCGGGAATGTCTTGCAGCCTGCCATTGAGCAGATGCATCAGTTGTTCGTTATCACGGGCATAAAGTTTGACGAGCATGGTGTAGGGACCTGTCGTAAAGTGGCACTCCACAATCTCCGGGATATGCTGTAAGCATTCAACAACGTCTTTATACATCGAGCCACGCTCCAAGGTGATACCTACATAGGTGCAGGTACTGTAACCCAGGCTCTTGGGGTTGACATCGAAGCCACTGCCCATGATCACATCAGCCTCTATAAGGTGTTGTACCCGTTGGTGGATGGCGGCACGCGACACGCCACACTCTGCTGCTACATCCTTAAAAGGGATGCGTGCGTTCTTTGACAAGATATTCAGTATTTTCTTGTCAAGTTGGTCAATCTTTTCAGTTGTTGCCATATCAAAAACAAGGTCTTAGTTTACAAAAAGTAAGCAAAAGTAGGAATTTTTATTGATATGAGCAACATTTTGCTAAGAAATTTGCAGTAATTTAAACAAAAAGAGCAGATTTTAGGTCTGCTCTCCTTGTTTTTATTTCTCGATAATCTCCAAAAGCTCTATCTTGAAGATGAGCATGGAGAAGGGTTTGATATCATCGCCAGCACCCCTTTCCCCATAAGCTAAATGGTATGGGATATATACTTCCCACGTAGAACCTACAGGCATGTGGGTAAGTGCTTCCGTCCAGCCCTTGATAACTTGGTTACAGCGGAAGTCTGTTGGCTCACCTCTTTTGTAAGAACTGTCGAAGACGTTACCGTCGAGTGTTCGTCCCTCATAATGGACCTTCACTTTCTGGGAAGCAGTCGGAACTGGTCCTGTTCCAGCCTTCAAGATCTTATACTGTACACCACTCTCCAGCACTTTGACATCCTGTTTCTTGGCGTTCTCAGCGAGGAATTTCTCACCAGCGACCTTGATGTCTCCGTAGAGTTTCATGGCTTTCTCGTCTTGTAAAGCTTTGATGATAGTAGAAGCAACCTTGTTAGCCTCGTCAGTAGAAATAAGACCAGTCTCACCCTTCATCCCGCTGTTAAAGGCTTTCATGAAGAGATCCATATTCAGGCGCTGAGTGGAATCGTTGCTGAACATCTCTTGGTGGAACTGCTGCAGGAAGCGGGACAAGCCCTGTGACTGCACCATGCCGAAAGCATAGCTCAGCGAGTCCATACGTGTTTGTAACTGCTGTGCCTGTGCGGAAGTGAAAGTAGCACCCGCTATGAGGGCGAGTGCTACCATAAAGTTTCTGATTCTCATTGGTTACTTACGCTTAGGATCAACTTCCAGCAGCTCAATCTTGAAGATAAGCATAGAGAATGGCTTGATGTCAGCACCTTGCTGACGAGCACCATATGCCTTCTCCTGTGGTACGTAAACTTCCCAGACAGAACCGGCAGGCATGTGGACGAGTGCCTCAGTCCAGCCCTTGATTACTTGGTTGCAACGGAACTCTGCTGGCTCACCACGCTTGTAGGTACTGTCAAATACTTTACCGTCGAGAGTACGTCCCTCATAGTTGACCTTTACGCGAGAGGTGTCAGAAGGAATGGCACCACTGCCCTCCTTGATGACCTTATACTGTACACCGCCCTCAAGGGTCTTCACACCCTCTTTCTTGGCATTCTCAGCGAGGAATTTCTCACCAGCCACCTTGTTAGGACCAAACTCTTTCTCCATATATCTGCTCTTGATAGACTGCATCAGAGCCTGGGTAACTATCTGGGCTGAGTCAACAGTCATCAGACCGCCTTTACCAGTAGTACCACTGATGAAGCCAGCCATGAAGTTCTTCAGGGAGATAGTCTGTGTGGAGTCGTTTCCGAACAACTCGTGGTTGATACCCTTTACCATCTGGTTGCTGATCTGCTGACCAATCTGGATACCGGCATAATAAGCAGCCTTCTTCTTGTCATCACCAGCGTTAGCACCTTCGTTGAGACCTTTGATGAACTCGTCCATATAGGCGGTGTCAATGTCCAGACGATTAACCAGATAATCTTTCAGACCGTTAGTCTGTGCCATACCGATAGCATAGCTAAAGGTATCGACATCACTCTTCAGGTTTGCCTTCGGAGTGCCGTTGCCACAGGAGAACATCGTTGCTGCGGCTACTGCTGCAATAGCAGCAAAAGTAAACTTTCTCATTTTTTCTTTTTTATTATTTCGATATTTCGATAATTACATCACTTGGAGCAACTCCACATCGAAGATAAGAGCTGCAAAGGGAGGAATGGAAGCACCGGCACCGCCCTCTCCATAGGCAAGACGATAGGGGATGAAGAAACGGTACTTAGCACCCTCCTGCATCAGCTGTAAGCCTTCTGTCCAGCCGGCAATCACCTGCTGCAGTCCGAAGACGGCAGGCTCACCACGCTCTACACTGCTGTCAAACACGGTACCATCGATGAGGAAACCCTCATAGTGGCATTTCACACTATCCTTGGCGGTTGGTTTCTTACCATTACCTTCTTTCAATACCTGATACTGCAGTCCGCTGGGCAGGGTAATCACCCCGTCCTTCTTGGCATTCTCCGCAAGATATTTCTCACCAGCCTCCTTATGTACCTTACCTTGTTCGCTACGCTGCTTATTGATTTTCTCCTCTTGGGCAGCGAAATACTCCTGTACAATCTGTTGTGCCTCACGGTTGGATACCTTCAGGTCGTTGCCGGCAATCACATCCTTGATAGCTGTGGCAAAATCATCGATATTCAACTCGGTAGCACCCATCTGAGCCAATTGGCGTCCAATGCCTAAGCCCAGAGCATAACTTACTTTATCCATTCTTTCTCTATTATTAATATAATGTATATCTATCTATTGATGTTCTCCTTATAATTCGTAGGTCGGGGACCATAAACCACCTTGGGCTGTTCCATCTTATTCCGGATCTTCAACGCTTTCCGCAAATCAGCATTCTCTCGAAGCAATGCATCATTATCAGCGCTTAGTCTTCCGTTTTGCTCATGCAATTGTTTGATTTCCTCCTGTGCAGCCCGGTATTTCTGTTGGCTCACACAAGAACCAAAGCCCAAAGCCACGATAATGGCGGAGAGCACAAGGTTAATGGACTTACGAATTCTCTTCATAACTCAAACGTTTGATGATTTCGGGTGCAAAATTATGGATTATAATTGAATAAGTACTTAAATAAAGATTATTTAACAATATGACTTGCCTCCTGGATACGTTTCAGATGGCAGAGGATGAGCTGACCTTTCCCGTCACGGAGATGCATACCGTTCCCCCGACAGTAACGCCAATAGCGGCAATCCTTGCATTCTCCCTGACGCATCCATTCACGCTGATGGTAGGGTTGGTAGCGG
Organism: uncultured Prevotellaceae bacterium; assembly: GCA_902776195.1. Lineage (GTDB taxonomy): Bacteria > Bacteroidota > Bacteroidia > Bacteroidales > Bacteroidaceae > Prevotella. The sequence continues at coordinate 20,015 of CACYPF010000006.1, read as the reverse complement.
TTCTCCCATACCTCCATGAAATCGTCTTGATAGATATTCCCTTGGTGGTAGTCGGCACGGATACTGGCACAAGCGGCGATGGAGCCGTCTGCCATCACAGAACCTACCGTCACGCCAGCCTGACAGTTGAAGAACAGGTCGCGGACTTCTCCTTCATAGCGTCCGAGGAATCCCTCGCATCCATAGGAGGCATCGATGAGTCCCTCTTGACGGGTCTGACGGATAAAATCAAGCATACTCCGATACTGTTCGTTGCTTAACTGCATCATTGGGTCGTTGGCAGCACGCCCAACAGGAAAAATGGAGTAAATACGCCAATAGCCTATCCCTTTGCGGATCAGGTAGTCACGAATCGCAGGGAGCTGGTCATAATTACGCTGGTTGACACAAGTGACAACATCAGATGCTATCTGTGGGTGCTGTACAAAGAGGTCGAGAACGTGGTCTACCATCTGGAAACTCTGAGGATGGCGACGCATCCAGTTATGATTTTCCTCCAGACCGTCCATGCTGACGGTGATGCTGTGCATCCCCGCCTTTCGTAAGGATTCAAAACGGTCAGGAGTCAATGCCAGACCGTTCGTCACGATGCCCCATGGGAGGCCCCGCTCATAAATTTCCTTTCCACAAAGTTCCAGGTCTTCTCTCAGCAACGGCTCACCACCCGTTATCGTCACAAACACTTGATGGGGGTCTGTCTTCCGGGCTATACTGTCAAGGACACGGAAGAAATCCTCCCGGGGCATGTCCTTGACCTCGGAGAGTTTCCGGCAATCACTACCGCAATGGCGACAACTCACATTACACCGCAAGGTACACTCCCAGAACAGTTGTCTGAGAGGATGTTCCTTACGGATGTTACGGCTCACGATGGTTGCAGCCTCTAAAGCGATGCGTTTGCGGAATGTCAGTTCACCCATTGATCTTTTGAGGGTTCTCCTTATGGTCTTTCGGCAGAATGAGATTCAGCAAGACAGCCAAAAGGAACACAACCGCCACACAGTTTTCTGCGAAGACGGTCTGGATGATCTTCGGGAAGATAGAGAACATACCAGTTGCCTGGGTAAACCCAAGTCCTATACTCAGTGAGAGAGCTGCTATAATCATGTTACGGTCACTGAAACCACAGTTCGCCATCATCCGGAATCCCGCATACATAATGGAACCGAACATCATAATGGTACAACCGCCCAAGACAGATTGCGGAATAGTTGTCAGCAAATGCCCCACAACAGGGAAGATGCCGCCAAGAATCATTATCCCGGCTCCTGTAGCGATGGTAAAGCGGTTGATGACACCCGACATGGCTGCCAGTCCTACATTCTGACTGAATGAGGTGATGGGCGTACAACCGAAAACACCTGCGATACTGCTCACAAAACCGTCACAGGCTACGCTGGCACCCATCTCAATCTTGTGAGTCGTACGCTTCAATGCACTTGAGCAGAGTGCACTGGTATCTCCGATGGTCTCTGTGGCAGACACCAGGAAGATGGCAATGACAGAGAGCGTTGCCCCTAAGTCGAATTCCGGTTTGAAGGGTAGGATATTGGGCAGTGACACAACCCCCGCATTGCTTAGTCCTGAGAAGTCGACCATCCCCATGCACATGGCAAGGATATAACCGGCTATCAATCCTATTAATACAGACAAGGAACGAAGGAACCCTTTTGCGAAGATCTGAAAACCCAGACAGACAAGAAGGGTGAAAGTGCCTACCAGCCAGTTGTGCGCTGCTCCGAAATCAGCAGCGCCTTGTCCTCCAGCAAAGGAATTGGCACCAATCGGCAGCAGGGAGAAACCGATTGCCGTCACCACGGTAGCAGCCACGGTATGAGGGATGAGTTTGATCCAGTACTTGGCAAACAGTCCCAAAAGCCCCTCGAGGATACCGCCGATAATAACGGCTCCCATCAGCACACCCATACCCTGAGCGGTACCTATGGCAAGGGATACGGAGAGAAATGTGAAACTGATACCCATCACAATGGGGAGACGGGATCCGATACGCCAGATAGGATAAAGCTGGACGAGGGTACCGATACCAGCGATGATCATACAGTTCTGTATCAGGGAGGCACTGACAGTTGGGTCAATGCCCACGACATTCGCCAGAATGATAATCGGTGTGATATTGGCAACGAACATTGCCAACACGTGCTGTAATCCGAATGGAATTGCCTGCATCAAAGGTACTTTACCATCTAACTTGTAAAGATTGCTGTTGTTTTCCATGGCTGTTATTTCAGTTTAATCTCGTTATTTTCCAATGACTCAATGATTGCCAGCGACTCGATGCGGTGAATGCCGTGATCCTGCAGGACTTTCCTGCCGTGCTGGAATTCTTTCTCAATGATAAATCCCATGCCGACAATCACGGCTCCTGCCTGTTGGCAAAGATCAATGATGCCCAGTCCTGCATTGCCGTAAGCAAGGAAGTCGTCAATAAACAATACCCGGTCGTCACTCGTCAGGTATTCACAACTGACCGTCAGGGGATACTCCCGCTGCTTGGTGAATGAACGGACTGTTGACTCATAGAACTCGCCCATAGTGGACGGTTTCTTCTTTTTCGCAAAGACCACGGGCAACTCCATCAGGTAACCCAGCATGATGGCTGGGGCGATGCCCGATGCCTCTACAGTCACAATCTTGTTCACATCCTCGTCAGCGAAGCGACGGATAAACTCAATGGCAATCTGTTTCATCAGGTAAGGGTCCATTTGATGGTTGATGAAACGGTCTACCTTCAAGATGCCGCCATCCAAGCAACGACCATCTTGCATAATTCTTTCACGTAATACTTTCATGGTGATTCTGTTTATTTTTGCAAAATTACGAATTATTTCTCAAATAATTATTATTTTTGCAGAAATAAAATATGATGCTTATGAAGAAAATAGTTGTTTTGACAGGTGCCGGTATGTCGGTGGAGAGTGGATTGAAGACGTTTCGTGACGCTGACGGCTTATGGGAGAATTATCCTGTGGCAAAGGTAGCGACTCATGAGGGATGGGAGGCAGACCCCACACTGGTAACGAACTTTTATAACATGCTTCGTAAGAAATGTATTGGTACGCAACCTAATGAGGGACACCGGCTGGTGGCTAAGCTGGAGGAAAAGTACGACGTGACGGTGGTCACCCAGAATGTCGATAACCTCCATGAGATGGCTGGTTCCTCAAAAGTCATCCATCTGCATGGTGAACTGATGAAGGTATGCTCCAGCCGTGATGTGGACGATCCACGCTATCAGATCACACTGACTCCGGAGAACTGTGAGGTGGAGCCTGGCACAAAGGCTGGTGACGGCTCCTTACTACGACCCTTCATCGTCTTCTTCGGCGAGGGAGTTCCCATGATCAGTGCCGCGGCTGCTGAGGCGATGCAGGCAGACATCTTCATCATTATCGGTACATCACTCAACGTATATCCTGCCGCAGGACTGGTTCAATATGTACGTCCTGGTGTGCCCATCTACCTCATCGACCCCAAGCCTGTTTCTGCAGGTGAGAACGTCCAGCAAATCCAAAAAGGTGCCAGTGAGGGTATGAAAGAACTCTCCGACCTGCTGATGAATCGTTAAATTATTTGGTAGTTCGTCCAAATTCCATTACCTTTGCACGCTGTATGAGTATAACAGGTTTAGTCAGATATATCTTCGAGCCTCGTATGAGGGCCTTGGAGAAGCACCAGACGCAAGGAGAACTTTTACAGCGACAGGTGCTGAATCATTTGTTGCGGTCGGCAAAAGACACGGAATACGGTCGGCAGCATGCCTTTGATGCTATGAAGGGCTATGATGATTTCATCAAGCATACCCCTGTGAACACTTATGAGGAATTGAAGGAGCAGATTGACCGTATGCGCCATGGAGAGCAGAACGTGTTATGGAAAGGACGTGTGCAGTGGTATGCCAAATCCTCCGGGACCACCAACGATAAGTCGAAGTTTATTCCCGTCAGTGCCGAGGGCTTGCAGAAGATCCACTATGCAGGAGGATTCGACTCAGTGGCACTCTATCTGAGGAATAACCCTAAGTCACGCCTCTTTGACGGGCGTGCCCTGATACTGGGTGGCAGTCATGCTCCCAACTATAACCTGCCGGGCTCTTTGGTGGGTGACCTTAGTGCCATCTTGATTGAGAACATCAATCCGCTTGCCAATCTTGTACGGGTACCTAAGAAGGAGACCGCCTTGTTACAGGACTTTGAGGTGAAACGTGAACGTATTGCCCGTGAGGCAATGACGAAGAACGTGACGAACATCTCTGGTGTACCCTCATGGATGCTGTCTGTCCTGAACTGTATGATGGAGATGACCGGGAAGACACATCTGGAGGAGGTATGGCCTAACCTGGAGGTATTCTTCCATGGTGGTGTCGCCTTCACTCCTTATCGCAAACAGTATGAGCAACTGATCACGTCACCCAATATGCATTATATGGAGACCTATAATGCCTCTGAGGGTTTCTTCGGATTACAGGACGACCCTCTTGACAAGGCGATGCTGCTCATGCTCGACTATGGGGTGTTCTATGAGTTTGAGGACATGACTGATGAGGGGCATATCGTACCGCTCTGGGGAGTTGAGAAAGACAAGAACTATGCCATGCTGATTTCCACATCATGTGGTCTATGGCGTTATAAGATAGGTGACACCGTCCGCTTTACCTCTACCAACCCCTATAAGTTTGTCATTACGGGACGTACGAAGAGTTTCATCAATGCCTTTGGCGAGGAACTGATCGTGGATAATGCTGAACAGGGACTTGCCTATGCCTGTCAGCAGACTGGTGCCGAGGTGCTGGAATATACGGCAGCACCTGTCTTCATGGATGCCAATGCGAAATGCCGTCACCAGTGGCTCATCGAGTTCTCCAAGCCACCACAGGACTTACAGCAGTTCGCCCGTCTGCTCGACCAGAAGTTGCAGGAGGTGAACAGCGACTATGAGGCTAAACGCTTTAAGGATATCACATTGCAGCCCCTGGAACTGATAGAGGCACGCAAAGGACTGTTTAACGACTGGCTGAAATTGCGAGGAAAACTGGGAGGACAGCATAAAGTACCCCGACTGAGCAACTCTCGTGAGCATATAGACCAATTACTCTCGCTCAAATAATATAATGAATCATAAGGAAATGAACGTTATGAGAAAAAGGATATTGAACTTGGGAATGGTATGGAAGATGCTCTTCGCAGCATTTCTCATTCCTCATTTCTCATTCCTCATTTCGAGCTGTGCGAGAATGGGACAACCTGACGGTGGATGGTATGACGACGACCCCCCCTGCATTATTGGCTCCACCCCTGCTGATGGAGCGACAGGTGTGACAGCGAAGAAGGTCACCATCCTTTTTGATGAGTATATCAAAATGACGAATGCCGCGGAGAAGGTTATCGTATCACCTCCCCAGTTGGAGATGCCGGAGATCAAGGAGGCAGGAAAGAAAATCGTGGTGGAACTGAAAGACTCCCTGAAGCCCAACATGACCTATACGATAGATTTCAGTGATGCCATTACTGATAATAATGAGGGAAACCCGCTGGGCAACTACACCTTTACGTTCTCCACTGGTGAGCAGATCGACACTTTCGAGGTGTCAGGCAATGTGCTGGATGCCTCGAACTTAGAACCTGTGAAGGGTATCATGGTAGGACTGTATGATGACCTGAGTGACAGTGCTTTCAAGACCAAGCCGTTGCTGCGAGTGTCCCGTACTGACGGACGGGGTCGCTTCGTCATCAAGGGTGTCGCTCCGGGTGAGTATCGTGTGTTTGCCTTGCAGGATGCCGACGGCAACTATGTCTTCAACCAGAAGAGTGAGATGATAGCTTACTCCCACCAGACGTACCGCCCCTCGTCGAAACCGGATATCCGGCAGGACACCATCTGGAAGGACACACTGCATATCGACAATATCATCCAGACTCCTTACACCCATTTCTATCCGGATGACATCGTGCTGCTCGCCTTTCAGGAAATACAGACAAACCGTTACCTGCTGAAGCTGCCTGAGCGTACAGAACCGGATCGCTTCACACTCTATTTCAGTTATGGCAATCCTGTACTGCCTGTTATCAAAGGCTTGAACTTCAACGAGCAGGATGCTTTCGTATTGGAAAGCAGTGCGAAGAAAGACACGCTGACTTATTGGCTGCGTGACACCACGCTCGTCAATCAGGACACCCTGCGGATGGAATTGAGTTACCTGATGACTGACTCGTCGGGAGTCCTGATAACCCAGGTGGACACTGTTGATGTCCTTTCCAAGACGAGTTATGAGAAACGCATGAAAGATCGTAAGAAGGTAATAGAGCAGTGGGAGAAGAAACAAGAGAAACAAAAGAAACGGGGTGAGCCATACGACAGTATCATGCCGCCGGATCCTCTCAAGGTCAAATATGATGTCAGACAACAGATGGACCCGGACTATCTCACTACGTTTGAGATGCCTGCCCCCCTGGCACGGTGTGACACATCGGCAATCCATCTATATACGAAGATAGACTCGTTATGGTATAACACCCCCTACGATTTCCACCGGAAGGATTCTACCTTGCGCATTTATGAGTTTATCGCCGAATGGCAGCCTGATACGGAATATAGTCTGGAAATAGACTCTGCCGCCTTTGTGGATATCTATGGCAAAGCCTCAGTGGCTTATAAACAAGGTATCAAGGTGCATTCGCTGGACGACTATGCCACCTTGTTGATGCAACTGAGTGGTGTCAGCGACACGACGGTCATCGTGGAGTTGCTTGACAAGAGCGACAAACCCCTGAAACAGGTAAAGGCCTCAGGAGGGACTGCTGAGTTCTTCTATCTCAGTCCAGGCACTTATTATATGCGTGCCTTCATTGACAGAAACGGCAACGGGCAATGGGATACGGGTGACTATGACAAAGACCTGCAGGCTGAGGAGGTTTATTACTATCCGAAGTCCATTGAGTGTAAGGCGAAGTTTGACGTTACCCTGCCCTGGAATTTGAAGGGTACTCCTCTCACCCGCCAGAAGCTTGGTGAGATAACAAAACAGAAACCTGACAAGGAGCAACAGAAGCTGCGTAACCGTAATGCGGAGCGTGCCCAGCAGTTAGGTATAGAATATGTGAAAAAAGAAACTGTTAAATAGGAAAAGAATGATGAAACGACTGTTATTGATCATCATCGCATCATGCGGTTTGATGGCTGCTCATGCTCAGTGTGGCATTGAGAATACAGCATTTAGGTCAGGAGAGTTTCTGTCTTATGACCTTTATTTCAATTGGAAATTCGTATGGGTGAAGGTGGGTACGGCATCTATGTCTACCGTCCAGTCTACCCGTAATGGAAAGCCGGTTTACCGCAGCAGTCTGATTACCCGTGGCAATAGTAAGCTCGACAACTATTTCGTGATGCGTGACACCTTGTTGTGCTATACTAATATGGACCTCTCTCCGCTCTATTTCCGCAAGGGAGCCCGGGAGGGTAAGAGATACTATGTGGATGAGTTGTGGTATACCTACCCGAACAACAACTGCCACCTGCGGATGCACCGTATCGACCATGATGGTGAGGTGCACTGGAAGGATGCGGAGTATAAGGACTGTATCTATGACATGATGAGTATCTTCTTGCGTGCCCGCAATTTCGATGCCTCCAAGTTGAAGGTGGGTGAGAATATCCCCATGCCCATCAGTGATGCCCGCAGCCTGTCGAACTCCTGGTTGAAATATACGGGAAAGACGACACTGAAAATGAAGAACAGCTCAACGAAATACCGTTGCCTCACCTTCTCGTTCATCGAGCGTGAGAAGGGCAAGAACCACGAGCTGATCCGCTTCTTCGTCACAGACGACAAGAACCACCTGCCGGTGCGCCTTGACCTTTTCCTCTCTTTCGGATCGGCAAAGTGCTACCTCACAGGCTACAAGGGCTTGCGTAACGAGATGGATTCAAGAGTGAACTAAGGTCTTGCTGCCGGGAGCCTGTGCGTTGACGCTTCGCAGGTTACGTGCCAACTGCTCCGTAGAACTGGCTCCCACGAGGACGGAAGTCACCCCTTTTTGTTGCAATATCCAGGCGAGTGCCATCTCCGCGAGGCTCTCGCCTTTCTTTTGTGCCTCCTCGTTCCACTGGTGCAGGTGCTGGACGAGTGCCGGTGTCAGCATCTCCTCCTTGAGGAATTTTCCTTTTGCCATACGGGAGTCTTGTGGGATACCGTTCAGGTAGCGGTCGGTCAGCATACCCTGGGCAAGGGGTGAGAAAGCGATGAAACCTACTCCTGACTCATGGCACAGTTGCAAGATACCCTCGTCGATGGGTTCCTGATGGATCATGTTCAGCTTTCCCTGGTATATTAAAAGAGGTGTGTCATGCTGCCTCAGATACTCAATACCAAAGCGGAGGGGCTCCAAAGGCCAGTTGGAGATACCCACATAGAGTGCCTTTCCGGCTCTGACGATGTCCACCAAAGCCTGCAGCGTCTCCTCCAAGGGCGTATTGGGGTCGTAGCGGTGACTATAGAACAGGTCGACATAGTCCAGACGCATACGCTTCAGACTCTGGTCGAGCGATGCCATCAGGTACTTGCGGGAACCCCAGTCACCATAGGGACCGGGCCACATGTCATAACCTGCCTTGGTGGAGATAAACAGCTCGTCACGGTAGGGGCGCAGGTCGTCCTCCATGATACGTCCCATTGTCTCCTCTGCGGAGCCGTATGCAGGACCGTAGTTGTTCGCCAGGTCAAAATGGGTCACCCCATGGTCGAAGGCATAGCGTATAATCTCGCGGCTCCGCTCATAAGGGTCCACACTCCCGAAGTTATGCCACATACCTAATGACACCTTTGGCAATAACACGCCAGAGCGTCCGCAACGCTCATACTCCATCCCGTTCTCATAACGCTTCGCGTCGGCTAAATATCTCTCCATGATGTTATAGTTTTTGGTTTCTGCCGACAAAGATAGTGCAAATCAAGAGAAAAACCAAATTTCTTCGCTTGTTTCTCATATCTAAGGTGTTCAGGCGAGTAAACTCGTAGTCTTTGAGGATTTTCGAACGTGAGTATCTTCGACCCCTGAAGGCGGTACATTCGACCCTCGAAGGTACGGGCTTCGCACCGAGGAAGCGGCACCTTCAACCTTGAAGCCTCCGTAGGGTGAAAGTCTCCGATGCCTCCGATCACAGTGAGCAATGCCTCCGATTAAAAATGGTAAAGTTTCCCCTCTCAGAGAGGAAACTTTCCTCTCTGTAAGGGAAAGCATCCGCAACGGTGATCGGAGGCATTTCTATCAGCAAAATCGCCTTTCCTTGCCGCCCTTGCCGCTTCCTTGTCACCAGCAAACCGCTGATATTCAAACACTTTTGCAAGGCGGCAACGGTTTGAAAAAAATATAGTAAGAGAAGTTATCTGATAAATAAAAATGTTGACCCTAAACCAATTTTTTTAGTCAAAAATTTTGCTCTTTACAGATTTAATTATTATTTTTGCAAAAATTATGTTTAGTAAACTATATAATACCTTCTGGATTATGAATATGATGTACTAAAACTATCTAATTCTTTATGTATAATATTAATGTATTAAAAATTATGAAGAAAATCCTTTTTGTGTTTGCACTGATGCTGCAGACTGTCATTATGAAGAGTCAACCAATGGACGTTCAATTTATGTGGGGCAAACCTCAAAGTGTGATAATTGGTGGTCAAGAAGGCAAAAACTATGCCGCCATCATAAAGACCGACTTATCGAAGCGCGACGTAGTAGCCAAGACGACTGCATTTATGATGGAATACGGATTTGTGAACAAGGATGATTTAAAACTCGACGAGATTGATGAAAATACCGCCGAGTATTCTATCCCCATCATTTTCCCGCTGACACAATTTAAAAACGGTATGGCTCTTGAGTGCCCCATGTTGGTTCGTGCCACAGCCCGTTTCGAGTTTCATGAGAACGGTAAAGTAATGATTGTTTTCCAAGATATGTATAACAAACTTTTGGGTGTTTATCGTGAAGCATTAAAAAATGGTTCTGCCAATATTAATGCTTACAAAGAAGAAGCGTCTATGATACTTATGACAAAATCACTTATTGGCAAGGCTCTTATCTATGCCCAAACGGATGCTAAGCAACGTGAAGAAATCTATAAACAATCTGCTAAATACTTTGAAAATCTCTCTGAACGTGTGAATGTATATGTTAATATGGTATCGGCAAACGAAGCCAGTTGGTTAGATGCACAGCAAATCATCAACCAGTATGAGCAATATCCTGTTACTGGCTCGAAGTATATTATCAACTATTTACAAAAATGTATCGAAGAGAAGCGTTTACCTAGTCTTGCCGACAAGCGTTGGACGAAACAGTTACGCCCGTGCTTCGACGAGATGTTCAAAGCTGTCAATTTCTGTCTGAACGGTGAGATAGAAGGAATAGCCGAAGATGGTAACCAAACATGGGCACTCGTTAATGGTATGCTGCTCCCCACTGACCAAAAAATACAAAACAAGTATATTAAAAAACAATTGTCATATTATAACCAAGAATAACGATAACATGGTGCGTAAGTTATTCACACTGATTATTATCTGCGCTGCAACCACATTGGTCGCAGCGCAGAGTTTTGATACCTTGAAACGTTCTACTGGTCGTTCTGAGTTATATTCCACTGTAGAGAAGGCTCTTGCCGGACAGACACCCGTCAGTTCTGCACGTGAGACCATTATATCGGCTACATCACTGACAGAGCCGTATAATGGAAAAACTCCCATATACCTGATACTGGATTATATCGCGCGTCATCCAAAATCAGACTGTGCCGTAGCGGAGGAACTATTAGGTGCCTTTATCGCCAACAAGAATTTTGATGTCAATATGCGCTATAGTTCGCTCATGCCCCCACTATCTTATCTGATACGTACCAATTATGATTTCTTGGGTGAAAAGTACAGTGCCGACTATATCTCGGACAATGTGCTTCGTATGTTGATAGGAGCAGGTGCGTCAGTGAACACTTATAACAGCGATGGCAGTTCCCTGATGACATTTGCTAGGGATACCCGCAATAAGTACTTGCAAGACTTTTTTTTACAACAGAATATTGATTTGCATCATACGGACAAGCAAGGTAATGATGAGACATATAAAATCATTGCTGGCGGAGATTTGGCGTTGCTCAAGCGTTTAGTGGATGAGGGACGTATAAAGATCGATTTCTTTAAACTGCGCAATAATCCCAAGGATATCGAGCAGTATCCAGCAATGTACGACTATCTTGCTAATATCTGTGCCCAGCAAGTGAGCAGTTATGATGAGATTAGTTTGTACCGTCAAAAGTTCAACCTGCGCAAGAATCTTGTACAGGATAAATATCAGGCTCTCGCCCAGGCAGAGTGTAATGCCGCCCATTCTTTCTCTGACGTGTTGAAGGTGGAGAAGAAATACCCCGACATGACGACTATGACGAGTAGTCGTAAACGGGCTATCTATGATAGGGATTGTCAATCTTTGAAAGACTTCTACAAGAAGTCGCTGGAGGCCTCGAAGAGCAATACCCTGCAGACAGTAAGCGACAATGGAGTGGTTTCTGATTTCATTAACAACTATAAAAACTATGACCCTGCCAATCAAATGACATTAGCACGAGGACTCGAACAATATATTACAGTATGTAGAGCACTCAAGATAGATGTCCATCAGAAACTTTGGTCAGAGTATGATGATGGTGTTTTCTTCGGACTATTATCTAAACACAAGATTGAGTTCCATGATTGGACAGTTAATAGCATTAACAACTTGTTGTCCAAGGCGGAGCGTATCTGTGGGAGCAAAAGTAATTGGGGATATGATAACTTCTGGACTAAAGCACTACCAGAACTGGCAAACCGCCGTTCCCAGTTTTCCGAAAATGTAGAGGTTAACAGAAAAGAGTATGATAAAGCCCTTGCGGACTACCAGATACGGAAAGCAGCCGAACTGGCTAATGCTGGTTCATCGTCATCATCTTCTTCGTATAGTAGTCGCGATGATGAAAAGGAAGAGGAAAAACCTTCTAGAAGTTCCTCCAGTATAGATCCTGAGACAGTTGAGATACCTGGCTGGAAGATAGAAAAACAGGAGCGCCGTAATGAAACTATATTGTCGAACAATCGCATAGTTTATGAGATTCGTTTTGATGATGGAAAAAGATGTACTATTGTCAAAGATGAAGTATATAACGACTATTTTTCTGAAAGTGCTGGAGATTCGTATAACACTATTGAAAATGCGGTAGCGGCATCGTATGTGATGAAAAAGTATGGCAAGAAGCGTAAGCACGGTATGAGACTCTTTGGTTTTAATTATCACGAATAATCGATATTTCATTTCTGGCTTTTTCCTACCTTTGTCGTCATGAAAGTTTCGGAACTCTTTGAACGTTGCGTGGAGATCGTACAGGCAGAGCCTTCTGTCGATGTGCTGCGATATATGCACGAGACACTGGTCTTGGCTTGTGCGGAGGCATTGAAAGGCAGCGGTCAGGGGTTCGGCAACCTGATGGCACAGACGGACTTCCTGTGCAAAAAGGCAGGTATCGGTGTTGCCGACAGGATAGCCATCCAAACTATGCGGCGGCATTCCAACAGGAAAGACGGGGTGCTCACCCGTCAGGACCTCCGTTACGATGTGCGTGCCCTCGCCCTGTTCATCTCTGCCGTCTTTAACGAGGACATCCCTCACGAGCTGGTGACCCGTATTCCCACCACTGGTCGCCCCACGAGTCTTACCCTGCAGACCAACCTGCGGTATGTCCGTTGTGTGGTGTCATATTGGGACGATAAGTATATCTATGCGACGACAGATGACGGCAGTGTGTGTATCCAGACCGATGATGAGACATTACGTCCATTACTGACAGAGGGTATGCAGCTGAACCTGCTCGACTGCCACAGGGAGGGACAGACGATACAACCCAAGCTCGTCGTGGTGGAGCCTGATTTCCTCATGGATATCTCCTCGCTCGCCGCTTGTTTCACCAATGGTGGGCATGCTCCTGTCTCCTATACGCTTCGCCGTTTCAGACCCTCTGCGAACACACAGCCCATCCTCTTGGGTAACTTCGCCGGGACAGCCTTGGATGATATCATCAACCAGCAGGATTATCATCCGCACGACACCATCCGTAACTCTTTCTGTGAACAGGCACTCCAGTTCTGTACCTGTGCGGATTTCAACCCGCAACAGTTCAAACAGGATGCCCTTCGCCAGGTGGAGAACATCAAGGAGGCAGTGACACAGCTCTTCATCCCTTCTAATCTTCCATCCTCCAATTTTTCAACCCTCTTAGAGCCTTCCTTCGTCTGTGAGCATCTGGGACTGCAGGGACGTGTCGACCTGATGACGAGTGACAAGCATCTGCTGGTGGAGCAGAAGTCGGGGAAGAACTGGAATCTGGAACATGCCGCCAGTGTTACCGCACAAGCTTCCCATCTCTATGCGGAAGCCCATTACGTACAGCTCTTACTGTATTATGGTATCTTGCGTTATAACTTCCACCTCTCTGCCGACAAGGTGGATATCCGGTTGCTCTATTCCCGCTACCCGGCACGACAGGGGCTGTTGGTGGTGAACTATTACCAACAGCTGTTCCATGAGGCGATCCGGCTGCGTAACCAGATCGTGGCACAGGAGATACAGGTGGCAAAGAAAGGATTCAGCAGTATACTGCCCCAGTTGAATCTTGACTCGCTGAAAGGACTCTCGGAAAAGGAACAAGACTACTTGGAGCGCATGATGACCTTCGTCTATCGGGAGCAACTGGCACAGAAGGTGGGAACACAGGAAGGGCAGGGGGGTGCCGTCGCCAACCTCTGGAACATGCCGTTGACAGAGAAGCGTGAGACAGGCAGTATCTTCTATGGACTGCGTATCCTGCATAAGGAGCAGTCGTCAGACTATAGTGGCTACGACCGCCTGACATTCTCCATCCCTGACTTAGGCGACGATTTCATGCCTAACTTCCGTCGTAATGACATGGTGTGCCTCTATGCCTATGACGGGGAACCTGTCATCTGCCATGCTATATTATATAAAGGTGTGATAGAGCGGTTGACTGACCGTGAGGTCGTGGTGCTGCTGAATGACGGACAGCAGAACCCGGAGGTCTTCGCTGACACGACTTACGCCATCGAACCCTCCTTCTCGGATATGGGGACGAACGCTGCCATCCGTTCGCTGCATGCCCTCTGCACGGCAGCCCCGGAGCGCCGTGCCTTGTTGTTGGGAGAGAGGGAACCCCGGCGTGACGAGTCTCTTCAACTCTCCCGTTCCTATCATCCTCATTATGATGCTGTCCTGCTCAAGGCAAAACAGGCGCGTGACTATTTCCTCCTGCAAGGTCCTCCGGGAACTGGCAAGACATCCATGGCACTGAGATTCTTAGTGGAGGAGTGTGCGGGGGGTGAGGCTCTACTCCTTTCCTACACCAACCGTGCCGTGGATGAGATCTGCGATATGTTAGAGGGGGCGGGTATCGATTATCTGCGCTTAGGCAGCGAGACCTCTTGTGCCCCCCGTTTTGCCAAGCGTCTGCTCAGCAGTGTCGTGAGGGGATGTCCTAAGATGGAGGCTGTACGCCAGCGGATCATCGACACCAAGGTCATCGTCAGCACGACCTCCACCATGCAGTCACGACCCTATATCCTCCAACTGAAACATTTCTCCTTATGTATCGTCGATGAGGCTTCCCAGATACTGGAGCCCAATATAATAGGACTCCTTGCCTCTCCACAGATAGATCGTTTCATCCTTATCGGTGACCATAAGCAGCTGCCTGCCGTGGTGCAGCAGCCTGACGACATCCCCGCTCTCTCTGCCTGCCGGCAGTCTCTCTTCGAGCGACTGCTGCGCACTGAACGGGAGGCTGGGCGCACCGCCTTCACCGCTATCCTTCAGCGGCAGGGGCGTATGCACCCCGACATCGCCCAGTTCCCTAACGAGATGTTCTATGCCGAGGAGCACCTGCAACCAGTACCCCTCCCTCATCAGGAGGAGCAGCAGCTCGACTATCAGCAACCCTCCCAGGACATCATCGATGACTTGCTCAAGCAGCACCGCGTCCTCTTCTTACCTAGTAATACTAGTTCTCCTAGTAATACTAGTTCCCTGTCCCCCAGTGAGGCAGTTCTCGTCGCCGACCTCCTGCGCCGCATCTACTGTCAGGTAGGTGCCGACCGCTTTGACCCGTCACGGACGGTGGGGGTCATCGTTCCCTACCGTAACCAGATAGCGATGATCCGCAGGGAGATAGAGCGGTTGGATATTCCTGCCCTTATGGATATCTCCATCGATACGGTGGAGCGTTACCAGGGCAGTCAGCGTGATGTCATTATTTACAGCTTCTCCGTCCAGAAACCCTACCAGCTCGACTTCCTTACCGCCAACTGTTTCGAGTCAAATGGCAAGACGATTGACCGCAAACTCAATGTCGCCATGACCCGGGCCCGCAAACAACTGCTGATGACGGGGAATGAACAAATTCTGTCGCTCAATCCCCTCTTCGCCGAACTTATCAGGCGTTATCGTCCTAAACAAGCTATTTCTTCGACAAACAGGGCATAAGGTTAAATTTTTTACCTTTAAATGTGATTTTTCTTTAAAAATATTTGTCAGTTTAAAATAATTGTTTAAATTTGCACCCGAAACCTGCCCACGAGAGGGCGGGCACGAACATTAACATCGATGGATCGAGACCTCTGGTCACTTGTACGACCAGTCTCGAAAGGACGTTTTCGAAACGTTACTGTCTGTAGTTTCAAACTTCGCAACTTTGATCTTCATGCAGCGGTGATGCAACAGAGACGTCTGCGTGGGTAGATTATCATATCCGCCTACAGCTGTCTTTCTCCTTTTGTATATATTATAAGGTGTACTCCATTCATGGGCGTACTATCTTTGCGTATATGGCAGGTATGGGGGAGGTATGTTGTAGTGTAGGATAGCATCATCTGACGTGGGCAGGCTTGAAGTTGCTTATCCTCATGAAGGGGCAATGCGAAGGCCTGAAACTAGGGATAGGCGCGGAGAGAGACATTACTCCCACGTCTTTTTTGTATCCATAATTTTGGCTGTTTTTCAAGAACGGCATGTGTATGACCAGCAGGGGAGTGTTGGCCAGCACCTTTGTGTGCCCTCTTGAAAGAAGAAAAGGAACAAGAAAAGACAATATTTACAAACCATTTAAATTAATTGAAAAGTATGATAAGAAAAGAACAAGAGAAATGTATGACTCCATGTCAGGTGTATCGCCTGGCAGGAGGGGAGGTGCATGGCAAGTGACTTATACTCTTACAGGCATATCCTGGGGCTGTAGTGCTTTGGGAGTGCTGACAACAAGGAATTTAATTCGTTTTTTTTAATAACTAATTTTAATTTTTATGAGAATGAAAACTAGAAGTTTAAAATTGATGCTGTTGAGCCTTTTGGGCTTGATCAGCACAAATGTGTTTGCACAGGACCTCACTGCAAACAAGTACTTCCCTTATGGCGATTTCATTTATAAGGTGATTACTGCCTATGATCCTGCCACAGAGACTCCAGGTACTGTTTCGATTGAGGCTATTCGTACAGGTAAGAATCCTGTAAATGCAGAAGGAAAACTCAACTTGGTCGGCAGTATTGATGCCACTATCCTTGAGGAGCCATTCAAGGCAACAGTTCTGTATGTTACCGCAGGAGCCCTGCAGCAGTATGCAACTGCTACTCTTGGTGCTACTGCCTTTACAACAGGGACAATTAAGCCATTCGATCACATTGTTGATGCGAAGAGCATTGTAATTCCAAAGGAATACACAACAGTACAGACAGGTACCTTCGCAGGCTACACTAACGTTACCTCAATTACGTTTGAGGCAGGCTCTCAGTTGGCGACAGTACAGTCTCATGCTTTCACAACCACACAGACGAAGGTGTTTGACTTCAGTCCTTGTGCAAAGCTGTATATTCTTCCTGACGAGGCTTTCGTTGAGACAGGTTTGACGAACACTTACATCACAACGGTAACTCTGCCTGACCACTCAGCAGATACTGCTCCCGTTACTCCGTTCACTCTTGGTATGTCACTGAAGAGCTTGCCCTCTCTGACTACCATTAACAATCTGGACAAGTGTAACGTTCGGACAATTGTTGCTGATGCATTCAATGGTGATGCCAGCCTTGAGTCTCTGGTAATTCCTGCAACTGTACAAACGATTCAAGATAATGCTTTCCAGGCATCAGGCATTAAGTATCTGACTGTTAATGTTGACGCCCTTACTACTTTTGGTAATGGTACTAACAGTGTCTATGGTACTACTCCTGAGGTATTGGAGACTCTGACTTTGAAAGGTGTACTGAACACAGCTGTTGCTGTTAATGCCTTCAATGGCTGTGTAAATCTGGTTGACTTGAATCTTGATGAGATGACCTTCCAGCCGAAGACTGCTACCATCAATGGTGCAGGTCAGTTCGCTGCCAACTCTTTCGATGGTTGTATAAGTCTTAAGGCTGTAGTATTGCCCACACTGCAGGGCTCTGCTAACCCAGTTATTGCTGCTAATGCTTTCCAAGGATGTACTGCTTTGAAGGAGGTTACTATCAAGGCTATTAAGAGCACGAACGGTGGTGTAGGTGCTGCTGCTTTTGGCAATGCGCTGAAGACAGTTAAGATTGGTACTATCGACGCAGGTAATGCCGCTGTTGCTGCCGGTGCATTCGTATTCGGTGATGTTAAGGATGCTACACTGGAGATCGCTCAGGAGGACGGTGAGTATCTGAAGAGCTCTGCAGCTTCTCTGATTGGTGCTGGTGCTTTCGATTTCTCTGCTGTTGCTGCATCAGTTGACAGAGAGGATGATGACTATCCTACTATTAAGATTGGTGAGATCAAGTCTGGTAATATCTTTGCTGACGGTGCCCTGCAGGGTGACATGATTCAGTCTATCGAGTTCACAGGTGCTCTTGCAGCAAATGCTATTGTTCCTACAACTGACCCAATTATCTTGGATAATTCAGGTGCTGCTGTTACAAATCTTGAGGTAAAGACTCTGATTTTCAAGGGTAACATTGCCGCTGGTGCTATTGGTGCTAACGCTTTCGCAGGTCTGCCTAAGGTTAAGGAAATCACCTTCGACGGTGTTATTGCTGCTGCTGGTATTGCCGCTGATGCATTCGCTAATCTGACTCAGGTCGTAACTCTTACCTTCAATGGTGAGTTGAAGCCTGGTGCTATCGCTGCTGGTGCTTTCACAAACTTAGTTGACGATAGTGAGATTTACTATACAAAGACTGGTATCACTTATACTCTAAATCCATTTGACAAAACAGCTTTCAAAGCAACTAATGTAACTCCTCGTAAATTGAAGCTTGTTGTTACTGACGCTGCTCTTGCTGCTAAGTATGCAGACGCAGTATCAGGTCTTGGATCAGATGGTACTTTTGATATCTATAATGTTATCTTCGAGGCTGCTGCCGTTGTTTCTGGTAATCTGGATGTTTATGTTAATGCAAATGGTAAAACACAGGCTTGGGCTCGTGAGGCTATCACCGCAACTGCTGCTGGCAAATATATGACAATTACACGTGTTCAGGATATTGACGGCGTTGGTGAGGTTAAGGTAACTCTTTATGGTACTTACACCGACGAGGATCCTTTCGCAAAACAGTCTACTGTTTATATGGTTCCTCTGAAAGCTATCGGTGGTGTTTACTACATTGGTGGTGTTAACACTGAGACTCTGATTGCCAAGGTTGAGAAGACCGACGGTTCTGCATTCACTGCTGACTTCCAGATTCCTGAGGTTGAGTTGACTACCGCTGAGGCTGAAGCAGCACAGATGGTTGGCGTAGGTCAATCTGAGTCTTCAATCTGGGCTGGTCTGCAAAATACTAAACTGCATATTGCAGGAACTATCATGACTAACCAGCAGTTGAACGACGGAACTGCAGTTAATACTCCTGGTGATGCTGACCCAGTTGGTACTACACTCAAGACATGGATTGACAACACTACTAAGACTGAGATTTGCCGTGACCTCTACTTCATGAGCGATCCTTCTAAGGGCAAAGGCTTCAACATCAAGAAGATGCCTGTAACCACTACTAATGGTTCTTACATCAATGCTGGCTGGTACTACATGCTGTTGGCTAAGTTCAACGACGACGCTGAGGCTCGTGTTATCTGGCTGGGTGAGGACGAGAACGTTACCGCTATCCTCGGTGTTAAGAAGAATGTGAAGAGTGTTGACAACGATGCTGTTTACACACTGCAGGGTGTACGTGTAGACGAGATCCAGAAGGGTCATGTTTACATCAAGAACGGTAAGAAGTTCATCGCTCAGTAATTCTGCTGAGGTAATAAAGATCATTCAAGTAAGGTGCCAGAAGCACTCTGGCACTTTACTTTATGAAAAAAGGATAATTAAATATTTATAGTTAGAAAGAAAATGAAAAAGACTTATTTGAACCCCACCCTTGATGTTGTGGAGATTGACGTAAAGAACCAGATTCTGTCAGGAAGTGTACCTGGTGCAGAGGGTGGCGGCAGTGATGGTGGTACGACTCCAGTTGTGGTAGATCCCTCTACTCCAGGCTGGGATGACGACCTCTAAAGAAATATTAAGGATATCAGGGAGTAATCCCGACATATTAATTCTTTATTAGTTGTTCTGGGGCGCAGGCTTCGTGCCTTGTGCCCCAGATATTTTTAACCTAAAACTCACTAGTGAAACTCGGGGACTGTTCTTGCTCTGGCAAGCGACTTCGTCGATGACTGAATGATTCACATGGCAAAACAACTTTGCCGATGGCTCAATAATCCACTTTGAAAAGGTGCCTCCTATTTGTGACGGAGGTGCCGCCTATGCCCCTTGGGGATAGCTCCTATACCCCTATGGGGATGCCTCGCGTCACCCATAGGAGGCATCGGAGTACCCCTATAACAGATATCGGAGTGAGGGATGCGAGGCATCTCTGCCAAATGAAGATTTCAGTCGTAATGAAAACAGGC
>CACYPF010000005.1 GCA_902776195.1 uncultured Prevotellaceae bacterium | reverse complement strand
TCTGATGTCCTCGGTGAAATGTAACGTGTCGGGATGGTTCGCCTGATGGGACGCAATAGCGTTAGCGTCGTGATTCACACACGCCACCACCTTTGCACACTGTTTCCCGAACAGCCGTGCCTTCGTCACTCCCGTCGAGGTGCCACCGGCACCACAAAACAGGTCAATATATAATAGTTTTATGTTACTCATATGTTTTACTTGATTTTTCCATGTTTTAAAATAATTATAACTAACTATTTATCTTCTATATAGTCCGGCTTGAAAGAATAGGCATGGAGCGTACCGCCCCCCTGTCGCCAGGCAAAGCCACCCTTCCACAGATGCACCACTTCTGCATCATCTGGAATCTTCGCTACCAATTCCTTAAACTTCTTACCGTTCATAATAATCACTAACTTTTAAGAGAAGTGGAGAGGTCTGTCACAGATGTCTCCACATGAGAAAAATGTTTAACTTCTTAATTTTAATTATTAATTCAAATGTATGAAAAAAGAAAATATCACTCATCTGTAACCAGTCGTGACCTGACGGTATCTAAGTGCTGATGCATGACATGGATCCTGTCCGTAAGCTGCTCTATGAGCGTCATATCACCAGCATTTAATACCAATGTCTCTAACACTTTCAGGTCTTGAACCAAGTCTTTCACACCATGTCTGGCTGTTGCGATAGCATTCTTATACAGCATAGCATGGTTCTTATATGTGAGCCACTTTCCATAGAGCTTCACGAAACGCTTATGTTCCGAATGGCTCATTTCACCATCCTCCACGACTTTCACCAATTCATCAGTGAACTGAGTAAAAGACTCTTTCATCTCTGAGTATTCTTCCATGAAGTTGGCATAATATGCCTTGCGCTCTTCATCATACTTCTTGTATTTCTCAATGAGAGCATTCTTTTCGTCCACGACCTTGCGGAGCCTTTTGATTTCTACGTCACAAACGAAACCAGGCATTCCCTTGTTGATGACATAGCCTTTCTCTGAATCGAAATTCTCCTGATCGGCCTGCATAATCACATCTTTTCTGTTATCTGTCTGTTTCATAGCATCACAATTTTACTTCAGCAATTCTTACTTCCTTAATCTCCACAGGCAGCAGAGACGCCTCTGACAACTGCTGCACAACCTTTTGGGCGATTGTGGTGAGCTGCTGCTCAACACCGCGCATCTTCATTTTAAGGTCAACTCCAGAGTAATGCCCTTTAATATCTGCCTTGGCAACATCACTGAAGGGAGTTGCAAAGACTGCATAGAACCAGTTACCACCGTAGTTCTGAACCAACATCTTTTCCATGCCAGCCTTAATCTGAGAGGTGATAGAGAGCTTGATACTTACATTGATGTCATCATTGGTAGTGACATCCGTCAACTCATATTGCCAAGTATAAGGACTGGTGATGACTGTCATGGTGACTGTCGTCTCTGTTGCTCCAGAAGCATTAACAAAAGTGGTAGGCTGCTCAATAGGCTGAACACTCTCCTTTACTCGCTCTACAACCTTTACGGGCTGTTCTTTCGTCTTAGCCACAGGAGCCTCGCTGGCACCTGAACACTGCTTAAACACAAAGAAAGGTGGCAGTGGACTGAGAAGGACTACTATGCAGATAATAAGGAGCTGCTTACCACTCAAATAGCTATGCGAAAGTTTCTTCGGTTCGTTGTAATTATAGATGTTTATTTCTTTACTCATAACTGGTTCTTTTTAAGGAAGGGTATGCGCCCATTAGGACGCACCCCTTATCCTGTTCGTTGTTACTCTGGATTCTCAACAATAGCATCTACTACTTCCCCGGCACGACCACCGACGGGGCCGCCAAGGTTGATGTTACGGGTAGTCTTGGCATCGAAGGTGCCAGCCTTCATAATCTCTCCCAAGTCAACGCCAGTGGCTTCCTTTACAACATCGAAAGCCTGACGGATGGCAACGGGAACCTGGCCGCTGATAGAGGCAACACCTCCTTCAGCACCGCCACCACTGAATACCTTGACTTCCTTGATGGAACTGATAGGTTCTGCAACATTCTTGACCACCTCCGGCAATACACCGACGAGCATCTGGATGACAGCAGCATTGTTGTACTTCTTGTAGGCTTCGGCTTTCTTGTCCATGGCCAATGCCTCGGCCTCTCCCTTCTGGGCAATGGCGTATGCCTCCGCTTCACCTTTGGCACGGATACCTGCGGCCTCCTGCTCCATGGCATACTTCTTAGCTTCTGCTTCACGCTTCTGCTGTTCCAGCTTTGCCTGGGCATCCTTCTCTACCTTATACTTGTCGGCATCAGCCTGCTTCTCAATCTCAGCCTTCAGCTGATTTGCTTTGATCTCAACCTGCTCTTGAGTAAGGGTTTTCTCCTGCTTCGTCTTCTCAATCTCAGCTTCCACCGTCTTAATATTGATAGTTTTCTGCTGCTCCTGTTCCTGAATCTTATAGGCGGCATCAGCTTCAGCTTTGGCGGTATCAGCCTGTTTCTTCAAAGAAGCTTGCTTCAGGGCAAGATCATTCTTTTTAACGGCAATGGCGGTATCGGCATCGATACGGGCATCGTTAGCCTCCTTCTCAGCCTTGGCAGTCTCAATCTTCACGTCACGCTCTGCAGTGGCACGGTTGATGGCTGCATCTTTCTTGATACGGGCAAGGTTGTCGGCACCCAAATCCTTGATGGCACCTTCCTTGTCGGTGACATTCTGGATGTTACAACTGATAATCTCAATACCGAGCTTGGCCATGTCCGGGGATGCTTTCTTCATCACCTGGTCTGAAAAGCCGTCACGGTCGTTATTCAGAGGCTTTAGCTCCAGTGTTCCGATAATCTCACGCATGTTACCTTGCAGGGACTCCTTCAACTGCTCTGTAATCTGTGAAGGTGTCATATTCAGGAAGTTCTTAGCTGCCAGACGGGTGCCCTCACTGGTAGGGGTCACACGCACCTTGGCAATAGCATCCACATCGACATTGATGAAATCCTTCGTAGGAACACTCACGTCAGTCTTGATGTCAACGGAGATCTGACCCAGATACACCACATCAAGACGCTCAAAGAACGGAATACGGAAACCGCCGGAACCGATGAGCACACGAGGCTCCTTGGACAAACCAGAGATGATGTAGGCATTCGAAGGCGGTGCCTTGACATAGGAGATAAACACAATGACCGCCAGCAGCACACAGACTGCTGCGCAAATCAACAACACGTTACTTGAAAATAATTCCATCATAATTAGTTTGAATTTAAAAATGAAACAAAATGGTTACTCTAACACATAGTCCTTCAGAGAGGCAATAGCGGATGACACATCATCCATGCGCTGCTGCATCTCGTGCTTCAGACTGGAGAGGGCTGCTGCCTTGGTTCCCATCGGATCACCAGACATCTTCTTGACTTCCCCGTTAGGACGGGTGACGATAGCGAAACCTTGGTACTTCGTAACAATCTCGCCTGCCCAGCTTACCGGGCTGATCTCAATTTTTGTGGGTTCTACTTTTGCCATAAATAATGTTTTGTTTTATTCTGTTTAACAATCAATATCTCATATCTGTAAAGTGGAGGATAACACCATGAAAATCTTCTGAACATCTTTTCTTCCTTAATGCAAACCAATGCATGAAATCGACAACGGACAAGCCATCATTGGATGCTAACCTGGAAAGCTCAACGGCTTTCGCCCGTTGTGAAGTATGCACTTCCGGCGAAGTAGGGAAATAGACTGATAACACCTGATGCCACTGATAGGACATCGTTATACGCTGTGTACCAAGATGGGTAAGACGGACTATCTCTATCTGGTGGGTGCCTTTGCCATAGGGCTTGCCACTCCACTGACGGATAGAAAGGACGGCATGACCGGCATTGATCTCAGCAGCTCTTTTCTCCCACAGTTCAGCATTTCTGCGTAAAGTGTGGTATTTCAAGGGCCGTACGCACTCTCCACAGCCCACACACTGACGCTGCTCGTGACACTCCAGACGCTGGAGATTGGCTTTCAGCGCGTCAGCAAACCCCGTAGGCTGACCCGCCTTCGGATGGCTGACAGGGAAATACTCAGAGAGCATTAGCACGTATATCTTGATTCTCTTATCCATAACAGTTCACTACACCTTAGACAAACTCCTTATTTTTCTTTCGGATGCCGAAGACGGCCATGCCCTGACACATCTGCTTCACGAAGATGCTCATTTCCTTGGCAAGGTTGAAATCATTCTTGTTGAGCTTCTTGTGCTTCAGATTGTTCAGCCAGTTCTCAAAGACATCCTCGTCGTCCGTAAAACGACCTTTGAGGAAATAACCCATCCATTCATCGGCACACTCAGGACGAGGAAGATCCAGGTAACGGAGTATCATCACACTCAGAACAATCTGCTCACTGCGGTTCAGCACAACGCTCTTCCCTTTGTCACGGATATTGAAGTCAAAGAGCATATGCGCCGTGTTATGATCACGGTCAATGGCTATCTGGAAGCAGTCTATCAGATAGACCTCCTTGATGCGTTCTGCCAAGTCCTTCAGGTCATCAACGGTGGTGCTGTCCATTATCTGGAACACACCCTCACGGATGGGCTGCATATTCTTCGAGGGGGCAAAGCCGGTGGTCTTGACGATATTGTCCATGATATCATCCAGACGGTCATCATAGCCAGTACCCACCCACAGCTCCTCGGTCTTTTCGAGGTCTGTGTTTCGGTTTGAAAACTTTATAACGTCATCATACATAGCTCTACTCTGATTTGTAACCGTTATTATGCTGGGACTGACTCTCCTTGGGATTCAGGAAAATCACCTTGACCACCACACTGGCTATGCTGACGGCAATGACAGCAATAGCAGCCAAGATGACTAACCAAAACAAATAACAGATCGTATGAAAAAAAGTCATTATCATAGCTCCACGATTTTAATGATTCAACTTTGACAGCATCATGTTCAGGGCCTGACAAGCGATATTGGCCGTTTTCTGGTCAAGGAACATGTTACCCTTCACGTAGCGGTAGTGGTCACTGGTCCAGTCATTCCAGGAACAGGTGACAACCTCAAAGCTCTTTACCGTGGCCATGGCACGGATGTACCAGTAGGATGTTCCCTTCTCAGGTTTCATCATCTTCACCTCGCCCTTGCGGGTGAGGGCATTGAAGGATGCCAGCAGCATCTCCAAGGTCTTCACGGTGGAAAGCATGGTCTCTTGCTCCACCTTCAACTCAGCATAGTGCTTGCACAGCTCTTCGTATTTCTTGCTGACCTTCTCATAGTCGGCCTGCATTTTCTGCAACTTGCCTTCGACGGTACGACCGTCCACCTTCTTTTCCTTGGCGGCGGCGGACTTCTTAGCGGCAGTCTTTTTCTTCGTGGGGGTGGTAGCCTCTGGCTGCACCTCCTGTTGTTTCTTCACTCTTGGCATATATTTATTACTTGTTTTACTTCGTACATGGAGGTGTCACGGTCTGCTCATGCAGACGCTCGTTCGTATATTCACAGTAGTAGCCATCTTCGTCATGATGACGGGCCGCACATGTCCTGCATCTTTTCATATCTTACCTGTTAAGGGAACAAATTCATCAAATGTCTTGGCATACTCATAGAGCGTGGTATAGTCACCGTAGTAGTCGCTCAGGCTGACAACACGCCGTGCGTCAATACTGGTGAGGATGGTTTTCTCTATCACCTCACCTGACAGGGTATGAGGGAAAAAGCAATAGATACGGTCGTAGCCGACAGAATTGAGCAGCATATCCGTAAAGTTACGAGGGTCATTCAGGACAATGTTGTCACAGAGTGTAGGAAGCTTCTCTGCATCGGGGTTATTCGCCAGAAAGACATAGGCAATATAATCAAACATATCCGCAAACAGGTTGACCTGCTTGGCAACAATGCCCTTCACCCATGGGAACGTGAGCAGTCCAGGCTGCTCAATAGTATAGGTCTTGGCAATAGCCAGCTCCTTTTCCTTGTTGTCGATCTTAATCTGCAACTCAGGAAGGATGCAGGAGAGCATGGAAAGGCGTTCCTTGTTCCGCTCGTAACCGTCTATCTCAGCCTTTACACAGTCCAACTGTCTCTGGATATTCCTGTCCTCAATGCCAAGCTGCTTGCGGATGCGGAGCTTTTCCGACTCGGCAATCTGGCCTGTCTTACACTGAATGATGAAATGCTGCATAGAGTCTTTTACATCCTGTAGCTGACGCTCTAACTCCTCATACTTTTCCTGCCAGTCATCTATAGAGCCGTTGCCACGGGAAATCTCTAACTGGACATTCTCATACTCTTCCTCTAACTGCTGCTTTTCCTTGCGTAACAAGTCAAGATATTCACTGGCAGTGGCACAGTGCTTCTCCCTGTATTCCTCACTGAAGAACTCCAGACCACCTTTGTTATTACGGAAACCGATACCCTGAAAAAGCCTATTCATACAAGACACTTCCACAGTCTTGATATACGCACGGACATCAGGCTTCGGAGGATAGTAGATGTTCAGTTTATGCGGGCTGCAATAACCCTCGCGCTTCACATTGCTGGCCTTCGGCTGGAATGTTCGTTGTGTAGTCTGACACATATTCATATCTATTTATAGTTTTGATTCACCTTGAATTGCACGGAAAACGAGGTCACGCACAAGAGTAGCAGAGTGACCTGACTTAAAGAAATCACTGGCATCCTTATCCTGCTTGGTACCAGCCAACGGAAGGGTGACACTATAGGCACGTAGCAGATTCTCACATCCCTGTCCCTTCATAAACTCGTTCCACTCCTTCACACGAAGGGCTGACTCCCGTCTGCCGGTCTCGTCGCTGTCATAGATGAAGATGATATGCTCATAGCGACCTGACAACTCCTTCAACAGATTGAAAGGCAGCTTTGCTGTCTCACTGTTCAGGCAGATAGCGTCATAGCCGTGGACAGAGAGGGACATCACATCCTTCTCGCCTCCAGTGACAATCACATAGCTCTGACGGGAAGAGAGCTGCTCCCATCCGAAAACGTATGGCTTCGGCAGCGTACCGGCATACATGAAACGGCCTATCTGGGCATTCGGGCGATAGACCTTGATGCCGGCACCGTCAAAGAAAGTGTAGCCGAACATCGGTACATCCATAGTACCGTTGATATTGTAGCTGGTACCATCGTCACGCTCAAAATAACAAGAGGACAGACACTTGACATGAAAACGCTCCAGAATGGACAAGCTGATGCCATAAGAAGCCCAATAGTTCAGCTCATGCTTGTTGAAGTTCCTGTATTTGGGAGTGAACTTCACAGGACGGTTGTCGCTGATACGCTCCCTCTGCACCTTGTTCATCACTGGATGAACATTCGCAGGAGCATCGTCAAGGATATACAGGTTCAGCTCCTTGTCGATGGTACGCAAGATCTCCATGAAGTCATTGCGTACGTCAAGGCTGCATAGACGACCGACGAGCCAGAAACAGTCACCACGCCACTCGCTATCCCCGAAATCCTTCAGGATAAAGCGACCCTCGCCGCCCTGCTGGTCTTCGTGGAAATACAGATGACATGAGGGGGAGTTGTCGGTACGGAAGGGGTTGCGGAACACCTTCTTCTTGCAGTCCTCACCCATGTAATGGACGAAAACGTCAAAACCTCCATTCGTCTTTTGTAGTATTCTGTCTCTGTCTGTCATAATCAGATCTTGTAGTAGTTATTATTGATGGTAAACTTAATGTATGGTCTGTCTTTGTTGCTGTTAATGGAAATGCCGTCATCGAGAACCTTCAGGTGCAACTTCTGGTTTCTCTCGAAAAGCTTCACTTCCTCTATTCCCTTGTAGATGTCCTGAAAACGGGCTTCCACCTCATCCTGTGTATCACAGGCTTCATAGACCTGGGCAGGGATAGCGAACAGCAAGTGGACAAGCCACTTGGGACGCTGACGGACAAACTCCCGTTTCATGACCTTATACGCCATAGGCTTACTCTCCTACTTCGTTTAAGAATGGTAACTGGCGTAACGTCCTGCCGTCAATGCCGACACAGACGTGACCCTGCAAACGGATATATGTCAGGCGCAACAAGTCGCCATAGCCAGACTGTCCCTGACGGTAGATAACCACCTCACCGTGGTTCTCGTGAGTGGTATGATTGAGAGTTAGACGGACGCGCTGCTTCTCATTGATTTCCTTCGTCCATTTCTCCAATCCTTCCAGATAACGGTTGAACTCCTCCTCACTCTCAAAGGCATAGTTCTCTGCCTTGCGCATCTGCTCACCGATGGGATGCACATACTTCGGACTGTTGGATGCCCTGGCGAAGAAGTTCGTTACTATGATAGAAGTCATTGTTTCGGTTTTTACTTGTTTTATATTGCAGTATCACACAAATCTGCTCACTCGAAATAGTCTTGCTTGCGCTGCTGGAGAATACGCAGGTCTGACAGACGGTATTCTATCTTCCCCGGACGCTTGCTGACAGGCTCCAAGAGACCCTTTTCACGCCACCGACGGATGTTCCCCTGTCCAAAGACCTTGAAAGCCTTGTTCTGGGAAATGAGGTCACTCGGATTCTCCATCGCCTCCATCAGCTTTGGCACCAGTGCCGTCGCAAGGTCGTTGATGAATGTGCTATAGGTAACGCACTTGTCAGGGAACGTCAGCTGTATCATAACCTACTACAGATTCTTGGAGAACACAACAGGGTCGATCTCCTCTTGGAAGGAGTTGTCGCCATACTGCTTCTGCACGATAGCACGATGGAAATTACCGCTGCCAACGCCTAACAGAAACTTGGCGTAATCCTTGGCAGCATCAGAGTCACGGCAGGAATGAATGAAACTCCGGCTCTTGCCGTCCTTCTCTGTAGGTTCCAAATAAATCATATACTTTTCCATAATAGCTGAAATTAGAAAATATTTACGACATAAAGAATGATTGTTATACCCTTGCCAAATTCGCCTGCTCCGCTCCGAACATCGATAGCTGTTTCGGCTCATACTGTGGGCGTATCACTGGCTGCTTGGCGCTCAAATAGATACCATTGCGCTTCAGGATTTTTTTGATACCCTCACCAGAAAGATTGAACCTCTTGGAGAGGTGTTGTATCACACGATTAGGAGTTATCTGACCAGTGAGGATTTCATGGGCACAATTCAGATACTCATTCTGAATGTTTTCCGCTCTCTCACGAAGAAAACGCTCATAATCGGTTTCAAATAGGTTGTTTTTTACCATATTATTTTGTATTTCGCTTTATTTTATTTAATTTTGCACCGAAGTTGCATCTGAAGTTGCATCCGTAGTTGCACCATAAGTTGCATAGATGGTTGCATGAAATCTGGTGCAAAGATAGTCATTTAATTATAAAATATAGATAAACGTCTATAATTTTAGTATTTATTAACTATATTTATACGGTTATGTCTATAAACATTGGGCTGATTCATGTCGGCGAAACAATAAAAGAAAGGTTGAGAACCTTGAAAATAACTCAGGCAGAGTTTGCAAAAATGCTTGGTATGGAACAACCAAGCGTTAATGCTATGTTGAAGAAATCAAGTATGGACACTGAGAAATTGAAACTTATCAGCATTCAACTTGACTATAACTTTTTTGAGGAATTTTGTCCTGACTTAAAACAAAAAAGCAGAAGTGAAAAAATAAATGCAGAAAACGTTGAAAATGGAACAGTTCCAGTTTCACTATATAGAGAAGCAAGGGATGAAAACAAAGAACTGACACAAAAGATTATTGAGCTGGAAAAGGAAGTAACAAATCTTTCTAACCAGCTCAGACAACATACTAATATTGAAAAAGAGAGAACGGTTGTATAATATACCATCATAATTTTACACGTTAATAATTATGAGAAAAATAATTTCTATATTACTGCTCATGATTTGTTCAATCGGTTGCTTTAGCCAAAGCAATGGAAACACCTATATGGATTGTATAAAGGTAGATATTGGCCCATACAACACCTTGGATAAGGTGAAGAGAGTCTTTGCAATAACATCCAAAGATTCTTCCAATATATATCTAATAGGTGTAACCCCAACTAATTCTGAAATCAGAACGTTAGGGCTAAAATGCGACGGACCGGTTTTCTATCTCCAGTATAGCGACTCCCTCTATTCTACTTTAAAGAGGATAGAAGAAAAGTACAAGGAATGGACGACAGTTGCCGAAAACAACCTAACAGGACAATTCGAGAAAGAAATCCCTATCGAATTACCCATTGCGGGCATATCGATATGGAACATTGACAAGCCTCAGTTTGAACTGATGCCTGTTAATAAGAACAAGTTTGCCTTTACTAAGTTTAGTCAAAGTAACACACCATGCTTGCAGATACACATGGTTTCGCATTTTAACTACTTCAATCAGAATTTCCGTCGGAAGACAAAAGCAAGTACAGAAGTGGTATCCTTCTTTAGTAATACGGAACAATTCGCCAACTTTGTTGAACTAATCGCTCCAGACAAGATCAGAAAGAATA
Organism: uncultured Prevotellaceae bacterium; assembly: GCA_902776195.1. GTDB lineage: Bacteria > Bacteroidota > Bacteroidia > Bacteroidales > Bacteroidaceae > Prevotella. Next base: position 96,490 of record CACYPF010000005.1, on the reverse strand, counting down.
TGGGGAGTAATACAATAGATGCACTCTTTAAATAATAATAGGTGTGATGGAGAACAAAGATAAATATCCCAAGCGGTGGAAGATGGATTATATTCCATCCTACTACGAGAAACTGACAACATAAAGAAATTACGCTTATGAATACCTCATAACTCATATAAACCCGAGAAAATGGCTTGAAAGCGTTCGCCATAAAAATGCTTTGAAATGTTGCGAAATTGTTAAGAGTAAACTCACAAATACCCTTTATTTCCTCGAATACATCGCCGCCGCGCAGGCAGCAGTAGAGGAGTAAATAAACTCTCTGATATAATGAAAGGGACCTGTCCGTTTGGGCAGGTCCCTTTTTATGTTTTATCTCCAGACGATTTTGGTGGTAAAACGTCGCAAAATGTGCATCATTATTTTTCCTTAGCACTTTAAGTCATAGACATAAAACATGCAATTTTTATAATATAAATACGATGGAAATTTTAATACAAATATTAATATAACATATTAATAATCAATAAATTACCATTCCGAAAACTCTAACAAAAGTTAACAAAAAAGTTTGGTCCAAGTATTAAATATGTTGTATCTTTGCGCCGTGATTAGTCGACGAATCATCATGTTTAACATTAAAAAGAATTGCGATATGATAATAACAGAAAAAGAAAAAAGTAAGGTCGTCTTGTCAAGCCTGTTGGAAAGACACTACCCCGAACTGAAATTAGAACTTTGGGACATTATTGGGACATATCACAAAGGTATGGGAACTGTTTCTCACACGAAAGACTATTGGGTAAGAGATTTTATGCCAATACAAATGGATGAGTATGTTTTCGTTAAGTTCATTTATAATCCAGATTATCTTCAAGACAAGAAGAAGTACATTACAAATGTTGATAAAGTCATAAAAAACTGCCCATTTGCACATAATTACGAAATTGTGGATATTCCGTTCGTCGTTGACGGAGGTAATATGGTATTCTGTAAAGGAAAGAAAAAAGGCAAAGAAACGGAATACGTAGTCATGACTGAAAAAGTTTTCAACGAAAATCCATCTTTCAGCAAAGAGCAAATAGAGTGTCTTCTTAAATGTGCTTTCCAGTCACCAGACTTGACAATCGTTTGGCTTCCATGGGATAAAGAAGATATCTTTGGTCACACGGATGGAATAGTTAGGTATGTTGGTATAAGTAAATCTGGCAAGCCTCAAGTATTGGTAAATCTGCAACTGTACGATGACAAGATAGCTCAAGAGATGTATTCATCACTGGCAAAGCATTTTGAAGTCATAGAACTCGAACTAAGCAAATATGATGACTTGAGTTGGGCATATATCAACAGTTTACAAACATGCGATTTCATTATCATTCCAGGACTTGGAGATGAAGTCACAGACGCGGAAACATTGGCCCAATACAAGCAACTATACCCCGAGTATGAAGACAATATCTATCAAGTGCAGATGCGAGATTTTATAGCAGAGAATGGTGGTGCATTGAATTGTCTAACATGGACAATCTATGAGAATTATCTTAAAGTATTAGCGAAATGTGCACGCATTCCCATAATAGATTTGGAAGATTATAAGAAAGATCAAATCAAAAACAAGATTGATGATATGCTTAAAACCAAATGTAAGCGATAGTTTTTCCGTTACCAATAGGGACAACGTCCATTTTTTAGTATATTTGCAAAATAAATCAAAAGAAATGAATCATGGAAAAAGTTTTCGAACTATTTAAGAATCCATTTGAAGGATTATCGAACTATGAAAGTATCCAAGTTAAATGTGCAGAAATTGCACGTGAACTATTTAGCAACTATCATCTCGCATGCGGGAATGAAACTTTCCGTTTTGCAGAAATAGAATTCTATTATTATGATAGGGCAATGTATTTGAAAGACAAAAATCTAAATAAATGGCAAGAAGTGACATATCCTCGTGATAATTATCAAGGAGGACAGTTGTTTTATCATCTTAGCGGAATAGATATTTGCTTTGATAGTCATTATAAGAATAACGAAGGCAAATTTGGCGGAATTCTTATTAGGGCAATAAAAGATAATAGTGGTTTGATTATAGCTGGTCCTTTGAATTGTAAAGATGAAATATTGAATGCATGCAAGAATGAGAGTATGCCTAAGTTGATATATGAATCAGACGGGCAGGTCATAGAACCTGTACCAACTTATCGTTCATTGGGAAAAACTGGAACAGATAAAATACATGATAGATTGTGTTTCTTTGATGGAAGTATCGAGGTTGGTGATTGGAATCCCATAAAGGATAGGTTTTTTACAAGCAAAGGAACAGCAAAACCCTATAAAGGTTCATATGATACATCAAAATTTAGTATAAATAAATAACAGTTATGAAAGCGTGAGGACGTGCAGAATGTGTCGCAAAAGAGTCGCCAGTAGTTTAAAAACTCTGTAACTCGCTGATAATCAGCATCTGTTAGCCGCCGCGCAGGCAGCAGTAGAGGAGTAAAATAACTCTGACATATTTAATAAAGGGACCTGTCCGTTTGGGCAGGTCCCTTTTTGGTCTTCAGAAGAAGGCTTCCGACGATTATTGACTAAAAACGTCGCATAATATGCGATAATTTGCGGTTTTATTTGTCGATTCGGAAGTACAACTTAGACACAACTGAGTATCCGCATGTTTCCTCTATGAGTTACGAAACAGGAAGTAATAAAGAAGGTTGGGAAAACAGGTAAATTCCAATTTAGCGCAAAACATGAAGATAACATATAAAAGAATTGCGGCACTTCCTCTTTGCGAAGCCCTAGGCTCCGTGAGTCGAAGGTGCCGTCTCCGTGGGGCTTGGGGATTATTTCCAAGCCCCACGGGAGGCATCGGAGTACCCCCATAACAGATATTGGAGTGAGGGATGCGAGGCATTTCCGTCAAATGGAGGCTTTAGTCGTAATGAAAACAGGCTTTAGTCGGTAACTGAATGCCCCTCAGTCAGTAACTGATTATTATGAATTTCGCAAAAACATATAACCTTATAACATGACAGGGCGCAAGCACCCTTGTACAAAGGGATTGAGCCATGTTATATGTTGCTCAAACATATAACATACATATAACATACATGTTTTTGCGAGAGTTAAAGTTACGCAATATTCACGGGAATTTATCAGAATTGACTAACTTTGCAACAAAGTTTAATCACACAGACTAAGTACGAATATGAAAAAAGTCATTGTAATTGACAACCTGACGAATGAAGCATAAAGGAATTATCTGCGGCATTCTGGCAGCTGTCTGTTATGGCACTAACCCGTTCGGAGCCTTACCGCTTTACGAGGAGGGTGTGAACACGTCATCCGTACTCTTCTATCGTTTCTCCATGGCGGTATTGATGCTGGCTGTGATGTTGCTTGTGGAGCGTAAATCTTTCCGAATCAGCGGCAGAGAATTGAAGACGCTCGGCTCGCTCGGACTGCTCTTTGCTGCATCGAGCATCACATACTATCAGAGCTTCCGATTTATGGATGCCGGCATTGCCTCCACCATCCTGTTTGTCTATCCCGTGATGGTGGCTGTCATCATGGCTACATGCTTCAGAGAGAGGGTCACAGCTTCAACGGTTACGGCCATCATCCTTGCCTTAGCGGGCATAGGGTTGCTCTACAGAGGCGACGCAGGTGTGCCAATCAGTGCGACAGGTGTCCTTCTGGTTATGGTGTCATCGCTGACTTACGCCGTCTATATCGTGGTGGTTAATCAGTCGAGCATCCGCATGTCATCGTTGAAGCTTACGTTCTATGTCCTGCTGATATGTATGCTATCGTTGCTTGCCTATTCGTTCACCTCACCCGACTTGCATCTGATGTTGCCGCCGTCGCCGCATGCATGGTTCTTTGCATGTTGGTTGGGTCTGGTGCCAACGGTTCTCTCGCTTGTCTTGATGACCGTTTCCGTTCATGAAGTGGGCGCCACGCCTACTGCCATCATGGGAGCTTTGGAGCCATTGACGGCGGTAGCCATCGGCGTGATGGTCTTTGACGAATCGCTCACGTTCCGTCTCGTGGTCGGCATCGTGCTCATCCTTTCAGCCGTCCTGCTGATCGTACTGGGCAAGAACTTCCATCTGCGTACAATCAGCCATACGATAACCGTCATCGTCAGAAAAACCTGGCGATGGAAATCATAAACTGAAGCCAGAATAAGAGCAGATAAAAGTATAACTCTTAATATTGGGGTAGGTCTTGAATAGCCAAAGACCTACCTTTTTTTTCAGATAGAGGCAAATCTCTGGATGCGAAAAATATCGTGTACATTACTTGCAATACTCATCAAACCAATACTTAACAACAGGGTAAGGACGGTAGCTGAAATAACACGGGAGTTCTGGACGAGCCACAGTAGGATGCCCGACTCAACATGGAAGGTGAACAGGGGCACATCGGCAGGCGTCGACAGGACGAAGGCAAGGGTGACGGCTCCGCTGACGATGCCTGCGACGAAGGCAGCGACCATCGCCATCTTATAGCGGCGAAGCGTGGCATTCTGATGCTGGCGGACATACTCCACGGCATCGAGACGGCGGGTGAGTGCGTCCATGAAGGCGCACTGGTCGTCGAAATGGGGTTGCTGGGCGAGGAAGACTTCCTCAAGTGCTTTGTCTTTTGTCATAACTTCTGTATCTCCTTGCTGTTTACTCATAACTTCAGTCTTTCTTTCAATTTGTCACGGCCCCGCGAGAGCTGCTTTTTCACAGCATCCTCCGAGGTATCGGTAATGGCGGCAATCTCCTTGATGTCGTAGCCGCTGAGATAGTAGAGCGTGATTGCCGACCGCTCCTTGGGCGGCAGGGTGCGCAGGGCGAGGTAGAGGCTCTGGTGCTCGAAACTGTTGTCGGCAGCCTGACTGCTCGTGAGCATCCGTGCCTCGTCGAGGCTCTCCGCTGTGCGCAGGCTTGCCCTGTGATTGAGGAACGTGTTGTGGGCAATCTTGAAGAGCCACGAGCGGAAGCGTCCCCGGTCCTGATAGCCAGCCGACGAGAGGTATGCCTTCACCAACGTGTCCTGCGCCAGGTCGTCGGCATCGCCCTTGTTTCCGCAGCAGAGGGCGAGCAGAAAGCCGCGAAGTGCCTCCTGCTCACGCTCCACCAGGGTGATGAACTGTTCGCGTGTCACTTGCTCTCAGCTTGCATGACCAGTATCTGCTCCTCTGCCTCCATCTCCTTGGCGAGCATTCGCCTGCCAGTGTTGTAATTAACAAGGATAGCGATGCCAATGCCTGAAAGAACTGCTCCGAACAGACTGAATTGTTGAAGCGCTGTAGTCGTCATTCCGCCAACCAAGGCTTGAACGATGCAGAAGCCTATCAAGGCTACACCAAGGAAAGTAATAATACTGCCCCACAGCAGTTTCGCCAGCAGTTTCTCCTTCAGCAGTTTCTTCTTGGGCGAAATCTTTTTCATCAGTTCCTCGATGTCCATATCGGGGTTCTTCTCAATGGCTGCCAGCACAATCTGCGTGCGCTGGTTGGTCTCGTTCATCTTCTTGCGGATGTAAAGCCACACGATCATGATGGGCAGCACGCATCCGCAGGCAATAGGTACTAAGATGGCAACTAAATTTTCCATAATTCTTTCTTCTTTTTTATTGTTATACTTTTGTTTTCTTGAACCGATTCAATAATATAACAGTTCAGAGAAGTAAAAGGTGACGTCGTGTGGTGATTTATTGGGGTGAATAGCTGGGACGGCACTTCATTGAGAGAAATGAATTGTTTTCATACTTTATCATGTAATAATTACCTCCATGGTCGTTTTCTGGATGCCCAGTCCCATGCTCTCGTAGAAGTGGCGTGCGCTGTCGTTGCCCTCCCATACGTTGAGGGTGATGTTATGGCAGCCGATAGACTTGGCATAGTCATGGACATGCTCATACAGTGCTTTTCCTATGTGCTTGCCGCGTTCCGACTCGTCCACACAGATGTCATCGATATACAGCGTCTTGACATTCACCAGTAGTCGGTGGTCTCTTACTTCATTGACCTGGCAGAACGCATGTCCCCGTATCTCTCCATCGTCATAGACGAAGACGGGCATGCTGTCGTCGGAGAGAAGCGTCTCCAGTTCTTGCTCGTTGTATTTGGTCGTGTTCGGTTTGAATAAATCGGGGCGTATCACATGATGCACCATATTGACCTGATGCAGCAATGCGATGATACCTTTGATGTCTTTTGTGTTTGCTTTCCTAATCATAGTTCATCAATTTCGCATACAAAGTTACGAACTATTCCGATTTCCTCCAAATAATTCAGTATTATATTATTTCCACCTTTTTGTTTGTATCTTTATTTAAATCTTTGTACCTTTGCACCAGATTTAAGTAAAAACACTAATATAAATGGAAAAGATGAGACTATGGATGCTCGCCGCCATCCTCTTATGCGGCGTAACAACGTTTACATCATGTGGGGACGATGACAAGAACACCGTAAACACACAGCAGATGGAATATTTCACGCAGTGGAACCAGTGTGAGGCTCTTACCGCCCTGAAAGAATTTGTTGCTGATGTGACGAATACCGAGTCGAAAAACTACATCCCGAAGGAAGACCGCATCGCTACGTTCGATATGGACGGTACACTCGTCGGAGAGTTGTATCCGACGTATTTTGAGTATAATCTGCTGGAGTACCGTGCATTAGACGATCCTAACTATGAGGCTCCGGATGATGTGAAGGAGGCGGCACAGGACATCCGCGACTTCGTGAGAAACGGTAAGAAACTCCCTTCTGGATTCGATATGAAGCATGCCTATGCAGCGGCAAAGGCTTACGCAGGCATGACACTCGCTGAGTTCGATGCCTATGTAAAGAACTACGCCAGTAAGACCGCCAACGGATTCGTGGGTATGACCTATGCTCAAAGTTTTTATAAACCCATGCTGCAGGTGCTCGACTTCTTGAGGGCAAACGGCTTTACCTGCTATGTCGTTTCAGGCTCCGACCGGTTTATCTGCCGCTCACTCTTGGAGGACTACGGCATCGAGCCTAACAATGTCATTGGTATGGATGTAAAGCTGAAGGGTAACAAGCAGGGCACTGAGGTGGGTGTCAACTATACCATTGGCCAGGAGGAGCATCTGGTGCGTACCGACGAACTGATCATCAAAAACCTCAAGACGAATAAAGTGCTGCAGATCTCACAAGAGATAGGAAAGGTTCCTGTCCTGTCGTTTGGTAACAGTAGTGGTGACATTGCCATGCATAACTACTGTATGGGTAACGACGAATACCGCTCTGCTGCCTTCATGCTCGTTGCCGATGATGACGTGCGCGACCATGCCAATCTTGCAGAAGGTGCCAGCCGTGAGGCGAAATGGCGTGAGGCAGGCTTTTACGTCATCTCCATGCGTAACGACTTCAAGACCATCTATGGTGATGGTGTGATGAAGACCGACTTCACTTTCTAAGAAAGAAAAGGACACTACTCAATCCTTCGTCTAAGGAAGAAGAATTGGGTTTTGAGGAAATAGAGGATAACTCCTATTGCATTGGCTACAGCGACAGTCCAGAAGGCTGCGTTGTAGCCATAATGTTCTGCGATAGCTCCACCCGCCAGGATGCCGAGTCCCATCCCCACGTCCCATGAGATAAGGATGGTGCTGTTGGCGGTGCCCCGTTCATTATGGTGTGCCATGGAAATCATCATGTTCTGGAAAGCGGGCCACATGTGACCGTTGCCCAGACCGATGAGGATGGCGGAGGAGTAATAGCCTATGTAAGTGAAGAGTGAAGAGTGAAGAGTGAAGAGTTGGCTGCCACCTAAGGTAGGCAGGAGGATAAACAGGATGTAGCCGACGAGTGAGATAACCATCCCCTCAGAGGCGTTATGGGTCAGTCGTCCTTGTCGCAATGCCTTGCCACCTTGTATCCGGGAGAGCATGAGTCCGATGGAGCAGAGCATAAACCATGTCCCTGTACCCCCTGTCATGCCCAGCACCTGTTTGCCATAGATAGCAAGGTAGTTGCTCATCACACCGAAGCAGAAGCCGAAGAACGCCATGTTGATTCCCAACAACCAACCACGGGCGAGGAAAAAGCGGTCGAGGGATAAGACCCTATCCGACTTCCCCTGTTTAGGGGAATGGACAGAAACCGTCGCATCCACAATCCATCCGAAGGTGGCGATGGCGAGGGCAAGCCAGAAGAGGAGTTGGAAGTTATGGGTCTGGGCATAGGTATAGATGGCAAAAGTGGGAGCTATCGCCATGGCGAGGTTATTGCTGAGTCCGTAATAGCCGATTCCCTCGTTACGACGGGAGGAGGGAAGGACATCAATGGCGACGGTGGAGTTGGCAACTGTCAAAGCACCAAAGGGACCGCCATGCAAGGTACGGACAATGGTAAAGAGCAGCAGGGTTCCTGCCGCGAGATAGCCTGCGAAGAAAATGGCGAAGGCGGCAAAGCAGACCATCAGTACCTTCTTGCGTGGAAAGGAATCGACGAAATAGCCGCTGAACGGACGGAAGAGCAGTGCCGTGATGGTATAACCCGACAATACCAAGCCTATCACGTCCTTCGTTGCCCCGAAGGTCTCGTGCAGATAGAGGGGTAGCAGTGGGGTGAGCAGATAAAAGGCGAAGAACAGCGAGAAGTTCGCCGTCATCACCTTGATATAGTTCCGATTCCAAAGGCGTTCCATTGTAACTAGTATTTCTAGTATTCCTAGTTCTTCTAGTGCTCCAGTATTACTAGAATTGTCTCAATGCGGAGAGCAATTCGTTGTTCTCACTCTTCATACCGATAGTGATGCGCAGACAATTGTTACAGAGCTGCACACGGGTACGGTTGCGGACGATGATACCCTTGTCAACCAAGTAATCGTAAATCTTCTGTGCGTCGGTCATCTTGGCAAGGAAGAAATTGGCATCTGTCTTGTAAACCTGTTCGCAGATGGGCAGTTCTGTAAATGCCTGCATCAGACGGGTACGCTCGGTCAATAAGGTCTTTATCCACTTATCCACCTCGTACGGGTCTTTCAATGCCTCTAAAGCCTGTTGCTGTGTCAGCATGTTGACATTATACGGATACTTTACCTTATTATATATAGCTATAATCTCTGGTGCGGCAAAAGCCATACCGAGGCGGATACCTGCTAGTGCCCAAGCCTTTGACATCGTATTGAGGACGATGAGGTTGGGATATTTTGCCAATTCAGTACGGAGCGTCTTCTGCTGGGCGAAGTCGCTATACGCCTCGTCGACGATGACAATCCCCTCGAAACCCTCTATCACCTTGATGATCTCGTCACGGTTGAGGGAGTTGCCCGTAGGGTTGTTCGGTGAACATATCCAGATGAGTTTCGTATGACTGTCGCAAGCCTTCAGCAGGTCGGTTGCCTTGAAATCGAAGTTGTCATCCAGCAGCACTGGACGATACTCTACATCGTTGATGTCGGCACATACCCTGTACATGCCGTATGTCGGCTCTATTGCCACAACGTTGTCCTTGCCCGGTTCGCAGAAGATGCGGTAAGGCAGGTCAATAGCCTCGTCACTGCCGTTGCCGAGGAATATCATCTGCTCGGGAACACCCTTCACCTTCGAGATCTGTTTCTTCAACTCCCGCTGTAAAGGGTCGGGATATCGGTTATAAGGTGCTCCATACGGATTCTCGTTGGCATCGAGGAACACATGCGCTTCCTTGCCGGAGTATTCATCACGGGCACTGCTGTATGGAGCGAGGCTCCAGATATTCTTTCTGACTAGTTGCTCTAAAGGTTTCATAGGGCGGGTATGTATTATAGGTGTGTTAGGTGAGACTCTTGATGCGGACCGTCATTGCATTCTTATGGGCATCCAGTTGTTCTGCCTCTGCCATCAGTTCCACGGCACGGCCGATGTGACGGATACCTTCCTCTGTCAGGTGTTGGAAGGTAATCTTTCGACAATAGCTGTCGAGGTTCACCCCATTATAGGCAGTTGCATAGCCGTGAGTCGGCAGGGTGTGGTTGGTACCGCTGGCATAGTCACCGGCACTCTCACAGGCATATTTCCCGAGGAAGACACTGCCAGCATTGACCACCTTCTCGGCAAGTTGTTCGTAGTTCGCCGTCTGTATCACCAAGTGCTCCGGAGCATAGAGATTAGTCAACTCCATCATCTCGTCATAGTCTCTTACGAGCACATAGCAACTGTTCTCCAATGCTTTGGAAGCTAGTTCTTTACGTGGTAATTTCTCAAGTTGTTTGTCAACCTGCTGGTGTATCTCTTCCAGCTTACTCTCCGAGGTGGTGATGAGCAGTACCTGGGAGTCGATACCGTGTTCTGCCTGTGAGAGCAGGTCGGCAGCCACGAACTCCGCGTTGGCTGTCTCGTCGGCAATGACACACACCTCCGAAGGACCGGCAGGCATGTCAATGGCAACTTCGTCGAGACTCACCTGTTGCTTTGCCGCCATCACATACTGGTTGCCGGGACCGAATATCTTATAGACCTTAGGGATAGACTCTGTTCCGTATGCCATGGCACCGATAGCCTGTACGCCACCAGCCTTGAAAATCTTGCTGACACCAGCCACACGTGCCGCATACAGGATGGCAGGATTCACCTTTCCCTCCTTGTTCGGAGGCGTACAGAGCACAATCTCCTTGCAGCCGGCTATCTTGGCAGGAGTGGCAAGCATTAGTACGGTAGAGAAGAGTGGGGCAGTGCCACCAGGGATATAGAGTCCCACCTTCTCGATGGCGACACTCTTCTGCCAGCAGGTCACACCCTCCTGTGTCTTGATTTTCTGTCCTACGAAACGCTGGGAGATATGGAACACCTTGATATTATGGTGGGCGAGAATGATGGCATCCTTCAAGTCATTACTGATGAGGCTTTCCGCCTCGTCCATCTCCTGTTCTGTGACGGCAAGGGAGGTCAGTGCCACCTTGTCGAATTTCGCCTCATACTCCTTCACCGCCTCGTCACCCCGTTGCTTCACGTCAGCAAGGACAGAGGCAACCGTAGCGTTGAGCTGTGAGAGGTCCAGGCGTGGGCGTTCAATAATCTCAGCCCATTGTTCCCGTTTCGGATATTTGATGATTCTCATTTCAATTTCTCAATCCTTTAGTTCTTCAATCTTTAAAGAATCATTTTCTCAATTGGAGTCACGAGAATACCCTGTGCCCCCATCTCTTTCAGTTTACCGATAATCTCCCAGAAACGCTTCTGGTCGAGGACGGTATGTACGGAACACCATTCCTCGTCAGCCAATGGGATGATGGTAGGGCTCTTCAAACCCGGAAGGACATTGATGATCTCCTGAAGGCGTGCCTTCGGAGCATTCATCCGCACATATTTCTTATCCTCGGCATCCTTGACCGCCTTAAAGCGGAAGAGCATCTGCTCAAGGATGTCACGCTTCTCCTGTGACATACCTTTATGACCAATGAGCAGGGCCTCGCTCTCCATCACCACCTCTACCTCACGGAGGTTGTTGCTGACAAGGGTAGAGCCGCTGCTGACAATGTCGAAGATACCATCAGCAAGTCCGATACCCGGACTGATCTCCACAGAACCGGTGATGACATGAATCTCTGCCTCAATATGATGTTTCTCCAGGAACTGGCGTAGGATATTGGGATAGGATGTGGCAATCTTCTTGCCATTAAACCACTCCACACCTTTGTAGTCAATCTCCTTGGGGATAGCAAGGGAGAGACGGCATTTGGAGAAACCTAAACGGGAGATGATCTCAGCATCCTCATTACGTTCCACGAACTCGTTCTCACCCACCACACCGATGTCGGCTACACCGCTTGCCACACTCTGTGGAATGTCGTCATCACGTAGATAGAGCACTTCTAAAGGGAAGTTGCTTGACTGAACTAATAATGTGCGTCGTCCTGAACTAACCTTGATATCTGCCTCTGCAAGCAGGTTCATAGTGTCGTCAAAAAGACGACCTTTTGACTGTACTGCGATTCTTAACATACGATTTAATTAGCTAATTTAGTGTACAAAGGTACATATTTCTCATCATATTTGCAAGAAAATGATTACTTTTGCACCCAAAATCAAAAGAATTTGATGCGAAAGGGTATATATATTCATCTTTTAGGGCTTTTTCTCGTGGTAACGGCTTGCACACAGAAACAGCCAGAACCGATGACACCATGGGGTGGGGAGGAGGCAGAGTCTTCCTCGTCTACGTTCGACCTGGAGCAGATTGTCAGTAATGGCGAACTGATAGCTCTTGCCCTTTCGGGTCCTGAGACATTTTACGACTATCGTGGCAAGCATCTCGGAACAGAATATATGCTCTGCCAGCGGTTCACGAATAAGATAGGGGTGAGTCTTCGCATAGAGCTATGCCGTGACTCCGCAGAGATGGAACGGCGGTTGAAGGATGGGGAGGCAGACCTCATTCTCTTCCGTAATGACGGGAAATCAAAACAGTTAGCATGGCATATTGGGAAAGATAAGCCGGAACTGACGAAAGCACTGAAGGAATGGTATCGTCCGCAGCTGATCGACGAGGTGAGGAAAGAGGAGGATTATCTGTTGTCGTCACGCTCCATCAAGCGTCGTGTCTTTGCTCCCATGCTGAATGCCAAAGGGGGTGTCATCTCTCATTATGATGGCTATTTCCAACAATATTGTCGCAGTATCCGCTGGGACTGGAGACTGATGGCAGCCCAGTGTTATCAGGAGTCTACTTTCGACCCTCAGGCTCGCTCATGGGCTGGTGCCTGTGGACTGATGCAGATCATGCCGTCCACTGCCGACCACTTAGGACTTGCTCGTGATGATATGTTTAACCCAGAGAAGAGTATTGCTGCTGCCGCCAAACTCATCGGGGAGCTAGACCGTTCGTTCTCGGATATCCGTAACCATCAGGAACGCATTAAATTTATCCTTGCCGCCTATAACGGTGGTGCCAACCATGTCCGTGATGCCATGGCACTGGCTCGCAAGAATGGGCGTGACCCTCAGCGGTGGGCGGATGTCAGTCCTTATATTCTATTACTTGCACAACCAGAGTATTATAACGACCCCGTAGTGAAATATGGTTATATGCGAGGTTCTGAGACGGCTGGCTATGTCGACAAAATCATGCAGCGGTGGAATGGGTACCGTGGTGTCAAATCTCCCTCTGTAGGTGGGATCTCAGGTACTCCTCAGCGCGCAACACACCAGAAGAAAAAGTTTAAGATATAATAGACTTATGGATAGTAAGATGATATTGAATTTCCTGAGGGAAGTGATGATGAATAACAATCGTCCTTGGTTCCAGGAACACAAAGGAGAGTATATGGAGGCGAGAAGTGAGTTCGAGTCTGGTGTTGCAAAAGCTATTGCAAGAATTTCAGAGTTTGACGAATCGATTGCACAGGTGACAGTGAAGGATTCTACTTATCGTTTCTATCGCGACACACGGTTCTCATCAGACAAATCTCCTTATAAGAACCATTTTGGCGCCTATATCAATGCGCATGGCAAGAAGGCACTGCGAGGTGGTTATTATATTCATTTAGAGCCCGACCATTGCCTGCTTGCCGTAGGAAACTACTGGTTGCCTACAAATATCCTGACTTCTTGTCGTAACGAGATTATGGCAAATGAAGAGGAATGGCTGCATTGTGTGGAGTCAAAGGATTTCAAGAAATACTATGGTGCACCTGAGGATGCCAATTGGGAGAGTCCTCAAGGCTTTGGACTGGAAAAGCTGAAAACTTGTCCTGCTGGTTTTCCCCGTGACTATCCTTACCTTCACTATTTGCGAATGAAAGACTATTGTGCCTGGCATCATGTGGAAGAGTCCTTCTTTGAGGGTGACAAATGGCTTGACCAGATGGCAAAGATGTTCAAGGCTGCAAAACCTATGATGGATTTTATGAACTCTGTGATTGATGATTATGAATAGATGGCTGTTCGCTATTGGCTGTTGGTTATTGGTCATGGTTGCCAATGCCCAAGAGCATCGTGCGGAACTGCGGAAACAACGTTCGTTCCACACCACGATTCCTGCAGGTAACTATAGTGGTATCACATGGCTGGGGGGGAATCGTTATGCGGTAGTGAACGATAAAGCGGCGGAGAGCGGTTTTCATCTCTTTACCATCGATATAGATTCCGTCACTGGTGATATTCTGCATGCCTCGGAGCATGGCTTTCGCTCTTCTGGGAAAATGAACCGTGATGATGAGGGCATCTGCTTTTTTCCGAAAGACAGTACGATATGGATTAGCGGTGAAGCCGATAATGAGGTGCTGGAATATGCGATGAGTGGGGTACTGACTGGGCGCAGACTCCAGATGCCTGCCGTCTTCAAAAAAGCGAAGTCTAACAAAGGATTGGAGGCACTGACCTATCAGCCGCAAACAGGTCGGTTCTATACGATAACTGAGAAACCGATGAAAGGTGACAGTCTTTCACGTCTGCAGAGTTTTGGTGACGATTTCCGTCCCATTAACCATTGGCTGTATCGGATGGATGCAAAGTCATTGGAAGAACGCGAGGGGACACACACACTGGGTGTCCCTGCCTTGGCAGCATTGGAAGACGGTAGGGTGTTAGTGATGGAGCGTGAGGTGTTCAAACCGAAGAAGAATATCGGCTCCTATGTATATAATAAGGTATATATAGTGACACCCGCCACAGAGAACGAAGGGCAGCTCCTTGAGAAAAATCTGCTGGTATCCTTTAAGACGAAATTGAACTTGACGGCACGTAGCTTTGCCAATTATGAGGGGATGTGCTTAGGACCCCGTCTTGCCGATGGCAGACAAGTCATCGTATTAATCTGTGACTCACAGAATCAATACAAGGGCTTTCTCAAAGACTGGCTACGGACGATAGTTCTTTAGCGTAGTCAAGGTAGTAGCCTATTTTATAGAGCTTGAAGATCCATAGTTGTGGGTGATTGCCAACGAGATTCTTTCGCTCAAGATTTCCAAAACAATGATGGAACGTTTGTATGCAGGAAATAATGAGACTATTTTGTCGTTGTAAAAAGGTGAGCAGACGTGAGTAATCTTTTAATTCGTCTTTAAAAGAATATAAAGTGCGTAGTCCTTCTTCCGTCTTCTTCACAAAATCAGGATTGTTTTCCATACCTTCCATACAGATAGGATTGTTTATATGGCAGATGTGGATATTGTTCTGATGAAACGTTTTTCCTAAAATAACATCCTCATAACCATAATATCGGTAGCGCTCATCAAAAGGAAAACGTATCATGATGTTACGGCTAACCATGAAATTGGTTGTGCGGAAATGCTGGTATGGTCTTGATTGTCGTTTGAAGGCATTATGTTTTTCTTTATTTGCATATTCATATTTATACTTAAGATTGTTTTCTAAAGTTTTGTCATATAAAATGTCAACTCCACCGTCAACTACAGGAGCATTATTAGTCATGTAGTTCTTGAGGAAATCAGGATTATCTATTTTCCCATCGCCATCAAGAAAAAGAAGGGTGCTGTATTTTGATTGTTGTACAAGAAAGTTCCTAATAGCAGATCTTCCAATATTTTCTTCTCTTCTAATAAACCTACAATGATGGAGCAAATTAATAGAAGAATTGTCTTGGACAGTTTCCTTGTTTTCAGAGCCGTCATCTGCTACTATGATCTCAAATGGGACATTTAAGAGAACTGCTTGCGAGTGTAAATCACGCACAAGTTCCACACAGCAATAGTTGTAGGTGGGAATAAGAATTGACAATTCTGTAATCATACCATCAGCAAAAATACTCAAAAAAAGTTATAAACACAAATTTCCTTTAATTTATTTTGACTTTACTAGGCAAAATAGTAATTTTGCCGCAATTTTGTAAAATAAGGAAATAGTAATGAGTAAAGACATGATGAAAACATTGATGGTGTGCCTGATGATTCTAATGGGAAGTGTTGCTCAGGCTCAAGACGTGAAAGATATCCTAAGTGGTGTGTTGGGTGGCTCGTCGACAGACGGTGTTGCAAGTAACCTGACGACAGTGTTCTCTAAGAGTAAACAAGCTACTCAAGACAAGATCATCGGTACTTGGTCATATACAGAACCCGCTATCGTCTTCACGTCAGATAATATCCTTGCGAAAGTAGGTTCCAAAATCGCAGCGAACAAGCTCGAGAACAAATTGCAGGAGTATCTTACACGCTATGGAATTAAGCCAGGAGCTTTTGTTATGACTTTCAAGGAAGATGGAACTTTCACTGAGACATTGAATGGCAAGACATCAAGTGGTAAGTGGACAGTTAAAGATTCCAAACTTCAACTGACTATCGCAGGTGTGAAGGCACTCAATGTCACCACCCAGATAGACGGAAGGGATTTGCTGTTCGTCACGGATGCCACCAAACTGCTGAATCTATTCAAGAGCCTGGGTGCAAAATCAAGTAACTCGCAGATCAGGACAGTCACCTCGCTGATGAAGAGCGTCAATGGCATGCAGGCAGGTGTCACTTTGCGCAAACAGTAAGTTTTTGCAGAATAATTTGGCGGAATGCAAAAAAAACCGTACCTTTGCAGCCGCTATTACGAGATAGTAGCATGAAACCGTCGTAAGACGCTTTTACAAAGCGCAACGACTAAAAGAAATTCAAATTATTAATTTAAAATTAAAGTCAAAAACAATGGCAACAAAAATCAGATTGCAGCGCGGTGGACGTAAAGGCTATGCCTTCTACAGCATCGTTATCGCTGACGCAAGAGCACCACGTGATGGTAAATTTACTGAGAAGATTGGTACATACAATCCAAACACCAATCCTGCCACAGTAGATTTGAATTTCGATCGTGCACTTTACTGGGTAGAGACTGGCGCACAGCCAACAGACACTGTTCGTAACATTCTCAGTCGTGAGGGTGTTTACCTGATGAAGCACCTCCGCGGTGGTGTGAAGAAGGGTGCTTTTGATGAGGCTGCTGCTCAGAAGAAGTTCGATGCATGGAAGGCAGACAAGCAGAAGGGTCTTGAAAAAGTAGCTGCTGATGAGGCAAAAGCTAAGAAGGATGCTGCTGCTAAGGAACTGGCTCAGGAGAAAAAAGTTAACGAAGAGATTGCTAAAAAAGTAGCGGAGAAGAAAGCTGCCGCTGAGGCTGCTAAGGCAGAGGAAGAGGCTGCAAAAGCTGCTGAGGAAGCTGCTGCCGCTGAGGCTCCAGCAGAGGAGGCACCTGCTGAGGCTCCTGCCGCTGAGTAACATTTTCTTTGATTTGTTGAATATAGGGATGGATAATAATGTCTGTCCCTATTTTATTTTTAGTGCGATGCATATACTGGAGATACCATCATTCTTTCATCCCTATGGCGGCTTGTTCTGTTTAGACCAAGCCAAGGCACTGGCGGCATTAGGTCATGAGGTTCGTATTCTAAGTAATGTCCAGTTAGGGATCACAATCAATTGGAAAGACTATCTGACCTTACCTTGGCATCGTTATGAGCATACAATGGATGGTATGACCGTATACCAGTCCTACCAGCGGGGTGTTCCCAAAGTGATACACCCCAATGTCGATAGATGGGTAGCTATTGTTCGCTCGATGTTCACAGAATACACCCGTAAATATGGTAAACCTGCCGTCCTTCATGCCCATTGCGCAAAATGGGCAGGCTATGCAGCTATGAAGATCAGTGAGGAGTACCAGATACCCTATGTTATCACGGAACACATGCCAAAGGAAATCTTCCAATTAGAGTTTGGGGCATCGACAGACCTCTTCCAGATTCCCTTGTTGAGGCAAGCGTATTGGTGTGCCAGCAAGGTCATAATGGTTTCTGAGGAGTTGGTGGATGACATCTCCTGTTATTTTGGAAAGGACTATCAGCATGAGACGATTTCCAATATCGTAGACGTGGATTTCTATGCTTGTCAACAACGTCCGTCTTTAGGGGGCAGACCATTCAGGTTCTGTTGTTCCGCACTGTATGTGGAGCGGAAAGGGTATGATATCTTATTGAATGCTTTTAACCAACTGTATCTGCAACATCCCCACATAGAGTTAGTGGTGGCAGGACAGGGTACCGACACTGCGTCGTTCAGGAGGTTGTATGAGCATCTGGCATGTTGTCAACAGGTGAAAACCCTTGGTGTCCAGGATAAGTATGGCATCAGGGATATGTACTATCAGAGCGATGCCCTTGTTTTAGCCACGCGAGGTGAGTCTCAAGGACTGGTGTTGCTGGAAGCATTGAGCACAGGTATTCCGGTTATCTCTACGGATGCCATACCCTCCAGTGTGAGGATGCGGGAAGGAGCAGTCTATGTCCCTGTGGATGATGTGGATGCCTTAAGGGACGCAATGGCAGAGATGTTGCGTCGTCAGTATGATAGCCAAGTACTATCTGCTCAGGTCTCAGCTTCCTCATCCCCAGAGGTCATTGGCAAGAAGATTGAAGCAGTGCTTTGTACATCCCTTCATACTGTTTAGCGACTTTCCTATAGTCATGATGCTTTTTGACATAGCATATACTATCCTCTTTTAGTTTGTTGATACAATCAGTATGGTGGAGAATCCACTCCAGTTGTGTGTAGACACTCTCATAAGTTGGCTCCACATTGATGATAGGTCGTAATTCCTTCTCATTGATGATTTCGTAGTTCTCAGGTTCTCCTCCTCCCACAACAATGATGCCCTTACTCATGGCTAAGAGAGAGTTCATGGAGGGAGTATAGCTATACAGCTGGTCAAGTATTACGTCGCAGCTATTCATGAGTTGCATATACTCATGAAAGGATACACTCTCTGCTTTGACGATCTCGCATCTGTCTGGATAGCGACTTGCAACATCTTGTAGCGCCTTCCACATGATGTCTGTTCCTTTATAGACACTTCTCTCCTTGTCGATACCGATGAAGAAGCGCACTTTCTGGTTGTTGTAGGTATGGATGGGAGCATCATAGTCACATACGATAGGAAGAGGGATAAATTGCGTCTTGTCGGGGAAATAACGAGAGTAACATGCTTGGTATTCATACAAACAGGTGGGAATACGGTCAGCGTCCTCCATGACATAACGTGTATAGTCCCCCTTTGGGGTGTCAATATATTCATCGATGAACTTCTGCGTGGAGATATCTGAGCGTTTCTGCTCTCCGATATAGAAGTCGCCATATCTGAAAGTGTGATGGTGGATACCATCATTCACCCAGTACCAGTCACATCCGAAGGCTCCAGCGACAATCTTTTTGTTGTGTTTCCTAAGATAATGATAGAAAGGGTATTGGCGTTCTGCCTTTAAACCAAAACAATCGGGATTGATGAGTTGCACGATGTCATATCCGGAAAATTGAGGCAGCAGTCTTCGCAGGCGCAGGTAATGCCATAGTCCGGCAAGTCTCCCTTCCCCTCTCTTGATGTTAATATCACGAGGGTAGTCACGGAAGCTATTCCCATCACTTACCAACGTTACATGGTGGCCAAGCTCTTTCAGCCCTTTAGCGAGAAAGGTATGTAAACCACTGTATTCCTCAAATAGAAGTATCTTCATCGTTTCGTTATTTTTACTCCTTGTGGAGGTTGTAAAGTTTCAGGTTATTCCTCTTGTCGTACATGATGAGCGTATAGTCGTCATCCAATATCTTCTGAATGGCGGGAACGGGATAGTCTTCCACATCTACCACAATCCATTTCGTTTTATGAGTTTGATAGCTATTGATGATATTCGTGTGCCATTCAGGTATGCGCTCAATACCCATGTCCTGTATGGAGAATATAGGATTGGAGGGTCGGATGCCCATGTCGAGGTAGATATGGGGATGACCGTTATAGATGACAAATGAGGAATAGTCAATCATCGGATGCTGTTTAAGGAAAGTCTTGTATCTTATCAGATGGTCATCCTGCCAGTCGGTGTACATAGTATACATAAACCTGACCTTGCTGGCACAGCCTATTAGTAGGAAGGTGATGACGACAAAGCGCAAAAATGTTAAGTGCTCTCTGCTGATGATGATCATGGAGACGGTGAATAGCGGATATGCTATCGTGCCATAGTGTCCATAACCATTACCCTGGCAGAACCATAGAAAGGGTAATGCGGCGGTTAAGAACCACAGTATTGCTGAGGTAGTGGCTTTCTTCTTCCTAAGAAGGATCAGTATGCTAAGTGATAATAACAAGATAGAATTGAAGTAACTCAGAATGAAGTAATGGATGCCGATCTCCATAAGGTCATAGGAGGTGTTTGCCGCATATCTGGCAGCATACAGGAAAGTACCCTTCCACATTTCTGGTAAGGCATTCTTGGAATAGAAATACACGAGGAAAGGTATTGTCGTTAGTGCGAGACCAATGATGAAGGAGAGGACATTATTGCAGAAATTCTTGTATGCTTTGTGTCTCAACAGCACGAAGGAGATGACAAGGAGGGCACCACAGATAGGTAAGGCATTCGTCAGTCTTGACATGAGACTAAGTCCCAGTACCATTCCGTATAGGCAGGCATGGCTGGGGTGATGCGTGTAATGAGCGATGCTGACCTCATATTCATAGTGGTGTATCCAGTTGATGATAAAGTAGAAAGCAAGAGCGAGAAAGGGTAAGAGATATTCTTCCGTCAGGTTTCCTCCCTGGTAGGTATACGAGAGGACGGCGAGTGAGAGGACGGTCAGTCCGAAAGCATTCCTTTCATTAAAATATCGCAAGAAAGTTTTATACGTAATGACCAGTGTCACAAAGAGAAATAATATCTGGAGCATCCATACGCCATATCTGTCACTGGTGATTCCATACCCCACAGCGTTTACAAGGAAGATATAGGGTCCTTTTAAGTCCCATAAGTCTTGGTAGGGTACATAGCCCTGTACCCAGTATTTGCCTATAATCTGGAATATAGGGGAGTCAGGAGTGTCTCCAAGTGTGGTGTATAAGGGTGATGTCGTATAAGAGAAGATAGTCACAAAGAAGATTGCGACCAGAAAGAGTAACACGTCATATAATACAGGCTTGTATCTATGCATAGCGTTCACTTTTCTCTTTTCATATAGGGTAGGGAATAGCGCAGTAGTGTTCTGCCCCACCGACTGTTTGTTATCCTCCTGAACCACTTGTATTTCTTGGTGTAGTTCTGTTCAGGAAGTGGGAAGAGTCCTCTCTCGTGAAGACGTTGTACGCGTTGTTCGAGGGTGTCAGCAGAACGGGTCTCCACGATGATGTGATAGATATAGTCCATCGTCAACTGTGCAATTCTGCGCTTCAAGGCGAGACGGTCATGGTGTGGCAGTTTGTCACATAACTCATGGAGTCGGAAGATCACTCCCTCTCGGTCGTCCATTCGCTTCAGGGTAACGTCTGGATCCTGACTCGTAGTTATCGACCCCTCCCTTTTATTATACAAGTAAGCTTTAGCATGTGTAGGATATACATTATCGGCACGCAATAGCAACTGTGGGGTGAACTCCTCGTCCTCATGATAGATACCAGGGGTGAAGCGAAGCTCTCCCAAGACTTTCTTTCTAAAAAGATATCCCCATGCTGTACCGTGTATGTTATAGTTCTGCAAATAGGTAGTCCCTGGGACGGGGATGACGGTTTCGGGTACGACTTCTACATTAGGTTCAAAAGAGAAGTCGAACATCACCATATCTACGCATTGTTGATATCGTACGATGTCTAAACATTGTTCATAAGGTGCTTGTATGAGTTGGTCATCAGCATCCACGAACTGGATAAACTGTCCTGTGGCGATATCGATACCTTTGTTCCTTGCCATGCTCAGCCCCCCATTCTTCTGTCTAACATAGATGATATCGTCCTCATACTTCATCAACTCGTTGATGGGACTCATGTCAGAACTGTCATCTACAACAATAATCTCCCGCTCGAAAGGTCGTAGGGAGAGGGAAAGGATGCTGTCGATACATGCCTGGAGCATCTCCACAGGCAGATTATAATAGGTAATAATAAAACTTACCAGTGGTTTGTCTTCTTTCATATTCTCGACAAAGGTACGAAATAATTTGTAAAATCGTAATATTATTTGTATTTTTGCGTTCAGAAATTAAAGAAAGAGATGGTTGAGGAAGATAGTAACGGTTATCGGCATATACTGAAATACACTAGTGTTTTTGGAAGTGTACAAGGTCTTAATGTCATAGCAGGACTTGTGCGTAACAAGTTTGCAGCCCTTTTTCTGGGAACTGCCGGTATGGGGCTGGCATCATTGTTGACTGTTACGATGAATTTCTTGTCCCAGACAGCCAGTTTTGGACTTTCCATTAGTGCTGTCCGTCAAGTTTCAGCATATTATGACGAATACAACGAGAAGAAACTTTACCATTTTGTCGGTGTGGTTCGTGTATGGTGTCTGATGGCAGCGCTGATAGGCGTGATGTTGAGTATCATTGTCGGTTATTGGACATTGGCACCTGCTGTGGCACTTACGATAGTTGGAGGTGGTGAGATTGCCATTCTGAAAGGTTCTCGCCAGCTTCGCTCCTTAGCCGTTATCCAAACGATAACCGCGATAGCCAGTGTTATTATTAGTGTACCTCTATATTGGAAGTATGGTCAGAAAGCCATATTATCAGTCATCAACCTGATGGCTCTTGCCTCTATGATACCTGCTCTTCTCTCCTCTTATCGCTTGTATCCTATGAGACTGCAATTCTCTTCCCAGATGATCAATGAGGGGATGGGGATGTTACGTCTCGGTATTGCTTATACTTTAGCAGCATTGGCAGGTAGCGGCTCTGAGTTGTTGATACGATGGTGGCTGGAGCACGATGCAGGACTCAGCATGGTAGGACTCTATAATGCTGGCTCTCTGTTGACGGTCACCTATATAGGGCTTGTCTTTGCTGCCATGGATAATGACTATTACCCTCGTCTTTCAGCAGTTCAAGGGATGCAAGAAACCAATGCGATGGTCAATCGACAGATGGTTGTGCTCCTATGGCTTGTAACCCCGTTGCTGACTCTTATGATTCTTTGTCTGCCATGGATTGTCCCCCTGTTGCTAAGTTCGCAATTCTTACCGATAGTCCCCATGGCGCAGATTTCTGCTGTAGCTATGGTATTGAAGGCTGCTACCTTGCCAGTAGCCTATCTTACTCTTGCCCGTGGACGTTCTGTCGCTTATCTGGTATTAGAGACTTCCTATTTCCTTGTGTTTGTTCTATTGGTTATTTTCTGTTTCCGTCAGTGGGGGTTATTGGGGACGGGTATAGCCATTTTGTTTGCGCATCTGTTTGATTTTGTTATGATTCATGTTTATGCACATCATGCCTTTGGATATTGTCTTGGGAGACGTACTCTTTATATGATAGGAGCCGTACTACTCATTGTTAGTACGGCTCTATGTATTGCTCTCTGTATATACAGTTAGAACATAAAATCTAACTCAACGTCCACCAGGTTATAGTTATGCTTATCAAGTGTTCGGTCGTTAACTCGGGCGTACTCAATGTTCAACTGCAAATTCTTGGTGAAGAGGTAGTCGGCGCCAATCTCGTAGAAGGTCTTGCTGGAACCCCATTCCTTGCGGTCGCGGTAGATGTCGTAACGGGCTTTGATGTGCAGTTTCTTCTTAATGATAGGAGCGATGCAGAGGGCATAGTAACCATCCGCTTTGTCGCCGGCACTAAGGTTAGAGCCATAGCCCTGACTATGTATATACTCCGTGCGGAACGTCCAGTCCTGGTCTGTCACATATTCCGCACTGAGCGCATAACGGTTCTTGGGAACACTCCTGCTGATAGAAGCACCGTCAATGGTATAGTTGATGACACGGCTGCCCGTCCATCCGAAGGCACCGATGCGCATGCCCTTGATAGGCATGAACCATATACCGCCGATGATATCCTTGCGGTTGTCTTGGTCTTTCTTGTTGATACCCTCACCATTGAAGACACCAATCTGGTAGTGCAGCAGGTTACGTCCCTGACTGTTCTTCAGGAAGTCGCCTTGAATCTGTACACCGATATCACGACCATTGGAAGCCTGTTCTCCTGTACGGTCAGAGAAACCAACCAGTTTACTGATGTTCTGTGAGTAGCTCATGAAACCTTGTTTGACAGGATGCATGGGGTTCTCAAAACTAAACGAGCGCTTGAACTGTCCCGCCTTCACACGGAAGAAATCATATTTCTGCCACTCAGCCCATAGGTCAACCAGTCTGGGTGAAGAGCCAAGGGTGGAGGTGTTACCGTTAATCTGCATCTGCACCTTCCATGCGAAGTCAGAGATTTTGCCGTCCAGCGAGATTCTCGCCAAGCGAAGGTTGAAAGAGTTCTCTTTACCTCCGTCCTTGTCCATACCTTGGTATTGTAGCATACCATAGCCGCTGATCTTGATGTCCTTTACCCACTGGGGCAGTTCGATGAGGGTCTTTTTCTTCTCTTTGTCCTGTGCTTGGGTTGACATCACAAAACCTGTTGTCAGCAGGGCGAGGAGGATGATTCTTTTCATTTTTTCTATCTTTTTATTAATAATACTACATTCTCTACATGGGGGGTATGCGGGAACATATCCACGGGTTGTACGGCTGCCACCTGATAGTCAGCATCCAAAGCCTGCAGGTCACGAGCCTGCGTGGCAGGGTTACACGACACATAGACGATACGCTGTGGAGCAGTCCGTAATATTGTCTTTACTACGTCGGGGTGCATACCAGCACGAGGTGGGTCAGTGATGATGACATCAGGATGACCATGTTCAGCAATAAACTCATCCGTCAGGATGTCCTTCATATCCCCAGCAAAGAACAGGGTATTGTCAATATTGTTCTCCTGTGAATTGATTTTAGCATCCTCAATAGCCTCTGGTACATACTCGATACCAAGCACTTTCCTGGCATTTCTGGCAACGAAATTGGCAATTGTTCCAGTACCTGTGTAAAGGTCGTATACCATCTCGTCACCAGTCAGACCGGCAAACTCACGAGCTACGCTATACAGGTGATATGCCTGTTCGGTATTCGTCTGGTAGAACGACTTCGGTCCCACTTTGAAGCGCAGATTCTCCATCATCTCGTAGATATGGTCATTGCCTTTGAAGGTCAGTATCTCCTGGTCACCGATCGTATCATTGCATTTCTGGTTGTTGAGGTACATCAGTGAGGTAATCTGTGGGAATTTGTCGGCGATGTGTTGTAACAGTTCTTTGGCACGTTGCTCATCACCGTCCTCATCGTAGTGGAACTGTATGATGACCATCAACTCACCCGTATTTGAGTTGCGGATGATGACATCCCGCAACAAACCTACCTGCTGACGGAGGTCGAAGAAGGTGAATCCGTTCTGGATGGCATAGTCACGTATCTCATTGCGTATCTGGTTATGCAGATCGTCCATTAACCAGCATTTCTCTATCGGCAATATCTTGTCGAAGGCTCCTGTGATATGGAAGCCAATGGCAGGAATATCCTTCAGACTCTGGCTCTCGTCATGGGGCAAGTTGTCTATCTCCTCTTTCGTCAGATAACGTTTGTTGGAACAGCCGAAGTCGAGTTTGTTACGGTACTCCTTCGTCTTCACACTTCCTAAGATAGGACGGAACTCGGGCAGCTGCACCTTTCCGATGCGTGTCAACTGGTCGTACACCTGCTGCTGTTTCATCTTCAGCTGTTCCTCGTAGGGCAGTTGCTGCCATTTACAGCCCCCGCACACACCGAAATGCTGACAGAACGGTTGGGTACGCAGAGGACTGGGAATATGGAGGCAGACAATCTCTGCCTCCATAAAACTATGTTTCTTCCTGCGGACCTGCAGGTCACACACGTCACCGGGAACAGCCCATGGCACGAAAACCACCATGTCGTCGACTCTCGCCAATGCCTTACCCTCGGCAGCATAGTCGGTGATGGTGATATTCTCCAGTAAGGGTAGCGGTTTCTTCTTTCTCGCCATGCCTATCTTGCCGCTACGTATTTATGAAGGGTAGCACGAACGGCACCCTTGCCGGCATAGAGTTCCTTGACCATGCCTTCAATCTGTTCTCCGAGTCCTGCTTCGTAGAGGTTGACACCAAAGATGTCACTTCTGCTGTAGAGCTTTTTCAAAGGACTCCAGTCTTGGTCTGCCTTGCCAATCTCCAGAGGTGCCACGATAGCCTGCAACTCCTCCAGCAGTGGGTCGGGAGACGGCTCGAAAGCGGTACCGTCGTCCTTGATGCCTTTCAGATAGCGGGCATAGCCAGCCAGGGTCAGTGGGATGAGAACGAGGTTCGACATGTCAAGACCTCTTGCGATGTATTTCTTGATGGTCTCACCGAAACGGATGGGCAGCTTCTGTGAGGTGTCCATGGCGATACGCTGCGGAGCATCCGGCATGAACGGGTTGGGCAGACGGCGGTTGATGACAGCGCCGATAAACTCATAGGGATTCAGCACACCAGGGTCAGTAACGACCGGCATTGCCTCGATATAGCCTATTTTCTGGATGAACGCACGCAGATCGTCGTCCTTCATCTCAGCAGAGATAAGGGTATATCCCAGCATGCAGCCGTAGATAGACATGGCAGTGTGCAAGGGGTTCAGACAGGTCGTCACCTTCATGGTCTCTACCTTGTCAACGGTCTCACGGGTCGTATACAGCGCACCGCCCAGGTCAAGTGGGGGACGACCGTTGGTATAGTCATCCTCGATGACGAGATACTGCACTTCCTCGGCATTGACGAAAGGAGCCGTGAAGGTGTGCTTCTCGGTCTCGATATAGTTGTTGTCCTCGAAACCGTCCTCTGCCAGCAGCTCCTTCACTTTCTCGTGCGGACGGGGAGTGATCTTGTCAATCATCGACCATGGGAAGGTGATCTTCGTCTTGTTGCGGACATAGTCGGCAAAAGCTTCAGGCACCAGTCCGTCATTCACCCAACGCTCGGCATATGCCAGTACTCCAGCCTTCACACGACCACCATTGTGCGAGCAGTTATCCATTGACTGGACGGTCAGTGGTAGCCTTCCTGCCTTGAAACGCTCATAGAGCAGGGCTGTCACCTTACCTAAGGCGAAGACGGGCTTCAGACCGCGTGCCAGATCATCTTGGTTATAAGAATATCCTTTCTCTGTGATGGTGAAGGAGATCATCTGCAGACTGGGGTTACGGAATATCTCCACCAGACGGTTCCAGTCCTCAAACTGCGGGTCAGCCTTCAGCGCCTCCGTCACACTGGCGATAACCTTCTTCTCGATGTTTCCGTCACTCTGCAGGGAGACGAGCAGAGACAGGTTGTTGTAAGGTTTGTATGCCTTGTCGATGACCTCGAAGTCAAAGGTCTCGGCGACGATAACGCCACGGTCATATTTCCCCGTGTTCAGTGCGTCGTTAAGGATGGCGGCAGGGAAGGCACGGAAGATGTTGCCACCTCCGAAGTGTACCCATGTCGGTTCCTCGTGTGTCTTCTGTCGTACTGCCTGTATATCGAATTTGGGAAGCTGATATCCTTTAGACTCCCATTCAGCGGCGTTATAATTGCCACTATAAATATCATTTAGTTTCATTACTTCAATATTTCAATTTTTCAATTCTTCAATCCTTCAATTCTTCAATTTTTCAATTCTAATCAAAGAATCCCGGTTGTTTGTATTCTATTCCTAACTCACGGTCGACAGTGGCAAGGATACCCTGCACCTGTCCGAGGGCAAACATACGACCCAGCAGGGTGTAGCCCGAGTTATGCCCATGGCTCGACTCGTCCATGATGCCACCCTTCTCGTCGGTGAACGTCATGCCATGGTCGACACGCATCGGCAACTGTGGGTTCTCCTTCTCGAAGATACGGCACAGCTCGATGAGGTCAGCACGTCCACCCAGATGACTGGCTTCCGTGAAGTCGCCATTGGGGAATATATGACAGGAGCGGAGGTGTACGAAATGGGTGCGTGAGGCAAACTTCTTCGCCATCTCCACGACGTTATTATAAACTCCAGCCGAAAGACTTCCTGCGCAGAATGTCAGACCGTTATGCTTGTTGGGGACAGCGTCGAGGAACCACTGGATGTCCTCTTCTGTACGGACGATACGTGGCAGACCGAGAATCTCGATGGGGGGATCGTCGGGATGCACGCACATGTTCATGTCGCACTCCTCGCAGACAGGCATGATGGCTTCCAGGAAATATTTCATGTTGGCACGGAGCTTCGCCTTGTCGATACCTTTGTAGAGGTCGAGGAACTGACGGAACTTTTCGATAGGAGCCTTGTCGTTCTCCGAGAAATTACCCGATACGAAACCTTGTGTCTTGATGATGATATTCTCCACCAGCTTGTGGTCTTTCTCCGGTGTCATCGTCTTTGCCAGCTCGTCACACTCAGCCAGTACGTTGCGTTCAATCTTTTCGCCTTTGGTGTTTCTCATCTCAAAGGCAGCCCATTCCTCTCTGGCACCCTCACGCTGGAGGATATAGATGTCGAAATAAGCGAATTCCGCATAGTTGAAATACAAGTTTGTCGAACCGTTCGGGTTGATGTGCAATAAGTCGGTACGAGCCCAGTCGAGTACCGGCATGAAGTTATAGCAGATGCAGTGGATACCCTCTGCCGACAGGTTGCGCAGCGACTGCTTATAAACCTCTATCTGCTCGTCCCTGTCAGGACCGCCGTACTTGATAGTCTCCACGACGGGCAGACTCTCCACCACACTCCAGCGCATGCCGTAACTCTCGATATACTCACGCAGGTCGTGTATTTTCTCTCTTGTCCAAACCTCTCCGAGGGGTACATCATGCAGTGCCGTGACGATACCCTCCACGCCGATTTGTCTGAGTTGTGCAAGGGTGATCTTATCCTTCTTGCCAAACCATCTCCATGTTCTTTCCATAATAGCTGATATGTTTAAATATTGTTAATACTATTCGTTTTTTGCCATTTTCTTTTTGATAGTCACAAGCGCTTTTTCCCAGTTGGTATCTAATGAGAAGCGTATCAAGCATTCCCCATTATTATAATAACTGAGAACCATTTCTTTGTCTTTATCCTTAAAAAGTGGATTCCCTTTAGTTGTTTCCATGAACATTTTGGTCATGTCTTCTTGGAGTGCTTTTGGCATTTCGTTGTATTGCACGAGCTTTTGTATGTAAAATGTAACATATTCATTCATAGCGATAGCCTGACTGTCAAGAAAATAGGCTGAAGAATCTGGCATTTCTTCCTGCATCTTAATAACAAGATAGTTAAGAGCGTCAAGTTTAAATTGGCTAATGGAACGTACAAGACCACTTGATTGTGGGTTTTCAGTAATTGCCTTGTTCTTTTGGCGCAATTCATTAAACACTTCCTGTGCTTGAACATTCATGCCAATGAGAAACATGATGAAAATTAAAAACTTTTTCATAATCATTGCTATTTTTGTCTTATTAAATATTTCTTATGAGTGATAACATTGGGTAATTCTTCTTCATAGTGAGTTACCATTACCATTGTTTTGTTCTTTCGCTGACAAAAAGTCTCAATAATGTCCTTCACTCGCCTGCGGTTCCATAGGTCAAGTCCATGCAATGGTTCATCGAGAATTAGTAATTGAGGGTCTTTTACAAAAGCGCGTGCCAGTAGCACCAATCGCTGTTCACCGCTGGATAGTTTGAGAAATGTACGGTTGTATTTGTCCTCCAGTCCGAACATGTCGAGCCACCATTTACATATGGCATATTCCTCCTCATTGGGCTTCACGTAGAGTCCCACCGAGTCTTTTAGTCCACTAGCCACAATTCTCACGGCAGGGATGTCGCGCAGGTAGGAGCGGTGCATCTCTGGTGATACATATCCGATATGCTTCTTGATATCCCATATACTTTCACCTGTACCTCTCTTGTGATCGAATAAAGTGATATCACAGGCATAACTTTGTGGGTTGTCCGCACAGACCAGCGAGAGTAGGGTAGACTTGCCGCTTCCGTTTTGTCCTGACAATGCCCATCGCTCACCATTATGCACTGTCCAGTTGAGGTCTTTCAGAATGGTACGGTCTCCATAGCGGATACTGACATTATGCATATTGATGACCTCGTCTGTATGGTAGTCATCGTCCTTGTACGGTAGTTTGAGAATGGCATCCATCTCATTCTTTGTTAGCACATGCTCTGGGATATTTACCTGTCGGAAATCATACTGCTCTTTGGTGCAGGGCTCCATAACATGCGTATCCCGTATCTCAATCACCTCCGACACAGAGTCAGGGATATCATCTGTCTTTGAAAGTACGAGCATGATGTTAATGTTATGCTCTGCGACAAGTAGTTTTAGCAAATCTTTCAGTTGGTCTCGAGTCTCTGCATCAAGCCCAATAAAAGGGTTCTCCATGATGAGCAGTTGCGGGTTGGCAAAGAGTGTCTTAGTCAACTGGAATTTCCTGAGTTCGCCACTAGATAATGTGATAACGTATTTGTCAAGCAAAGGCTCCATGTGGAAGAGTTCATACAAATGGCGTTGCAGTTCCCTACGTTCGGGAGTGTCCTCGCCTGCTAATTTGTATGCTTTCTCTAAAAGATCACCTACGTTAGGAGTCTCAGGGTCGATGTCGTGCTGGTTCCAGCGTAATTGAAGGTAATACGCCTTGTCGACAAGTGGACCATAAGAATCGCTAAAAGCGATGTAGCGCAAACGGTCACTAGCTATATCTCTGCGCAACTTCTCTATATATAAAGTCTTTCCGCTCCCGTTCCTTCCTACTATTGCTGTTATTTTGCTCATAAATCTTATTTCTTCACCCTTTCTTGGTTCTTGACGATGAAATCTTTCCATCCCCTATAATGTACCTGTGATTCTGGGCGGTTCATCTGCATATAGTGGCAATAAGCTGCACCCAGTGCATCAGTGGCATCCATAAACTTTACCATAGCGTCATCGTCGAATTTCAATAGTCGCTGTAGCATACCTGCAACTTGTTCTTTTGACGCGGCACCATTTCCTGTTATTGCCATCTTGATCTTTAGCGGTGCATATTCATGAATAGGTACACCGTGATGGATGGCCGCAGCGATAGCCGTACCTTGCGCTCTTCCGAGTTTTAACATCGACTGAACGTTTTTCCCGAAGAAAGGTGCTTCAATTGCCATTTCATCTGGTAGATAGGCATCGATGATACCTGTTACTCGCTCGAAGATATGTCCCAGTTTCAAATAAGCATCCCCGAACTTCCTCAGGTCGATTACGCCCATGGTTACCATCTCAGCCTTTTGGTCTTTCACTTTTAAGACACCATAGCCCATGATATTTGTTCCAGGGTCAATGCCCAATATCACCTTTTCCATATCGTGTACAAAGGTACGAATAAGTGAGTAAAACACCAAATTTATTTAGGTATTTTATTCATATCTCATAGAACGTGAGGGATGGATATGTGAAACGAGGAAAGAGGGGACGATTAAAACGAAAAGTGTCACAACAAGTGTTGCTATGTTGAGTAATAAAATCAATGGAATGTTAAGCTCCATTGGGGCTGTTGTGACGTAATAGTTAGCGGGATCGAGTTTGATAAAGCCCGTATGTCGTTGCAATAGGATGAAGGCAATGCCAATAGTGTTGCCCCACAGCATGCCCTGTCCGATAATAAAGGCTGCAAACCATAGAAAAGTATGACGGATACTGATATTGCGTGCACCAAGTGCTTTAAGCAGTCCAATCATCTGGGTGCGTTCCAATATAATGATAAGTAGCCCACTAATCATAGTAAACCCTGCCACACATACCATTAATACGAGGATAATCCATACGTTTATGTCCAATAGGGAAAGCCATGAGAATACTTGCGGATATGTTTCCTGCAGTGTATGAGAAGTGAGAATCTCACCATAATGGTCTGTATGACGATTTACTCTCTCTACGACCATGTCAGCAACGGTCTGTAATTGATCGAAATCGCTGACCAGTAGCTCAGCTCCGCTGCATTGGTCTTTTTCCCAATTATTGAGCTTGACTGGTAACGGAAGGTCTGTGAAACAAAGTGACTCATCAAACTGTGTCATGTTTGTTTCATAAATGGCAGCCACGGTAAATTTACGTGCACGCACATTGTTGTAATCAATGAAATAGGCAAATACATGGTCTCCTGTTTTCAGCCCGAGTTTATTGGCTATCATACGGGAAATGAGAAGCTCGTTCGAATTTTTTGTGGAAGAGAAATGGGGCATTTTACCCTCGACGAGATTCTCTTGGAGGAAGTGGGTGTCATAATCTTCACCAATACCTTTGATGACTACTCCAAGAAAATCGTCATTAGTTTTAAGAATACCTTGTGTTAATGCATATCTCCCAACATGGCGTACTCCATTGATTCCTTCTAACACTTTCATCAAGGAATCATCAACACATACCGGATATGGTGTGGCAGACTGTGAAGCGATGAAACTTTCAACCTGTATGTGACTTCCAAAGCCCACAACCTTGTCACGTATCGTATGCTTAAACCCCAGAACCACACTTACAGTGATGATCATAACGGCAAGTCCGATAGCTACCCCAATAGTGGCTATACGTATTGCAGGGCGGCTCACTTTGCGGTGGTCACCATCATCGGAATAGATTCTATGAGCAATAAATAAAGGAAGATTCATTTCCTTCCAGGATATGCTTCTATGGCTTTCTGTAAGACAACGAGTGCACGCTCAAGGTCTTCCTTTTTCAGCACGTAAGCTATACGGACCTGATCAATTCCGGCACCAGGAGTGGTGTAGAATCCTGCAGCAGGAGCCATCATGACAGTTTCTCTCTCATATTCGAATTCAGCCAGACACCAACGACAGAATTTCTCCGCATCATCGACAGGTAGTTTTGCTACTGTGTAGAAAGCTCCCATCGGAATAGGAGAATAAACACCAGGTATACGGTTTAAACCATCAATGAGACATTTGCGTCGCTCTACGTACTCATCATATACGTCACGGTAATATTCTTCGGGGGCATCCAGTGATGCTTCTGCTACAATCTGTCCAATAAGAGGTGGAGACAGACGTGCTTGGCAGAACTTCATCACGGCTTTGCGTACCTCTGCATTCTTGGTTATAAGGGCACCGATACGGATACCACATTCAGAATAGCGCTTTGAGACAGAGTCGATCAGTATTACATTCTGTTCTATTCCTTCCAGATGGCAGGCAGAAATATATGGGGAACCAGTATAAATATACTCACGGTACACTTCGTCGGAGAATAGATATAGGTCGTATTTCTTTACCAGGTCACGAATCTGCTGCATCTCCCGGCGAGTATATAGATAGCCGGTAGGGTTATTGGGGTTACAGATCATAATAGCGCGGGTGCGATCGTTGATCAATTCTTCAAATTTCTCCACTTTTGGAAGAGAGAATCCCTCCTCAATGGTTGTGGCAATGGTACGGATTTTAGCCCCAGCAGATATTGCGAATGCCATATAGTTGGCATAGGCTGGTTCCGGCACAATAATCTCATCCCCAGGGTTAAGGCATGAAAGAAATGCGAAAAGTACAGCCTCACTGCCACCCGA
The DNA here is from genome assembly GCA_902776195.1 of uncultured Prevotellaceae bacterium. GTDB lineage: Bacteria > Bacteroidota > Bacteroidia > Bacteroidales > Bacteroidaceae > Prevotella. Next base: position 63,146 of record CACYPF010000005.1, on the reverse strand, counting down.
TGTGATGATGATGTCATCAGCAGTTACGTTAATGTTATATTTTGCATAATAGCTGACTAATTTCTCACGATAACTCAAATAGCCTTGTGAAGGGGAATATTCGAGAATGTTACGATCAATGGTCTTCAGTGCATCAAGTCCCACCTGTGGTGTAGGCAGGTCTGGCTGTCCGATATTCAAATGGTACACATGAGTACCCCGTTTCTTGGCGGCTGCGGCAAGTGGAGCTAGTTTACGAATCGGTGATTCTGGCATCTCCAAGCCACGAACAGATATTTCTGGCATTGTTGTCTAATTTACGTAAATCAGGTGCAAAGGTACATTAATTAAAGATAAATACAAAATAATTTTTGCGTTTTTCAGAAATAATGCTTACTTTTGCGCATCCAAACAAACATAAATTATGAATTACGAAGAGCTTTTGGCATCAAGGAAAGACGGAAAACTCAACAAAACTTGTTTGCCGATAGGTGATTATTATCGCCAGCAGATAGATGGAAAATACCGTAGTGTCATTGATATTTATCCTGAGTTGAACAATAATATCAACTTTAGTGAGGCACTTAAAAAGGAATGTGAGCAGAATGCTTCCTTGACAAATCAGCATATCCTGCATTTCCGTCCCCAAGCCGAAGGTCATGATATTATCCGGTTAGAGTTGGAGCAGGGACAATATCAGCCATTAAAACATGTGTTGAATGATAATCCTTCCATTGTCGCTGAGCCCAATTTTATTGAGGAGTTTACTCGACAGTTGTTAGAAACGGCCTCTTATCTTCACTCACAGGGTGTCTTTGGTGTATGCTATTCACCAGAGACAGTGTTTCTTCGCAAAGGAGATAATGCAGTACTCTTGTCACACGTAGGTTCTCACTACATCTCCATGAGTGATCCAGGTCAGCTCTACCATGACGGGTCGGAGGAGTATGTGGCTCCTGAGGTAATGAGCAACGGAACGATAGATAATCGTTGTGACATATATTCTATAGGACGCCTTTTGCAGAAAGTCTTTGACCAGGCAGACATGCCGTTGGAGTTGCGTAAGGTGGTGAAGAAGGCTGTTAGTGACTCTCCCGAAGATCGCTTCAATACTCCAGACGAGATGCTTAGGAATATAAATAGGAAGCGTAACACCTACCGTTCTTTACTGACGGGATTCATAGCTGTAGCTATTGCAGGACTGGTGATTGCTCTCTATTTCGATATGATGCCGGAGAGTAATCCTGTCGAGTTCGTAAAACCAGCACCTCGTCAGGCAACCGATGACCTGATTGATGATGGCTTTAGTCCAGAAGAACTTGGCGTTACCGGTGATGGTGACTCTTTAGTGGCTATTGAGCAACGGTCACAGGAGGAGTATCAGGCAAAAGCGGAAGCAATCTTCCGTAAACGATATACAGCGGCTGCAGAGAAAATCCTTTCTAATATATATAATAAGGAGCACATGAATGTCACGGAAAAGAATTTCATGTCACAGAGTGAGTCAACAATTCAGGAACTGATGAAAGCCCAAGAGAAAATAGCTGGAGAGTCGTCACTCGATCCTTCCAGAAGCCAGTTGATAGCGACAGAGATTATTGAACGTATTACTGAGCAGAAAAAGAAAGAACTTGGAGGGTCTAACAGTCGTGGAATTCAGAAATAATTGGTACAAACATACTGAAATATCGAAAAATTAGCAATATGAGATCAAGAACAGCAATTTGGTTTGAATGTAAAATCAACTACGAGAAGACCATGGAAGATGGTCTGCAAAAGAAAGTGAACGAGACATATACTGTTGATGCACTCAGTTTTACAGAGGCAGAAAAGCGCATCATGGAAGAAATGTCGTCTTATATCAGTGGTGAGTTCACTGTTAAAGATATCAAGATAGCTCCCTACAAGGAAATTTTTTTTAGTGATGACCCTTCTGCCGACCGTTGGTATAAGACTAAACTGCAGTTTATTACCATAGATGAGAAGACGGAGAAAGAAAAGCGTAGCAGTGTAAACTACCTCGTGCATGCAGGAACACTGAAAGGTGCGGTCAACAATATCGAGGAAGTGATGGGAGGTACGATGATTGACTATGTTATCGCCAGTGTTACAGAGACATCGCTGATGGATGTCTTTGAATACGGAAAGACCAGTCAGGACGATAAACCTGAAATGGAGCGGTGATGGACTACGACGTTAAAGGGAATTTGAAAAAAGTACTTGCAAATTTGCCACAGGGTGTACGCCTTGTGGCTATTAGTAAGTATCACCCCAATGAATATATTATGGCTGCCTATGAGGAGGGACAGCGTATCTTCGGAGAGAGCCATGAACAAGAGTTGCGGCAGAAAGTGGAGTCGTTGCCTAAGGATATCCGTTGGCATTTCATCGGTCATTTACAGACTAATAAGGTGAAATATATTGCCCCTTACATCTCTATGATTGAGGCGGTTGACTCTTTCAAACTCTTAAAAGAGGTAGACAGGCAAGCGTCGAAGAACGGGAGGATTATCGATGTGCTTCTGGAACTTCATATCGCAGAGGAGGAAACAAAATACGGACTGACCCCTGATTCCTGTCGCCAATTACTTGCCGATGGTGAATGGCGTGATTTGAAGCATGTCCGTATATGTGGTTTGATGATGATGGCATCATATGTGGAGGACGTGCAACAAATCCGTTCGGAATTCCAGATTGCAAAGAACCTGTTTGATGAGCTTAAAGCTCAGTACTTTGCTGACGACCCGTCGTTCTGCGAACGCTCATGGGGTATGAGTCATGACTATCCTATTGCTGTTGATGAGGGCAGTACTATGGTACGTGTCGGTACTGCCATCTTCGGTCCACGGGTTTATTAAATTTAGACTGTAGATAAGATATGAGATATAATCCGTATAATCAACAAGGGGAATACGACCATTTTGTAGTGGAAAAGGAACAACCGTTGTTGGAGTTCCTGCTTGAAAACGTGAAACAGAGTCGTAATAAGATTAAATTGACGCTGCAGGGCAGGGGTATCCGTGTGAATGGGAAGACCGTGAGTCAGTTTGACTTTCCATTGAAACCCGGTATGAAGGTTGCCGTGAGTAAGACGAAACGCAATCAGACCCAGTTCAAGAGCCGTTGGCTGAAAATTGTCTATGAGGACCGCTGGATTATCGTCATAGAGAAGCAATATGGTATACTCTCTATGGCAGCAGGACACTCGTCACTCAATGTGAAGACGGTGTTGGACGATTATTTCAAGAAATCTCATCAGAAATGTACGGCGCATGTGGTACACCGTCTGGATCGTGACACCTCAGGGCTGATGGTTTATGCGAAAGATATAGACACCGAGCAGGCACTGGAGCATTATTGGCATGAGATCGTGTATGACCGCCGTTATGTGGCTGTGCTGAGCGGAGAGATGGAGCAGAACGAGGGGACCATCGCTAATTGGCTGAAAGATAATAAGGCTTACGTCACCTATTCGTCACCGGTAGACAATGGAGGAAAGTATGCCGTCACCCATTTCCAGGTATTAGACCGCACGACAGATTACTCCTTGGTGGAGTTTAAACTGGAGACGGGTCGTAAGAATCAAATCCGTGTTCATGCCGCTGACATGGGACATCCTGTCTGTGGTGATGTGAAATATGGTAATGGCGATGACCCGTTACACCGTCTCTGTCTGCATGCCTTCCTCTTGTGTATGGAACATCCCGTTACTCATGAGCGGATGGAGTTTGAGACCCCTATACCCGTTACTTTCCGACAGATATTCAAATGATGATGAGTTATGGACAATAATATTACCTATTATATTGTATTGCTGGTGATGGTCATCATCGGTATTGTGGTAGTGAAGAAAATCGCAGGCTGTCTCTTCAAGTCAGTCTTCACTATTATCCTGATAGCCATTATGGTCGCTCTGTGGTGGTTCTTTATCAGAGAAGGAGCAACCCCGCCGCAACTGTAAGTCCGTAGACAAGAATGTTACGTGCCGTTTCCGCCAGACACTCGTTGAGTTGTTTGCCGTGGTGTATACGTTTCATCTTCAGCCATGTATAGACATGCAGCAGCAGGTAGACAAAAGGTAGGATGAAGGCAAGTATGTGGCCATTCATCCAGAAGGTGACTCCCATCAAGCAGGCTGCTATTCCTATTCCCAAGTAGAGCGATTCCGTTGCTTGTTCGCCAATCCGTACCACCAGTGTCATTTTACTGTCACGGCGGTCATTGTCACGGTCTCGATAATTGTTGACTATCAGGAGAGCATCGATGACCAAGCCGCAGGCGACGGAGGCGATGAATACCTCCGGGGTAATGGTGTGCAGCTGTACATAATAAGTGATGCAGACAGGTACTATGCCGAAAAACAAAAGTACCAGCACATCACCCAGTCCCAGATAGGATAGGTGAGTGGTATAGAGAAAGCAGAACACCACACAGAGAGCTCCTATGAGAATCATCTCTAGTCCACCATAATATACAAGAGGTAATCCGATAACGCAAGCGGCACAGGTTGTGGAGGCTATCGCCCTTTTCATCGCATCAGTGCTGACCCACCCCTGTGTACATGCCCTTAAAGGACCAAGGCGGGTGGCTGCATCATCATTACCACGGGTATAATCGAAGAAATCATTGATGAAATTAGCGTCTATCTGCATGATGAGTGCGAAGAGCATGCAGAGAACTGCTGCAGTCCAACTAAAGACATTTTCACCATACGTTGAAGCATCGGTATAAGCTAGTGAAAGTCCGATAAGAACAGGAACGGCAGCCCCTGATAATGTTTTGGGACGTGCAGCGAGAATCCATGCACGAAGGGAGTTTTGTTTAATTGCGATATCGCTCATAATGATCTTTTTACTTGAAACTTCTTGCAAAAGTAAAGAATAATGTGTATATTTGCAAACATTTTAACCACTTTCTGATGATAAATAATACGGCCAGTCTTGATCTTGTGGAGTTTGTGGAAACACAAATATTACCTCGTTATACGGCATTTGACAAAGCGCATAACTTGAGTCATGTAACTCGTGTCATCCGTAATTCTATGACATTGGCTCGCCAGACTGGAGCCGATATGAATATGGTGTATGTCATTGCCGCCTATCATGATCTGGGGCTTAGTGGTCCACGGGCTATCCATCATATAACAAGTGGTAAGATATTGATTCAGGATGCAAGGCTAAAGCGATGGTTTTCTCCCGAACAGATCAAAGTGATGAAGGAGGCTGTTGAAGACCATCGTGCCTCGGCCTCACATGCCCCTCGTAGTATATATGGTAAGATTGTGGCGGAGGCTGATCGTGACCTTGCCCCAGAAACAGTGATTCGCCGTACCATACAGTTTGGACTAGCCAATTATCCCGAGATGGACCAGGAAGGACATTGGAAACGCTTCTGTCAACATATGAATGAGAAATACTCCGTCAACGGCTATATTCGCCTATGGATTCAAGGGTCAGAAAACGAGCGTAACCTGAATGAGTTACGCTCGCTAATAGTCCAGCCTGCTGCTTTGCGGAAAGAATTCGATAGGATATTCCTGGAAGAACGATAGGTTAGTTATAGAAATTCCAGGAAACGCCAAAGCGAAGCACATTGCCATTTGTGGGATAGTGGGGGGTCAGGAACATCATCTTGTTGCCAGAAGCATTATTCACATGACTCATCATCACAAAGAAGCGGGCACGCTTCAAATGGAAATTGGCATAGACATCCACAAAGGGATAGCCACCTAATTCTATACGGCTGTCCTCGTTCTTCTGAACAGCAAACTGTCCTAACTGGGGTACATAGTCGGGGGCGTAGTATTTCGTGAAGAAATAAGCATCACCACCTAACTCCACACTCAGGACTCTTGCGATTTTGAACTTGATGTAGAGGTTCGTGAAGATATTCAGGGCAGGCAGGGGTAGTACTTCCTTATTGCTGGAGTTCTGGTACGTTATCACATTCTCCCAGTTGAGAATACCTACACGGAAGTCCTGCCGAAGCTGTACGGTCAGTATATTAATATTACCGCTTTCCTGATAGATACTTGCTGTCATGTCAGCGCGTCCGTCAACATCATCCGTAGCTGTCATAGCGTAATTGATGCCGAAATAGGTGTAGTTTTTTATCTCGTCAACGGCAACGCGAAGTTGGGTACGTGTCTTGGGAAAGGAGAAACGTCCTTCGATATGTGCTCTTGTTTCCGCACTCAGGTCCTTGTCCCACCACAGGTGCTTAGAGTGGAAGTTTTCTTGGAAGAACCTCGCCTTTGTGCGGTAGAAAAATGCCTTTGCAGCCAATTGCACAGTATCACCCAAAAGAGGGAAGTTAAGGTCAGCGAGAGCATCCAACTTCAAAGAGCCTGCATCCATTCCTGTCATGCAATAATCGGCTGAGATATTGTAATGAAGGGTCTTTCCCTGAGTCTTGGACAGTTCTCCTCCGACACTGAGACAGTGTCCCGTCCATGTGTTCAGAAAATAGGTGTCGCTGTCATCCTGAACATCGGGCATCTTGAACCGACGGTATTCATAGCTGAAGAAACCTTTTAATCCTGCCTTGGCATATTTATTGAAGCCTTCAAGGAGTGCAACGGCAAAGGTATTCTTGACAGAGAGGTATTTATACTGGTCATAGATAGAGTCATTACTATATTTGCTCTCGTCATTATAGTTGTAAAACGTATCGAGATAATAGTCAGTAGGACTAATGTATGCTTGATAAATACGGCTATGGCTATTAAGGTCAAGGGTATGGATGAAACTGGTGACAGGCACGTACTCCCGTTTCATAGTGGCATCTATAGAATCTTGATGTGCTTGGGCTGCCATCAAACTGTCCATTTTCTCCTGGGAGTCTACTTTGATACGGGTGGAGTCATTCATGATTGGTTTGCCACCGTCTTTGGGAAGATCTCCGGCAATACGGGCATTCTCTGGACGACCAGCCGGAATGCTCTCTGCTATCTTGCCATTTTTACGTCCAACGTCAGGGTCATTATTCTTTTCTTTGTTCTCACGTTCCTGTTTCTCTTTTGCTGAAGCTGCAGCAAATTGGCGTGCCTTGATTTCTTCATCCGTCATTTTTACCTTACGATAAAAACCGATATTGTAGCGATGGGAGAGGAAGAAATGGATGGAGTTATTACGGTTCCAGTTCTTGGAGAGAACAGTCGGAATCTCCTCCTCACTAAACTGATCATCAAAACTCTCTGGATGGGTAATGTAATTATCGTTGGTTATACCGCCGTTCTCTGCTAACTTGCGGTGATAGGTAGAGAAAAGGGTATGCATCTGGTAGCGGTCACCAATATATGATCCGAAGAAGGAAGCACGGAAATGAGAGTTGCTTTGGTTCTGGTAATAACCGCGGGCATAGTGATAGTCTAAGTCAAAGCCGAGTCCCAGTCGTTTGTTGGCATTGATGGCAAATTTGGCATCAATATGGTCCTCACCATTCTGCTTATTACCGCAGTTGTCATAACTGATATTCGTATAAGGAGACAGTGTGTTGACAAACAGGAAATTATCAGGCTCTTTCGTGGTGTAGTCATAAGGTTGTGTGAACAGGAAGTCACTGGTCATCTTACGGTCGATGAAGATACGGCTCAAGCGGGGCGTGTAGTTATTACCCGTCGTGTTGTATTCTCCATAGACTCCCGTGTTGAAAATAGTGTTTGGATAGAGATGGGGCATAGTGTCCAGCTCCGCAGGACGGACATCTCCGAAGCGGCGGTCAATAGTCCATACACGGACCCCACGGGGAATCTCTTTATTTTGTACAGAGTCGCGGCGGTTAGGATTAAAATTCCCATTACTCTCGTCTCGCTGAGTAATCATGCCCGTCTCGTCAATCTGGTTATAAACTTGTGCATGCATAGCGGTTGCCATGCATGCCAAGAGTATCAGGATAAGTGATTGTGTCTTCAATTTCTGTCTTCAAGTTTGAGTAAGCGAACCACGACCTCAATGAACTTGAATGCCATGGCGGCTATAATAATATAGGTACCTGTGTCCTTGTGTCCCATGTAAAAGAGCACCATACCAGTAGCGGCACCGATGATGAATATCGTATTGAGGATATTACGGAGGAGTCTCATTTCAGCAAACCTTCAATTTTGTTGAACAGGTAATCCTTACGGTCAATGGTCTTACGACGGAATTTACCTGTGAGAGGCAACAATTTTGTGTTTTTCTTATTCACAGCTTCCTTGTCGGTAATCCACTCTTCTGCCTTATAACGCTGTGGGTTACGCTCTTCCTCATAAAAATACTTGATATGCGACATCTCCATGGTGACCTTTCCGTCTTGACAGTTAGCTTTCAGGACGTAGTAGAAACGAGTACGGTCAAGGGAGATGGCATTACTTCTGAACACCAGCCATTCCTCGTATCTGGCACCCAGTTCATAATCGGTGGTGTCTGCTTTTACAAAATCACTATTGATCTGGTTGGGCTCATGAATGACATCCTGGAAGAACCGTCCTACAATATTATATAATTGAAAGGCAGATTTGCCTGGAGCATCAAATGTCTTACTGAACACGACCTTGCCATCCACTAAAGGCACGGCACCTTGTAAATATTTCTGGTCGGGGTTGGGCTTTGCCACCACCACCTTCTCAACGGCTTCTTTCTTTGTTTCTTTTTGATCCCAAGTGTTTTGGGCAAAACTGGTCATAGGAATGCTCGCTAAGACCAGCATCCATGCAAAATGTTTCATATTTATTGTCTGTTATTAATCATTTTGACTGCAAAAATACGAATTATCAACATAACTGCCTAATAAATTATGATAATTTATTTTAATTCGAGTTCTTTCTGTAACCGTAGGATTTCGTCTCGGTATTGGGCAGCTTGCAGGAAATCGAGTTTTTTTGCCGCTTCTTTCATGAGTCGCGTTGTCTCGGCAATACTCTTCTCTAATTGAGGTCTGGTCATTCGTTGTACGATAGGATCGGCGGCAAAAGCTCCTTGCTCCATCGGACTGATATACACAGACTGAGCTGCAGGTCTGTCGGCTCCAGTTTCTGTATATTGTTGCAAATCGCTTTGTTTAAGTGCTTTCTCAATCTGTTTCGGTGTTATACCGTGTTCCTCGTTGTAGCGCATCTGTTTCATACGGCGACGTGCCGTCTCGTCAATAGTGAGTTGCATGGATGCGGTAATGGTATCGGCGTACATGATCACCTTGCCATTGATGTTACGTGCGGCTCGGCCAGCTGTCTGAGTCAGAGAGCGGTGGGAACGAAGGAAACCTTCTTTGTCTGCGTCTAAGATGGCTACCAGTGAGACTTCGGGCAAGTCAAGTCCCTCACGGAGGAGGTTGACACCAACCAATACATCATAAGTGCCGTTTCGCAGATTCTCAAGAATCTTGACACGATCAAGGGTGTTTACCTCGCTGTGGATATAGGCTGTCTGAATTCCATGGTTCAAAAGATACTCACTCAATTCTTCTGCCATTCGCTTGGTAAGAGTCGTTACCAAAACCCTTTCTTTCTGATGGACTCTTGTGAGGATCTCGTCCATGAGGTCGTCTATTTGATTCTCTGTCGGGCGGACTTCTATCTCTGGGTCTAACAATCCTGTCGGACGGATTACTTGCTCAACGACAATGCCTTCAGCCTCATTCAACTCATAATCTGCGGGGGTGGCACTGACGTAAACAACCTGATTGGTCATCTGTTGGAACTCTTCAAAGGTGAGAGGACGATTGTCGAAAGCTGCAGGAAGACGGAAGCCAAATTCTACGAGGTTGGTCTTACGTGCTCTGTCACCTCCATACATAGCACTAATCTGAGGAACACTGACATGACTTTCGTCAATGAACATGAGGTAGTCCTCTGGGAAGAAATCAAGCAGGCAGTAGGGGCGTTCACCTGCTTGTCTGCCGTCAAAATAGCGGGAATAGTTCTCAATGCCGGAACAATGTCCCAGTTCCTTGATCATTTCCATGTCGTATTCCACGCGCTCTTTGATACGTTGTGCCTTGATACTGTCACCGATTTCCTCAAAGAATGCCACTTGTTTTACCAAGTCATCTTGTATCTGTCGGATGGCGATGTTGGTCTGTTCTTGTGATGTCATGAAAAGATTCGCAGGATAGAGTTTATATTCTTCAAAAGAAGCAAGCCTGTCCATGGTCATGGCATCCAACTCTTCTATGGCATCAATCTCGTCATCCCAGAAAGTAATACGGAGAACAGCTTCATTATATGCCATGGCGATATCAACGGTATCACCTTTTACACGGAAACATCCACGTTTCAGTTCTATGTCATTCCTTACATAGAGAGCCGCGACTAATTTTCTTAACAAAGCATTGCGATCAAGGATTTGACCCTTGTGAATCTCAATGACGTTTTCATGCAAAGCGACAGGACTTCCCATGCCGTATATACAACTAACAGAAGATACAACGATAACGTCTTTCCTTCCTGAAAGTAAGGCACTTACCGCACGGAGCCGAAGGCGGTCAATCTCTTCGTTGATGGCAAGGTCTTTCTCTATATAGGTGTCAGTCGTAGGTAAATATGCCTCAGGTTGGTAATAGTCATAATAGCTGACATAATACTCAACGGCGTTATCAGGAAAGAAACCTCTCATTTCCTCATACAACTGGGCTGCGAGCGTCTTGTTATGTGAAAGAATCAGTGTGGGACGGTTTATATTTGCAATAACATTTGCCATTGTAAACGTTTTGCCTGACCCTGTCACTCCCAATAGTACTTGTGATTTGTCTCCACGGTTTAAACCGTCAGTGAGTTGTCGGATAGCTTCTGGCTGGTCGCCTGTCGGCTTGTATTTTGATGTAAGATTGAAGTTCATAACATGCAAAAGTACGAAATTTCTTCGTAACAAACGTTATAATCGTTGGATAATTGCTAAATTTCATTCGTTTTCCTTTGGAATTAACGGAAAAATAACTAATTTTGCATGTCAAATTTGATAAAGGATGAAGAAAAGCAATCTCTTGATACTCTGTTTGGCTGCTCTTTTGAGTAGTTGTGCCTCGGAGTTTAATAAGGTTTATAAGACTGCGGATAACGATTACAAGTATGAATACGCCAAGCAGTGTTTTGCTATGGGTAAATTTCAACAGGCTAGTTCGTTACTTCAAGATTTGGTAATGCTCCAGAAAGGAAGGGACAATGCACAAGAATGTCTTTATTTGTTAGGTATGTCGCAATACTGCAATAGAGATTATGAATCCGCAAGTGCTACCTTCAAGAAATATTATTCAAGTTATCCGAAGGGTAATTTTGCTGAGCAGGCTTCATTTTATGTTGGTCAATCACTTTATAAAAGTGCACCGGAGCCCCGTTTGGACCAGACACCAACTATTGGGGCAATTAATGCATACCAGCAGTTTCTGGATCTTTATCCTGATTCAGAATTGAGATCCATAGCGCAGAAGCGTTTATTTGATTTGCAGGATAATTTAGTGCAGAAGGAATACCTTTCTGCGCAACTTTATTATAATTTAGGAGGATATTTTGGAAATATCAATGCAAATACGGAGAGTAACTACGAAGCATGTATTATTACAGCTCAAAACGCATTGAAAAATTATCCTTATACAAAGATAAGAGAGAAATTCTCTGTACTTATTATGAAAAGCAAATACTATTTGGCAGAGAATAGTTCTGAGGAGAGACGACTGGAACGTTATCGTGACGCAGAGGATGAGTGTTATGGTTTCCTCAATGAATATCCAGAGTCTAAGGAGTGTGCTACTGCTGAGAAGTTTATCACTAAATGTAAAAAAATAACAAAAGATTAATATATGGATTACAAAAAGTCAAAAGCGCCCGTCAACACAGTGACCCGTAACATCATGGATCTCTGTGATGAGACTGGCAACATTTATGAGAGTGTAGCAATTATTTCGAAGCGTGCTAATCAGATTAGTGTTCAGATAAAAGAAGATCTGAGTAAGAAACTGGCTGAGTTCGCCTCTTATAACGATTCTCTGGAGGAAGTGTTCGAGAACCGTGAACAGATAGAGATCTCACGTTATTATGAGAAACTCCCCAAACCCACACTGTTGGCAACTCAGGAGTTCATAGAGGATAAGGTATATTGGCGTGATCCTGCCCGTGATCAGGCTATGGTCCAGGAGGAGCGTTTGTAATCTTATGATACAGCGTAAACAAACGATATTCCTGTTTCTTGCTGCCGTTTTTGGTATCCTCTCATTGTGCATGCAGTTAGCTGCTGTATCTTATGAGGGAATGACCACATGGCGTATTTTTAGCCTATGGGCAATAGGACAGAATAATGCTACTACTTTTATTCCTTGTCCGTTGTTCATTCTGATGATTCTATCTGCTACGTTGAGCGTATGTACCATATTCCTTTATAAGCGTCGCCCTTTGCAGGCTCGCCTATGTATGGTCAACATCTTTATCATGGTGTTATGGTATATCTCGATGATTGTGGTCAGCAAGCAGTTGGCACCTGATGCCGCCAACTTCCATTTAGAGATGGCTTCCTCGTTCCCTGCTGTAGTGGCTATTCTTCTTTTTATGGCTCGCAAGGGGATACAGGCTGACGAGCGACTGGTACGTGCTGCAGACAGGATTAGATAAGTATAAGAATAGACAATCAGTATCCATACGACAAAAGGGCGGTTTCCTTGCGAGAAACCACCCTTTTGTTTACGAGAAACTATTGATTAGTAATCGAAGGTGCCAAACTCACTTTGTATAGTCAGGCTCTTCTTACCTTCCTCAATATGTCCGATGACCTGTGCGTCGATATTGAATGACTTGGACAGGGCAATGACCTTGTCAGCGATTTCCGGACGTACATAGATTTCCATGCGGTGTCCCATGTTGAATACCTGGTACATCTCCTTCCAGTCAGTACCGGAGCACTCATGGATGGCATGGAAGAGGGGAGGTACGGGGAACATGTTGTCCTTGATGACACGGCAGTTGTCGTTGACGAAGTGCAGAACTTTCGTCTGGGCACCACCGGTGCAGTGTACCATACCATGAATCTCTGGGCGTAGTTCGTCCAACAGTTTTTTGATGACAGGAGCATAGGTGCGGGTGGGGGAGAGCACTAACTGACCGGCATCCACAGGAGAACCCTCTACGGCATCTGTCAATTGATACTTACCACTATATACCAACTCATCGGGTACGGCATGGTCAAAGCTCTCGGGATATTTCTCGGCAAGATACTTGGCGAAAACATCATGACGTGCGGAGGTCAGACCATTGCTGCCCATACCGCCGTTATAGCGTTTCTCGTAGGTTGCCTGTCCTGTGCTGGAGAGTCCTACGATGACATCCCCCGGACGGATATTGGCATTGTCGATAACATCACTGCGTTTCATACGGCAGGTGACGGTAGAGTCGACGATGATGGTGCGGACAAGGTCGCCCACGTCTGCCGTCTCACCACCAGTAGGATAAATGCCAATCCCCATCTCACGCAGTTCGGCAAGCAACTCATCCGTACCGTTGATAATGGCAGAGATGACCTCACCGGGCACCAGCATCTTATTACGTCCGATGGTACTGCTGACAAGGATATTATCAACGGCACCCACACAGAGCAGGTCGTCGGTATTCATTACGATAGCATCCTGTGCGATACCCTTCCATACGGAGAGATCACCCGTCTCCTTCCAATACATATAGGCAAGACTCGACTTTGTACCAGCCCCGTCAGCATGCATGATATTACAATACTCAGGGTCGCCACCCAAGATGTCCGGTATAATCTTACAGAAAGCCTGTGGGAAGATTCCCTTGTCAATGTTCTTGATGGCGTTATGTACGTCTTCCTTGGCGGCGCTCACACCGCGCATCATATATCTGTTATCAGTCATTTATAATCCTCAATTATCAGTTAAAACTTAACCTGTGGTGCTTTCTCCGCTCCAGCCTCTGCCTCAAACTTATCCATCTTGGCAAAGCCGAAGATACCGGCAAAGATGTTCTTGGGGAAAGAACGAATCTCCACATTATAGGTCTGGACAGCCTGGTTGTACTTATTGCGTGCCTCGTTGATACGGTTCTCTGTCCCCTCCAGTTGTACCTGTAAGTCACGGAAGTTCTCATTGGCTTTCAGGTCAGGATAGTTCTCCTGAATGGCAATCAAGCGACCGAGGGCACTGCCCAGTTCACCCTGTGCCTGCTGGAACTCCTTCAGTTTCTCAGGTGTCAGCGTAGAAGCATCGAGGTTGATGGATGTTGCCTTTGTGCGGGCAGCCACAACATCCTCCAGGGTCTGCTTCTCATGAGCGGCATAGCCCTTGACGGTCTCCACGAGGTTAGGGATCAGGTCGGCACGACGCTGATAGGTTGACTGTACATTGGCTAATGCCGTTGTTGCCTGTTCCTGCACACCAACCATTGAGTTGTAAGCACTGGCAGCCCATGCGCCGATGATGACGACGACTGCGATAATGGCGATTAGTGATTTGCTGATTTTCATAATTCTAATTTATTACGTTATTTTGTTATTTCGACTGATATTACCATCTTGACGTGGCACCGCCGCCACCGAAGGAGCCTCCTCCGAAGGAACCGCCACTGAAACCTCCGCCCCCTCCGGAGAAGCCACCGCCTCCACCATAGAATCCGCCACCTCCTCCAGATGGGGCCTCATAGAATGGGTTAGAGCGTATGTGTGACATTCCGACAAGGGTGAGCCATTGATACTTGTTGTTGAGGCGTAAGAAGAACAGACACCATGCGATGAAGAAGAGCATATACATACCAATAGTGGCAGCTATCTCATTGTCTAATTCCTCACTCTCACTGGTCAGGGATGACATCTGTGGCAACTCCTTTTTCTGCATGGTGGCATAGATGGCATCAGTAAGATAGAGCATGCCGCTGTCGGGCATCTCAGCACGCATGGCAGGAATCACATATTCTTGTTGGAGACGACGGCATTCCACATCTGTCAAATCCCCCTCAAGACTTCTTCCCGGTGAGATATTGATGCTATGGTCAAGGTAGCCGACCACCACCATCAGTCCCCGGTCATTCTTTCCCACACCATATTTGTTACCTACGTCTTGGGCAAAACGGAAGGGGTCGTCATTCTCAATATGGTTGACGATGATGACTGCCGATTCAATACCCAGTTCCTTGTCGAGACGCAGGAATGTCTGGTTCATCTGGTCCACTGTCGGTTGTGATAATATCTGGTCTGGGTTGGAAACGTATTGGCTGGCATCCTGTAGGTGTGGCATGGGAATAGTCTCCGCATTCCAATATCTTTCCTCTGTTGTATTCACGACGGAAGAGGAGGGGCTGTCTTTGGTAGGGAGGGAGTATGAGCAAAAGAGGAAAGCTGCTCCAAGACCAATCAGGAATATCCATCCCCAAGTCCTGCGTGCCTTGCACCAGGCGGGATTCATCTTCTCCCATGTCGCTGTCAACTGGTGGCGCTTATGCATATACTCACGAGCCAGGTTCTGATACAGCTTAGAGTATTTACGCTTGGAGCCTATGCTGTCTTGTTTATACTGCCATTCCAGGTCAGTGATGGCATTGTTGTATTGTGCTACGAGGTCTTTGATATCCATTGTCTTCTGCATCAGAGCCGTATAAGGGGTATAGTCCCACCGTCGAGTGATGGTGAAACCGCCTCCTATCAACAGGGCAATGAAACCGAGGAAATAGATAAAAGTCGTAGTCATATCA
The DNA here is from genome assembly GCA_902776195.1 of uncultured Prevotellaceae bacterium. Taxonomy (GTDB): domain Bacteria; phylum Bacteroidota; class Bacteroidia; order Bacteroidales; family Bacteroidaceae; genus Prevotella. The sequence continues at coordinate 47,509 of CACYPF010000005.1, read as the reverse complement.
ATCGTTTATTTCTCGTGCCAGAACTCCCATGAGGAGAAAGCCTGCAGGAGCAGCATCTCCAGTCCGTTTTTCACGTTGGCACCGTATTCGGCACCTCGTTTCATGAAGAGCGTCTCGTCAGGATTATAGATAAGGTCATAGAGAATGGTGTGACTGTCCATGGCATCATAAGGTAGTTCGGGACACACCTCTGTCTTTGGATACATCCCCACGGGGGTGCAGTTCACAATCACATTATACTCTTTCACCACCTCAGGCGTAATATTCTTGTATTGAATAGTGCCCGGACGCTCATAACGGCTGACGAAGACCGTCTCCAGTCCGAGGTTGCGCAGTCCGTAGTCAATGGCCTTTGAGGCACCTCCTGTTCCGAGTATCAATGCTTTCTGATGCCATTTCTTATCCAACATAGGCTCAATACTCTTGGTGAATCCGATCACGTCAGAGTTATAGCCTTTCAGTTCGATTTTACTGCCGCGATGGGTCACACGTATTACATTTACCGCACCGATGGCACGAGCCTCTGGTGAGATGTTGTCGAGGAAGGGAATGACCTTCTCCTTATAGGGGATGGTCACGTTGAGCCCTTTAAGTTCAGGGTTAGATCCAAGCACCTCGGGGAGTGCGTCGATGTTGGGAATCTCGTAGTTCTCGTACACAGCGTCGATGCCTTCATCCTGAAACTTCTGGTTGAAGTAACTGATAGAGAACGAGTGTCCTAGCGGGTAACCGATGAGTCCGTACTTGTTCATAATTTCTTTTCCTTTCCTTTATTGATTATTTAGTTGCAAAATACATCGTGCAGATACCAAAAGTCAGTCGTTTGAAAGTTGCCTCCCTGAACCCTGCCTTTCTCAGAATCTCCACCATCTGCTCTCCTTGCGGGAATGCCTCGATGGTCTTGGTGAGATAGGAGTAGGCAGAGGTGTCTTTGGAGATGAGTCGCCCATAGACAGGCAGTACCGTATGGGAGTAGATATGGAAGAGCTGCTTCATCGGGAAACTCACGGGTGTCGTCAGTTCCACGATGCTCAGATGTCCCCCCGTCTTCAAAACGCGGCACATCTCCTTCAGTCCTTGGTCAAGGTTAGAGAAGTTGCGTATACCGAAAGCCGCTGTCACAGCGTCGTAGGTGTTGTCGGCATAGGAGAGGTGCAGACAGTCTTCCTTCTCGAAGGAGATGATATCCTGCAATCCTTTCTCTGTCACCTTCTTCCTGCCAATCTCCATCATCCCCTCGCTGATGTCTGCCCCCACCAGACGTGTTGGCTTCAGCATTTCTGCGGAGAGGATGGCGAAATCTCCGGTACCTGTGGCGATGTCGAGAATCGCCTGGGGCTGATAGGGTGCTAACTGGCGTATCGCTTTCTTGCGCCATCCCTTGTCAATGTCCCATGAGAGACGATGGTTAAGGGTGTCGTAGGTGGGGGCGATGTTGTCAAACATCTGCTCCACCTGCGTCGTCTTCTCACCCTCATGGTAGGGGTTTATCGTCTCTTGTTTATAATTCATACTATAGGCACTATAGTTACTATAGGTACTATACCTACTATTTCCTTGATTTCAGATACTCACTGACATTCTTCTCGATACGGGCAGCGATATCATCATTATCGCCAGCCTTCTCGAACTTCTCACCGATGATATGCTCGTAGAGCTCGATATAACGGTCACTCACGCTCTCTGCATATTCGTCGGTAATCTCCGGCATCACCTGTCCGGGCTCGTTCATGAAGTTGTGCTCGATAAGCCACTGGCGTACGAACTCCTTGGAGAGCTGTTTCTGTGGCTCACCCTTGGCGAGTTTCTCCTCATAGCCGTCAGCATAGAAGTAACGGCTGGAGTCGGGAGTGTGTATCTCGTCGATGAGGTATACCTTGCCATCACGCTTGCCGAACTCATATTTCGTATCTACCAGGATAAGACCCTGCTTCTTAGCAATCTCCTGACCACGGGCAAAGAGCTTGCGGGTATAGTCCTCCATCACGGCATAGTCCTCAGCACTGACGATACCCTGTGCGATGATCTCTTCTTTCGAGATGTTCAGGTCATGACCCTCGTCGGCTTTGGTGGTAGGAGTGATGATAGGCTCGGGGAAACGCTCGTTCTCCTTCATACCCTCGGGTAGTTTCACGCCACACAGTTCACGGCATCCGTTCTTATACTCACGCCATGCACTGCCTGTCAGGATGCTGCGGATAATCATCTCCACACGGAAGCCCTCACACTTCAGACCTACGGTGACCATGGGGTCGGGAGTAGCCAGCTTCCAGTTCGGACAGATGTCACTGGTGGCATCCAGGAACTTAGCGGCAATCTGGTTGAGTACCTGTCCCTTGAAAGGAATACCTTTCGGAAGGATGACATCGAAAGCCGAGATACGGTCAGTGGCAACCATCACCATCAGGTCGTCGTTGATGTTATACACGTCACGGACTTTTCCGTGGTAAACACTCTTTTGTCCTTCGAAATTGAAGTCAGTCTTTGTTAATGCTTTCATTGTTTATCTTGATTTTGTTTTCTTTGTCAAATCGTTCGTAGGCATTGACGATACGTGTCACCAGCTTATGGCGAACGATATCTTTGCGTCCCAGTTCCACGACCCCGATACCCTCCACGTCTTTCAGGATGCGTAGTGCCTCCACTAGTCCAGAGAGTTGTGACTTCGGAAGGTCTATCTGTGTCATGTCACCCGTGATGATCATCTTCGTGTTCCATCCCATGCGGGTCAGGAACATACGGATCTGCTGCGGGGTGGTGTTCTGTGCCTCGTCGAGAATGACGACGGCATCGCTCAGTGTCCTGCCTCGCATAAAAGCGAGTGGGGCTATCTGGATGACATGTTTCTCCATCATGTCCTGCAGCTTCACCTGTGGCAGCATGTCCTCCAAGGCATCATATAACGGTTGGAGGTATGGGTCAATCTTATCCTTCATGTCACCAGGCAGGAATCCCAGTTTCTCACCTGCCTCCACGGCAGGGCGGGAGAGGATGATCTTCTTCGCCGTCTTCTCTTTCAGTGCCTTCACGGCGAGTGCGATGCTAAGGTAGGTCTTACCTGTTCCAGCCGGTCCTACGGCAAACACCATGTCGTTCTGCTCATAGGCATCGATGAGCTTTTGCTGGTTCTCCGAACGTGCCTTGATAGCTCGTCCCGACATGGAGTAGCAGACAACTCCCTCCGGCACCTCGTCCTTCGTACGGTGCCCCTTGACGATGTCCAGGATATCCTCTTCCTTCAGTGCGTTGAATCTCAGTACGTGCTGTCGCATCTTCTCGGCACTCTCCTCAAAGGCGGCCATCTGCTCCTCATCACCCAGTATACGGATGACATTGTCGCGTGCCACAATCCTCAGTTTCGGATACAATGCCTTCATCATCTGCAAATGGGCATTCCCTGTGCCGTAAAAGACAACAGGGTCTATATCCTCTAATACAATATGCTTCTCTATCAAAATAACGTTATTTTCTTATGAGATTGCAAAGTTACAAAAAACAAGTGAAATGCAAAAGGAAACCAACAAAAAACTTGCTCATTCATTATTTTTCAGGTGCAAAGATAGTGAATATTTCGGTTATCCTCTCAAATATTAATCTAAAAATACAAATTACTCGGCTCGTCAAGAAACCAAAATCATCTATTGTCGTAACCGTAAGCGTACAATGTGTTCCTATCCCTACCAAAATCTTCACTCGAAGCATGTTTTCTTTTTAATTTATTTTGTGTTTTAAGAAATTATTCCTATCTTTGCAACTGACTCGAAGTAGCCTGAAAGGGACAGCGGGTCAATATTTTGTGGTAAAAAGGACGTTTACGAACGTTATCTTCGGCTGCTGAATCTCGCAAATTCCCGTAATGAGATTTAATTTATTGAAAATCAGATGCTTGTTTCTTTCCAAATGGAATTGATATTTTACCCTGTTCTTTTGCAAATATAGGGATTTATTAGATTCCTGCCAAATTCTTTAGTATTTAATAACATTTACACCATACCTTAGTTATTGGTAAGGGTTTCAGTAGCAATTTTGTTGCAATGTCGAAAGTAACTATCTGTTTACCAAGGTATTCCCGCACTCAGATTGAGTACGTGAGCCTCCTAACCTAAATACTATAGAACGGATTGCTCCGGATTTTTTCCGGCAAAAATTTTCTGCAAAATATGGACTTACTATCCTCTAACGGCAATATTTATAGATATAACCACTTCAATAATGAATAGTGATACCAAACGCAGAATATCAATGAGGCTCCTGCATCGGAGCAAGACAGCCACCCACAAATGGCACATTAGCAGGGCCATGAAAAACCATCCGGTGAGCGACGAGACAAAAGAGAAAATTTCAAAGTCTCTTAAAGAGTATTATGCCCAAAAACGGACAGCCTCAGCCAATTAACCAATAGATTGAAAAAGCAGAGCCGGAAAAGAAAATCCCCCATTCAAGGGGGAAATAGTATCAATTCTTTTGCTTTCAACTTGACTTTTATGTCAAACACTCCAACAAACCATACACCTTGCGCCCTTGCTTAACTCTTATCAATCGGGACAAGCAAGTGACAAACAGCCTCAACAATGTATTTTCATCTGTCAGCCTGCAATAAAGTTCTTCATCATTCATCGGCAATGTACCAAGTGTTTTTCTAACCTCCTTGTAACTTGACATTCGTACTTCAAGCCGGTAAATCTTCTTGAACTCCGTAGCATCTGCTATGTACTTTTTCTTTGTCGCTGCAATTTCGTTGCTTTTGTTATATCCTGTAAGGCTGAGGCTGTTTTCGCTGTTAGAAAGGCTGAAAGAGCGGTTTTTACTAATGTTTTTTCGTGTTCCTGTACTAATGTGTATCATTTCACTTATATTCTCTGTCATATCCTCAATGGTACGATGGCCCAGGAGTATAAAAGCATAATCAGGATTTCGCCATATCCGATAAAAACTGCGTACCAAGTTCCAATTAGCATCTAAGGCAATATCAAGTTTCGACACCCTTAAGAACGATAGGTGCAACACGCTTTCAATGTACGTCAGCAGGTGCAGCCCACCGTCATATAACCTTTCATTCAAGACAGACAGATATACATATTGACGATGTGGGTTAGGACTTCCAAACTGCAATAGTCCATATGCCTGCCATCCGGTTTCGCTAATGGTGTACACCTCAAATTCATTCTTATAGTTCCGGCTATCTACCCTAACAAGTTTTACGTTATCTTGATATTCTTCTCCGAAACAACCTTCTGCCAATTCTGACAGTGACTCAAGCACGTCCTCCGATGCTGTGTAACTGACCTCTAAGCGGTCAATCCTAAATCTGTATTTTATATTTGTCATTATATTAATGCAGGGCTAATGTACCCTTTCACATTATAAATAGCAGAGGTTAGTAGGTTAATCAAGTCTTTTTTATGAATTTTCTATCACATATGTTTAAGGGTATTGGGTATAAATAATGTTAAAAATATGCTTCACAAATATTAAATGAACGTTTAGGTTTTGTGAAATAAAATTTTATTCGTACCTTTGCATCAGAAAAATCAATTAGTTTAAAGTTATGACAAAGTACATCGCATACTATCGCACATCTACCAAGCGTCAGAATCTCGGACTTGAGGCACAGGCTGAGGCTGTTCACAATTTTATCAAGGCTGAGGCTGATGCCGAACTGATTGCCGAATATCAAGAGCAGGAATCCGGTAAGAACGATGCACGGCCGGAACTCGAGAAAGCACTTTATGCCTGTAAACGCGAAAATGCGGTATTGCTTCTTGCGAAACTTGACCGCCTGAGTCGTAAGGTTTCATTTATTTTCGCCTTGCGTGAAAACAGCATCAAGTTTCGTGCCCTCGATATGCCAATGGTTAATGATGTTCTAACACTTGCGATATATTCAGGTCTCGCAGAGCAGGAACGCCTCCTAATTTCCAAACGCACAAAAGCCGCCCTTGCTGCCAAGAAAGCCCAAGGGTATAGCCTCGGCAATCCACGTATTTTCACAACGGCAGAAATTGAAAAGGCTACGACCACCATTAAACGGAAGGCCCAGACAAACACTAACAACATTCAGAGCCTTTCAGCCATTCGGCAATTACAGAAGGAAGGATGGTCTAATTTCTCGCAGATTGCACGTTATCTGAACGAACACGGCTATAAGACTTCAAGGGGTGGAAGTCATTCAGCAGAGAGTGTGAAAAGGCTTATAGCAAGGGATTATTAAGAAGGGTTGCAATCGCAACCCCTCTCAACATTATAGTTCATCACTCCAATTATAATCTCCATACTTTAGTTGTCCTACGGGATTTCCAAATTGGAATAAGACAACTATCATACATCTTTTTGCAAATGCCATTGAAAAGCCCCGGTATTCCATCTTTTCATCTTCACCACCAAAAGAGACAGCAACAAAATTATTTCCATCTGTATCACGATGCATTTTAACTTCATAAGACGAATAGGAATGTTGGTCAGTCCATTGGCCGCGATTAGCCAATCCGCTGTACATTGTTACACCACCATTGGAGAAATGAAATTTACGCATCATTCCCCGGTCGTTCAAATGCCAATATGTTCCATTAAGTTTTTGCTTTAATTCATCCATAGAAGATGCCCCCGTCCAAGTGTTAGTAGAGGTGGGAACTTCACGCTCGGTTGTTTCCGATTTTCTTTCTTCTTTCTTCTCAGTTACTTTCGGTGTATTTGTTACGTTTGCACCCGGTATAAGATAAAAATGTATTTCACTACCTTGCTCAACTTTCTTGACAGGAATTCCGTTTTCTGTTCGGTCTCTAATAGCATCCCCATATTCGGCATAGGCATAGTTTCCTTGAATGTAGAAACGGTGTGTATTTGTACCAAACAAATCAATATCTGTAGACGTGCGGATGGTTATGGTTCCAGTGCGTCCACCCGACAACTCAAAACCACATATTCTTTGTTCGTTTTCGTCAAATATGGAACCCGTATCATCATTGAATAATACTATTTTCATTTTAGCGCCTTCAACGGAATTTTCGTCAGTTCCGGCCTTGCCTCCATTTGCACAACTTTGAAAAGCGGCAACAAAGCATGACATTAATACAAGTGCTATATAATTTCTAATTTGTTTCATATCTTATCGCTTTTTAAAAGTTATTACATCAGTATATTCAAGTTTTTGACCATTGTACTCAACTTCTATTTCTGAGCCGATGGACTGAATTTTGAGAGTGGTAGATGATAATGTCAGAACTTTGTATTTGGCTACACCAAAAGCAATAGTTAGTGTTTTGGTTCCAGCATCGTAAGTGTAGTCAACAGCATTACCATTCATAATGTCCGTTCTATCATGGACGGTAACTTTATTTTCCGTAAAGACCCAATAGGCATTAGGAGGCGTTTCGTCCTTTCCGTCTGTGACGAGTGAGATTAAATCCCACGTACCGACAAGTGCAGAATTACCTTCGCCATTGTCATCGTCATCATCACCGCAGGCTGTGAAGGTTATGGCCGTAACCATCATGGCCAACAGCATTAAAGTTGTTTTTAATGTTTTCATTTTTTCCCGATTTTTTATTATTGCAATAATTGTGTGGCCCAGGTACTGAGGTTAGACAGAAAAGAAAAACGTGGACCAGTCGCTACGTCTAATCTTCTGAGGTATCGGGAAATAAACCTTGCAGTCTTATACGAGTTAAAAGCCCACGTCGTGACGTGAGCATTAACATCTACTCTGACTGCTTCTTTAAATTTTCCCGATTTTCAGAAGTAAGAATATTTGCTAACGCATCTTTTCTATTTGTCTTTATTTGTTTTCTATATCATAGGCAGACATTTTAAATTTTACGATGCAAAGGTACTCATTTTATTTCAGATTTAAATCTTTTCTTTGAAATTTCTACACGGACAGACAGATTTTTGTCTTATTCTTCGCAGGAATGTTTGATTTTGTCGTTTATGTATTTTGTTTGTTCAAGGAAAGTCATAGCATCAAATTCACTTGTTTCCTTTTCCGTTTCAAGTTTGGTTATCTGTTTCTTCAACTTGTAGTTTTCTCTTGTCTGTTCGGCAATAATTTCACCGTCTAACGTGTCATCGGCCACCATGCCTGTCATACGTTCTTTTTCCTTTTTTACTGCCTTAATCTTGTCGGTCTTTGTTAGATGTTCATAGACCTCTTTAATCATCCGGTCATCGGCGTGTCCTGTCATATAGCAAAGTCTGTCGGGACGCATACCCTCTCGGAGTTTGAACGTTATAAAAGTGTGGCGTAGCCAATGGTTACTGATTAACTCATTTAGTGGTCCAGACTTCTCCACATTTCGGCCTGCAACATTCTCTTTATAATGTTCTATTTGGCTAAGTCCGCATTTCTTGAAGATGGTTTTAATGGCATTATTATAGACACCTTCAAATGCCGAACTATTGATATTTACCTGCTTCAATCCATTAGGGTATTTGCCATTGAACGCTTCTATGTGTTCACATTCCACAACTGCAGTAATTTCCTCCTTTTCTGTCTCAACAATAAAATAATCCGGTTCTTCCTCGTCAGTCATATATTCACCATTTATTAAACGAACTAAATCACCTTTTCGTACCCCGGTATTTAGTTGCAGAGTAAACAGGTCTTTAATCTCTTGTTCTTTCTCATTCTGTGGTCTGTATGCCATAAATGTATTGACTTCTTTCTTCGTCAATGCACGTTTGAATTTTTCCTCTTTCTTTCTTGAGTCCGTTATAGTTACATACCTTACCAATTGAATATTGTACCTTCGATATTCTGATTTTACGGACAAAACATCATTTATTAAACGGGCTATCAGTTGGCAAAATTGGTTAATAGCATTTGCGCCCATTTTTGTTTTGTCACTTTCATTAGCCTTATTGACTAACCACTCTTTATAGTCATTTAGCCCCTCTTGAGTCAATAAACGTAGGCTATCTCCTTTTTGGGCTTCTGCAATGTAGACAAAGAATTTCTTTAGTCTGTTTTGTTGTGCAATAATGGTGGATGGCTTTTGATTGCCATTTGTTTTATAGTAACTATCAAACGCCTGTTTCAGCAATTTTGTTGCTGTTATAGTGCGTTTCGGAGGAACTGCATTTCTGTTGGCCATACCTGTTTTACTTGAATATATTGTTAGCGATTCCCGTACATATCCTTCTATTTCAGTGGCATTGTGGGAAGTTTCATCGGTGCAAAGGTAGTCAATTATTTCGTTAATTTTGCACTTAATTTCAAATAGTTTCAAGTTGGCTGCAATATTGTAGGTACGTTCACTATCTATCATATTGGAAAGCACCTTACATTCTTGTTTCCGTCTATCCCATTGGTACGAATAAACTTTTAAGGCAGTAGGTATTTTCAGTTGCTTATTATTCACCTTTACCACACAATAAATCTGTGTCGTACTTTCATTCCGGCGCGGATGCCGAAGATTAAAGTTAAAACTAATTTTTACATCATTTAATATTTGCATAAGCCGCTTTTTATATTTGTTAAACTTCCATTTGTTCTTTTTGTGGGTTATTTTCTTTCCAAATAGAAATCTACAAACACTCTTAATCGTCAGTAAATAAGACAATTACGTTAGTTGTGCAAAAATCTCGCAAATTCAAGACCAGAAGATACACAACTGGAACGTCCACTTCAGGTGTATTGTATCCTGCCTATTGTTATAATGGGCATTATCAATATATCTCGGCGTGGGCTATCTCGAGTTGTTTATCCTGGTCAAGGCAATGCGAGAGCCCAGCAGCGGGATAGGCGAGAAGTAGAGTACCCACGTCTTTTCGTTTAACAATACTAACCGCTGAATCTGGGTTGCTATAGGCAAGAAAATTTTGGCGTATGGCTGGTTTATTATCGAGTGAAGTTGAAAAACCTTTCAAAAAAGGTTCCTCAAAACCAAACGTAGAAGAAACAATTGAAAGTAGAATTAGGAAAGAAATACTCAAAAAGCAAAATATCCGATTGGGGTCAAAGCTTATTCCTAATGCTGAATTTATTAATGTTTTTATTGAAGAGGCAAAGGAATGCAGCAATCCTGATAGCAACTATTGTTATAAAGGTACTGCAACTGTTAAGATATGGAAATCTACTGTAGGAGAAGAAAAACTAGATTACAAAGAATTCTCCGCTTGTAGAATTAGTGGATATGCTTTAATTAACACGAATAATTTAGAATTGGTCTGTGGAACTTCCGTTGATTCTGGACTCCCCCAAAATACAAACCTTTTTTTATAAAATCTATTATCTATTCACCCCTAAATATTATATGGATGTCAATAAGTTCTGTAAAGTATATGAATCTTTATATAAAATATTATGAAACAATTTAAACTTACATTTCTCCTCACCATGCTCATGAGTATGGTTGGAGCAAAGGCTTTTGCCTATGACATTGCGGTAGAGAATGCTGATGGTAAGAAAATCTATTACAAATGGACTAACAACAAAACGGAATTATCCGTAGCTTCTGGAGATTATGTATATTCAGGTAATGTTGTTATCCCTGCTACCGTAACGTACAATGGAAAAGATTATTCTGTGACGAGCATTGGTGCAAATGCATTCGAAGCAGATGACTTGACTAGTGTATCCATACCAAATTCTGTGACAAGCATCGGTTGGTCTGCATTCAATGAATGTAATGGCTTGACGAGTGTGATTATTGGCAATTCCGTGATGAGTATTGACCAATATGCATTCCGAAACTGTAATAGTTTGACGAGTCTAATCATCCCGAACTCTGTTACGAGCATCGAGAATAATGCGTTCAATGGCTGTAGTGGCTTGACGAGTGTGACTTTGCACTGTAAAGAAGTTGGCAGTTGGTTTAGTGGATTAAAATCCATTAAGGATGTTATATTTGGAGATGAAGTAACAAGTATTCGTTATTCTGCGTTCAAAGACTGTAGTGGCCTGACCTCTGTGACCATCCCCAACAGTGTGACGAGCATTGGCTCTTCTGCGTTCGAAGGATGTAGTGGCTTGACAAGTGTGACTTTGCATTGTAAAGAAGCAGGCAGTTGGTTTAGTGGATTAAAATCCATTAAGGATGTTATATTTGGTGAAGAAGTGACAACTATTGGGAGTTCCGCATTTAGTGGCTGTAGTGGTTTGGAATCTGTGACTATGTCAAATAATATAACCTCTATTGGCAACTCTGCATTTTCAGGAACTGCATTATCGTCTATCTTGATACCGTATAGCGTCAAAAGTGTCGGGAATTCTGCATTTTCTGAGTGCACTAAACTTCAGCAGGTCGTAGTCAAGGACTTAGAGGCATGGTGCAAAATTGGGTTTGGTAATGACACATCAAATCCTTTAAAAATTGCGGGACATTTGTTCAGTGATGAGAGTACGGAAATCACAGAGTTGACCATTCCAGAATCTATTACTACCATCAACAATTACGCCTTTAATGGATGGAGTGCATTAAAAGCATTAACTATTCACGACAAGGTAACAGAGATCGGAACTTCTGCTTTTGACGGATGTACAGGTTTGTTATCTGTAAAGATTGGAGAAAAAGTAGAAACCATCAAAGAAAAGGCATTCAACAAATGTGGTGGACTGACAGTAATACAGATTCCCAACAGCGTCACAAGTATTGGTGCTTCTGCGTTTGCAGGTACTTCACTGAGTTCTTTGACTATAGGAACTGGTGTAACGTCTATTGGAAGTAGTGCTTTTGCAAATGACAAACCAGTGAAAACCATTTGGCTTACCAACACACCTCCGAATGGATATGCCAATGCAATAGGCACGTATAACTATGTGTCTAACGACCAATACACATCTATTAAGTCAGACATTAAGACCATTTATCCGTATTTGAGTTCCTGCTTTATAGTTGACGGTGTGAAGTATGTTCCCGTTAGCCCTTCAGAGCGTACATGTGAAGCCATAGACTGTATTTATGGTGATGAAGCTGAAAGCATAAAGATAGGAGACGGAGTTCTGTTTCAGAACGTAAAATTGTCAGTGAAAGAAGTGAAGCCTTATACGTTCTATCGTAACTTATTTCTAAAGAACCTTGATTTGTCATTTGACGGTAGTATAGGTAACTATGCTTTCTATGAGTGTACGAACATCAAGGATCTGTCGATAAAGAACAATGGAAGTATCGGCATATCAGCATTCCAAGGGTGTACAGGCCTGGTAAGAGCCATTATCGCAAATCAGGGTAAAATCTCGGAGTCTGCATTTAAGGATGCAAACATTCAGGACACCCTGGCTGTATGCAACAAAGGTTTTATCGACAAATCAGCCTTTAGCGGGATTACAGGCAACTTCAAAGCTACTGTTGCCAACACGGGAACAATTGGCGAGTCTGCTTTTTATGGAAGTACGGGCTTGAAGGAATTGGTGATTGGTGATGAGGTGACGAGTGTGGCTGACAAGTCTTTCTACGGATGTACGGCTCTTGAGTCGGTGACACTTGGATCAAACCTAAACAGTATTGGTCGTGAGGCTTTCTATGACTGTAAATCTGTTGTAAAGATAATCAGTCGGGGTACAGTTCCACCCACTTGTGGCACTCAAGCCCTGGATAATATCAACAAGTGGAACTGTGCATTGACAATCCCTTATGGCAGCCTGACTGCTTATCAATCCACAGCACCTTGGAAAGATTTCTTCTATATTCAGGAGGATGTCGAGCCTGTGACTCCAGAAACGAAGAAATGCGAGAAGCCTTCCATCAGCTATCAGAATGGAAAACTGACGTTCAGCAGCGAGACGGAAGGGGCTACTTGTGTGTCGAGCATCACAGACGAGGATATGGGAACCTATACCACCAATGAGGTGCAGTTGGGCGTGACCTATAACATCAGCGTCTATGCGGCAAAGGCTGGCTATGAGAACTCGGAGACTGTCACTGCCACACTGTGCTGGATAGACCAGGAGCCTAAGACGGAGGGCATCATCGACGGCATAGCCAACGTGCCTGCCAACGCTGTGATGATACAGAGTGTGGGCGGTGTGCTGAGTGTTCAGGGTGCCGATGATGGTATGCAGGTCAGTGCTTATGCCATCAATGGCACACAGATTGGTTCTGTTATTAGTCAGAATGGTCGTGCTGTTATCAACACAAACCTAAAGGCTGGTTCCATTGCGGTTGTGAAGATTGGCAATAGGAGCGTCAAGGTGATTGTGAAGTAAGGATATGATGAAATGAGTAATCCAATATTATTAACTTTTAATAAAATGTTTATGAAGACAAAGAAGATTTTTACAATGTTGAGTCTCATGGTAGGCTTGTTCTTGAGTGGTTTTGCCTTGTTGGCATGTGGCGGTGATGATGACGATAATAATAATTCATCGCCAAATCCTATTGTTGGTACTTGGTATGTTGAGAAAGAAACATCAAAAGGTGAATTGATTTACACAGAGATGACCTTCGAAAAGGATATGACCTTCACGTGGAGAGAGTATCTCAAGGACAATAGTGGAAATCTGACTCTTAATAATTCGGATAGTGGAACGTATTATACCGATAATGGAGTTCTTTATACGACATGGAAGAAATTCTCTTCAAAGCCAAGGAATTATACAATAAGTGGGAATAAGATGACTACTGATGAAGCAGGTGGTACAACATGGACTAGAAAATAGTCAGTTGTTGAGGCTGTGACGGAAAGTTTGGGACTCTTGCTCTTGCAAGCGACTTCGTCGATGACTGAATGATCCGTTTCTAGTCAAATACGATTACTACAGTTCAATACGACTGGCGGAATGGAAAATCTGCCGGTCGTATTGTTTGATAGGGGTATCAGTATTCCTCGCGCGCACGCGCGCTACATAAAGTTTTTTACCCTTGCAACCGTTGCCACCTTGCAACACTACTTGAGAATCAGTCGATTACGGTAACAACGAGGTGACAAGGGTGACAACGAATGGCGTTTTTGCCCATAAAATACGTATAAAAACGAGTGAAGTCCTCCTTGTGAAGCCTTAGGCTTCGGGGGACGAAGCCCTAAGCTGCGAAGGTCGAAGCCTTAGGCTCCATAGGGCGAAGGTACGGGCTTCAAAGATTGAAGCCTTAGGCATCGTCAATGAAAACTCTATCATACTGAATTGCAATCTAACTTGGTTTACTTTGCAATTCAATTTAAATTACTCAGTAAATCAATTTGATTTACTCGGTAATTCAATTTGATTTACTTTGCAAATCAATTTGATTTACAATGAAAGGAGATATCCTTAACATCCTTAACATTACCTTTTATCAACGAACTTATAGTCCTTATACTGGGAATGGGGGAAAGTAAACAGGTCGTCAGGGATGCCGCCCACTTTGAAGTTCGTGATCTTGATGGTGGTATGGAAGATGCCCACTTTCACACGGACATTGATAGGGTGGTGCGTATGGTGGTCGAGCAGGACACGAGCCTCCTTGATACCTTTCACACCCTTCTTTGCCTTCAGCGTGATATAATAACCCTTCTCCGGGTCGTTCTTAATACTGTAATTGTAGTTGTCAGGTATAAACTTAAACTTAGTGGCATATTTGTCACGTTTCTCGGAATGGGCATCATAGATGGTGACAGTCTTCTTCTTACGCTCTAAACGATAATAAGTGACATCATCATTCCATGCTATATACTTCTCATCCGTGAACTTACTCTTCTTACCCTTATTCCAGATAGTGCCCTCCGTCTTGTAGATGCCAATGATATTGACGGCATAATGCAGTTGGGAACCCTCTGGACCAAATACCATATTATACGCCTGGTCAAACATTCTGCGTGCCTGACGGGCATTAGGAGACTCCTGTGCCTGCAGTCCCATGGGGAACAACAAGCACAGGAGAATCAATACTGAAAATTTATAGATAATTCTCAATGAACTATAAACTATGAACTATAAACTATGAATTATACTCCTGCCATGACTTGATCTTGATGTCCTCTTCCTTCAGAGCGGTAAACGCCTCGATGAAAGCTTTGGCAAGACGGACATTCGTCATCAGAGGAATATTATGGTCGATAGCACCACGGCGGATGCGGTAACCATTGGTCAACTCACGCTTGGTGTGGTTCTTCGGCACATTGACGATGAGGTCGAACTGGTGGTTGGCTATCATGTCCATCACATTGTTCTCTCCATCCTCATCAGGCCAGCAGACAGTAGTTGCCTCGACACCGTTCTCATTGAAGAACTTGGCAGTACCAGCAGTGGCATATACCTTATAACCCTTCTTCACGAGTTCACGGGCAGGCTCCAGCAAGCTGACCTTACCCTTGGCGGCACCACTGGAAATCAGCACGCTGCTCTTTGGAAGGCGATAGCCGGTGGCAATCAGTGCGTTCAGCATTGCCTCGTTGAGGTCGTCGCCCAGACATCCTACCTCACCCGTTGATGACATGTCGACACCCAGTACAGGGTCGGCATTCTGCAGACGGGCAAACGAGAACTGTGATGCCTTCACACCGATGCGGTCGATGTCGAACTCACTCTTCTCAGGTATCTGATAAGGAGCGTCCAGCATAATCTTGGTCGCTGTCTCGATGAAGTTACGCTTCAGAATCTTCGATACGAAGGGGAACGAACGGGAAGCACGCAAGTTGCACTCGATGACCTTCACCTCACGGTTCTTGGCAAGGAACTGGATGTTGAAAGGTCCGGAGATATTCAACTCCTTCGCAATCTTACGGGAAATCTTCTTGATCTGACGGATGGTGGAGAAATAGATGTGCTGTGCAGGGAATACCATCGTGGCATCACCAGAGTGTACACCGGCATACTCCACATGCTCGGAGATGGCATACTCAACGACCTCACCCTTGTCGGCGACAGCGTCAAACTCAATCTCCTTGGTATCTGTCATGAACTTCGAAACCACTACCGGGAACTCCTTCGACACCTCTGTTGCCATGGAGAGGAAGCGGTGCAGCTCCTCATCATCGTAGCAGACATTCATCGCAGCACCTGAGAGTACGTAGGAAGGACGGACAAGGACGGGATAGCCTACCTCCTCAACGAACTCCTTGATATCGTCGAAAGAGGTAAGGGCACGCCATGCCGGCTGGTCGATACCCAGTTTGTCGAGCATGGCAGAGAACTTGTCGCGGTTCTCGGCACGGTCGATATTGACAGGACTGGTACCCAGGACGGGAACGCCCTGACGATACAACTTCATGGCGAGGTTGTTAGGAATCTGACCACCCACGCTGACAATCACACCGCGAGGCTCTTCCAGGTCGATAACATCGAGCACACGCTCCAGTGACAACTCGTCGAAATACAAACGGTCGCACATGTCATAGTCGGTAGATACCGTCTCGGGGTTGTAGTTGATCATGATGGACTTATACCCCAGCTTACGTGCCGTGTTGATGGCATTCACCGAACACCAGTCGAACTCCACGCTCGAACCGATACGGTAGGCACCGGACCCTAGTACGATGACAGACTTCTCGTTCTTATAGTAGCTGATATCGTGCTTGGTAGCGTATGGCTTGCCATCAGGAGTGGCAAAGGCTGGCGTATGGGTATAGGTGAAATACAAGTAGTTGGTAAGCTCAGGATGCTCAGAGGCAACGGTGGGGATGCGCTTTACGGAAGGCATGATACCCTTGGACTTACGATACTGGCGTACCTGCAGGTTCTCCTTCTCCATATTGCCTGTCTGTGGCTTCAGGACGAAGCGGGCAATCTGGAAGTCGGAGAAGCCGCACTGCTTCACCTCTAATAATAACGAGGTGGGCAGGTCTTCCAACTGGTTGTACTCCATCAGCTGATGCTTCAGGTCTACGATATGCTTCAGTCGCTCCAGGAACCACTTGTCAATCTTGGTGAGCTCCTCGATATGGTCGATGGTGTAACCTTCCTCCAGAGCCTGTGCGATGGCAAAGATGCGGAGGTCGGTAGGATTGGCAAGTGCATCCTCCAGGTTGTCGAACTTGGTGTGGTCGTTGCCCACGAATCCGTGCATGCCCTGTCCGATCATGCGGAGACCCTTCTGAATCATCTCCTCGAAGGAGCGTCCGATAGACATGATCTCACCCACAGACTTCATGCTGGAACCGATATGACGGCTGACACCAGCAAACTTGGTGAGGTCCCAACGGGGAATCTTGCAGATCATATAGTCGAGGCTGGGAGCCACGTATGCTGAGGAGGTCGTACCCATCTCACCAATCTGGTCGAGGGTGTAACCCAATGCAATCTTGGCTGCCACGAAGGCGAGGGGATAACCCGTTGCCTTGGAGGCAAGAGCGGAAGAACGACTCAGACGAGCGTTGATCTCAATGATACGATAGTCGTTGGTGTTGGCATTGAAAGCGAACTGGATGTTGCACTCTCCGACGATGCCCAGATGCTTCACGCACTTAATCGTAATTTCCTGTAGCATTTTCACCTGCTCCTCTGATAATGAGCATGTTGGAGCTACGACAATAGACTCACCAGTGTGGATGCCGAGGGGGTCGAAGTTCTCCATGGAGGCAACGGTGAAGCAACGGTCGTTGGCATCACGGATGCACTCAAACTCAATCTCCTTCCATCCCTTCAGCGACTCCTCCACCAGAATCTGAGGAGCGAAGGTGAAGGCACTCTCAGCAAGTTCCACGAAGGCTTTCTCGTCAGGACAGATACCACTGCCCAGACCACCCAGTGCGTATGCTGAGCGGATCATGATGGGGAAGCCAATCTCACGGGCAGCCTTCAAAGCATCGTCCATGTTCTCTACGGCATGAGAGACAGGTACTTTCAAATTGACCTCAGCCAGCTTCTTGACGAAGAGGTCACGGTCCTCGGTGTTCATAATCGCCTCTACAGAGGTGCCCAGCACTTCCACACCATACTCTTTCAGTACTCCGCTCTGATAGAGTTCCGTACCACAGTTCAGAGCCGTCTGTCCACCGAAAGCGAGGAGAATACCGTCAGGACGCTCCTTCTTGATAATCTCTGTGACGAAATGCGTGGTAACGGGTTGGAAATACACCTTGTCGGCGATACCCTCAGAAGTCTGGATGGTCGCAATGTTCGGATTCACGAGAACAGAGGAAATACCTTCTTCGCGTAAAGCCTTCAGTGCTTGAGATCCCGAGTAGTCAAACTCGCCTGCCTGTCCGATTTTAAGGGCACCCGAACCTAATACGAGTACCTTCTTCAATTGTTTCTTCATATCGTAGATAAATTTTTGTGATTGCTACATTTCGGGTTGCAAAGGTAGTGATTTTTATGGGAATCACAAAACATCATTTATATAAAAAATACTAATGCGCATGATTAACGTATGAATATTTAAGAAATTATTTGTATATTTGCATTCCAAATTACTAACACAAAACATTTGTTGAATTAAGTATTATGAAAGATTTCAATTATTACGCACCTACAGAAGTGGTGTTCGGAAAAGAGTCGGAAGAGCAGGTCGCTCAGTTGGTGAAGAAATATGGCGGACACCGTGTCCTCGTTCACTATGGTGGTCAGAGTGCCAAGCGCTCAGGACTGCTGGATAAGATCTGCCGTCTGCTTGACGAAGGGGGAATACCCCATGTGGAGTTAGGAGGTGTCGTTCCTAACCCCCGTCTGTCCCTCGTCAGGAAGGGTATCGCCCTTTGCAAGGAACAACAGGTAGACTTTATCCTTGCCGTAGGCGGTGGTAGTGTGATTGACTCCGGTAAGGCAATTGGCTATGGTGTTTGCAACGAAGGTGATGTATGGGATTTCTATCTCCGTAAGAGAGAGGCTGTTGCTTGTCTGCCCATCGCCTCTGTATTGACGATTCCCGCAGCGGGCAGTGAGATGAGTGAGGCTTCTGTGATCACGAATGAGGACGGTGACGTGAAACTGGGCTATTCCAATAATATCAGTCGTCCGAAATTCGCCATCATGAACCCCGAGCGTACTTATACGCTGCCTCCTTATCAGACAGCGGCAGGTGTGACGGACATGATGATGCATACCATGGAACGCTATTTCACCCATGACGGGGACATGGACCTGACAACGGCTATTGCCGAGGCTGTGCTGCGTACGATGAAGGACAGTGTCTTCTATGTGTTGAAGAATCCAGAGGACTACCGCTACCGTGCCCAGATCATGTGGGGTGGCAGTATCGCCCATAACGGACTGACAGGCTGTGGTATCCGTGACGACTGGGCTACCCACCAGCTGGAGCATGAGCTGAGTGGTATGTTCGACGTGACTCATGGTGCCGGCTTGGCAGCTATCTGGCCCAGCTGGGCTCGTTATGTCTATAAGGAGGATGTCAGCCGTTTCGTCCGCTTTGCCGTCAACGTGATGGATGTGCCCAACGACTTTACAGACCCTGAGGGTACTGCCCTCCGTGGTATCGAGGCGATGGAGCGTTTCTACCATGCCATCGGTATGCCCATCAATATCCATGAGCTGATTGGTCGTGAGATAACGGACGACGAGATCAAGGAGATGATTCGCAAATGCAGCTTTAACTATACTGCCACCAAGGGATGTTTCAAAGTGTTGAAGGCAGAGGATATGGAGAAGATTTACCAAATGGCTAAATAAAGACCACGCTATGAGAAAACTTTTTGTCGCAGCAGGACTATTGATGCTGTCTATTCCAGCACTTGCCACGAAACTGATAGGACTGAAAGTCATTGACAAGGACTATCTGATGATTCAGTTCCAGGATGGTGAGGTGCATTATCGGGATAATGGCACGGGTAAGAGTGCTTATCTGGGTCATTCTTTCGAAGAGGGTGATGATACTCTGTTTGTCTTTGGCAAGCGGTTGAATACTGAGGTGGCACAGAAAGCCAGCCAGTGGCTGATCACTTCCAAGGATGACAAGGCGTTCAAGAAACAGCGCCCGGAGGTGGTTTGGCGGAAGTCGAAACCCATGAATACCGACCATACGCTGACCAGTGAGCTGGACCATTGGCTGTTCTTGAAACTCCCTCGTTCGATGCGACAAGGTTGTACGTATGAGGTGTCCATTCCCAAAGACATGAATTCCGACCAGCAGACAGCCACGGTGCTGTTTGATGTATGGAACACGCAGTCTGAGGCTGTGCATGTCAATATCATTGGTTATCATCCCGCACAAAACAATATGGCTGCCGACCTCTACCAGTGGTTGGGAGATGGTGGCTCCCGTGACTATCATGCCTGGGAGGGTAAGAAAGTTTATCTCTATGAGGTGAATACCCACAAGAAGGAACAAGTGGGTACCGTGAAATTCTGGAAGTCGAACAGTGCTTATAAGGAGGAGGCTGGTGAGAAGAACCTTGTAGGTACGGACGTGTGGAATATTGATTTCCGGCAGACTGTCCCCGGACGTTACCGCCTGGTGGTGGAGGATGTCGGATGCAGCATGGACTTCGATATCGCAGAGAATGTGTATTTCGAACCATTCCACTATTCTGTAAGGGGATATTACTATATGCGACTGGGTGAACCAGCTGATCCTGCTCATGTGTTCCCTGTGCCTCGCCAGCCCCAGTTTATTGCTGATGTCAATCCGAAAGGGTTCAAGATATACAAGACGGACTTACACCCATGGCACCCCGACTGGCGTAAGCTACAGGGTGACGTGTGGGACGAGCCACATTTCAAGAAACCAGAGGCATCGGTCTTCTGGCAGCATCGACTGGAGGGGCATCCAACGACGAACGGGGCGATAGGCGGACACTCAGATGCCTTTGATTGGGACCGCCATCTTGCCCATATCAGTAATATCTATGACATGCTGTTGCCTTATATTCTCTCAGGAGGTCGACTGACAGAAGACAATCTGGGTATCCGTGAGAGTGGCAATGGTATTCCTGACTTGATAGACGAGGCGCGTAATGAGGTGGACTTCTTCCTCAGCATCCGCGATGGAGAGGCATACTCACAGGGTGTTACGAATCCCAGTGCAGACTGGACGGTGATGTTCCAAGCAGGATGTACCACCATGGCAGCGTGGGGAAATGCCGCCAACTGTGCGATGCTTGCCGACGCTTTCCGTATTGCGGGTATCGACAGCTTGCGGAACTACTATACTGATGAGGCTATCAAGGCATACCGCTTTGCCAGTCGGCAGGAGAACCAGCAGTTGGACGACCTGCAGGACATCGGCAGTATCCGTATGCGAGGCAGGGACTTCCGTCAGATGGCTGCCGCTTTCCTCTATAACCTCACCCGTGATCCCGTTTGGGAGAAAATCATGATTGAGGGCAGCGAGATTAAGGATGACCATACACCGCTGTTCAAAAGGGGTAAGGACGGGTACTATCAGCTATGGGCTGCCGCTGCCTATCTGACTTGTCCTTATGACCGTCATGATGGTGCGTTTTACAAGAACCTCAAGGCGAGTGTCAAGGCTCATGCTGCCGCCTATAATATAAATAAGGTGTCGTTGCGTCCTTCACGTCGTGCTGCTACGGATGACCGTTGGCAGACCTCTCAGAACCTCCAGTTGGTGATGCTTACCCATTATCTCACGGATGATGAGGCAGAACGCAAGAAATTGGAAGATGTGATGTATATGGAGGCAGGTTGGAGCTTAGGACGTAACCCCGGCAATATCGTAGAGATGACAGGTCTTGGAGAACGCCATCTGGAGAATGTTTATTCGACAGGTCGTAATGACGGGGCACCAGGTACCCATCCCGGACAGACTCCCTTCAACGGCACAGAGACATGGTCGCCAGGACATAACGGTGGTGACGGTCGTCTGTTGACGAATGCCTGTTACCCTTCATGGAATGAAGGAGGATGGCCTCGTCAGGAGTCGTATTTCAACCAGCGTTACTTCTGGGTGAATGGTGAGTTTACACCTCGTGAGACGATGCGAGGAAAAATGGCATTGATGGCATATTTATATTCTATACGTAACCCGTTGCTGGAAGAGAGCAGGCTCCCTTTCGGCGCTCCCGATTTCAGTAAGATTCAGTCGTCCGATTATCTTCCTGCGATAGAGGAAGGTATCAAACAACAGCGAGAGGCTATTCGTCGTATCGTGGAGAATGAGGAAGCTCCTACTTTCCAGAATACGATAGTCGCCTATGAGCAGAGTGGGGTGTTGTTGGACAAGGTGAGCAGTGTCTTCTTCTGTCTGACGAGTGCTGACAAGACTGCTGAAATTACAGAGATACAGAAAAAGGTGATGCCGCAGCTTGCTGACCTGAGTAATGAGATCTCGTTCAACGAGAAACTCTTTCAGCGCATCAAGTATGTGTATGACCATGAGAGAGGAAGTCTGAAGGGTGAGGATCTGAAGCTCTTGGAAGAGACCTATAAGGATTTTGTCCGTTCGGGTGCCCTGTTGTCTAAAGAGAAGATGGCTCGGATGAAGGAAATCAACAAACGGATCTCCGACCTCCAGCAACAATGGGGTAACATGTTGCCGGAGGCAACCAACAGCGCTGTCGTTTGGGTGAACTCGAAAGCTGAGCTTGCCGGTCTTAGTGAGGC
Source organism: uncultured Prevotellaceae bacterium (assembly GCA_902776195.1). Lineage (GTDB taxonomy): Bacteria > Bacteroidota > Bacteroidia > Bacteroidales > Bacteroidaceae > Prevotella. The sequence continues at coordinate 25,140 of CACYPF010000005.1, read as the reverse complement.
AGACATCGCACAGTGTAAGAAGGATGCGGAGAACCGTGGAAGTAAGGCTCCTTATTGTATTGTGATAGTCAATACCACCCAGCAACCGATTCTCGCCAGTCTTGACAACCGTGAGTTGCGCCGTAAGGTGTATGAGGCTTCCGTCCATCGTGCTGACGGTACAGGGAAGTATAATACTTTTCCCATTGTGGTGGAGCTGGCAAAGCTGCGTGCCGAGAAGGCGAAACTGATGGGTTATAAGAACTATGCGGCGTATTCATTGGAGAACCGTATGGCTAAGAATCCAGAGAATGCTTATGCGTTCTTGAAACAGCTCATCAAGGAATATAAGCCAAAGGCTGACGCAGAGACCAAGGCGATAGAGACTTATGCCCGTAAGTCGATGGGTAAGTCATTTAAGTTGGAACCCTATGACCGTTTCTATTATTCTGCTAAGATGAAGAGTGAGCAATTCTCTTTGTCAGAGGATGATGTGAAACCATATTTCAATGTCGACAGCGTACAGCAGAATGGAGTGTTCTATGCCGCTAACCGTGTTTATGGACTGACCTTCAAGCGTCGTCATGACATCCCCACCTATCATCTGGATATGAAGGTGTTTGAGGTCATTGACAAGGATGGCGAGACGCTGGCGCTTTTCTATAGTGACTATTTCCGTCGTCCTACCAAAAGAGGTGGGGCATGGATGAGTTCGTTTGCTAAGCAGAGTCATTTCCGTCATCAGAAACCATTAATTTATAATGTGTGCAACAATGCCAAGGCTCCTGAAGGACAGCCCAGTCTGTTGTCATGGGACGAGGTGACGACACTCTTCCATGAGTTCGGGCATGCCTTGCATGGAATCCTCTCCAATTGTGAGTATAACGCATTGAGTGGTACTGCCGTGGCACGTGACTTCGTGGAGATGCCATCGCAGTTTAATGAGTCCTTCGCCACCATTCCGGAGATCTTCGACCATTATGCGAAGCATGCCGTGACAGGGGTTTCCATGCCTGCCGATTTGAAGGGTAAGATGCTTAACTCCATCAATTTCCACTCAGCCTATGCTTTAGGTGAGAACCTTGCCGCCACTTGTCTGGACATGGCATGGCACATGCTCAGTGAGGAGGAGATTCCCACGGCAGAAGAGGCACCAGCCTTTGAGCGTAAGGCATTAGAGGCTGTCGGACTGCTGGATACGCAGATACCTCCCCGTTATTCTACTTCCTATTTCAATCATGTATGGGGTGGTGGTTATGCGGCAGGTTATTACAGCTATCTGTGGACGGAGGTGCTTGCTGTGAATATTGCTGACTGCTTTGCGCAGCGTGGTGCCCTGAAACCTGCAGTGGGTCAGTCGTTCCGTGATAAAATCATCAGTCGTGGTAACACCCGTGACCTGATGCAGATGTTTACCGATTTCACAGGTCTTCAGGCTCCTGATGCTGCGGGATTGCTCAAGGCAAGGGGACTTTGAGAGTTGAGAGTTTAGAGTTGAGGGTTGAGAATTTAATATTATGGCAACAGTAGACGATAAGAAAGTGATATTCTCGATGGTCGGTGTGAGCAAGACCATCCAGCAGAATCAGAAACAAGTGCTCAAGAATATCTATCTCAGTTTCTTTTATGGAGCTAAGATAGGCATCATTGGTCTGAATGGTGCGGGTAAGTCTACCCTGATGAAGATTATCGCTGGTCTCGACCAGCAGTATCAGGGGAATGTGGTATGGAGTCCCGGTTACAGTGTGGGCTATCTGCCACAGGACCCACCTTTGGATGACACGAAGACGGTTAAGGAGAATGTGATGGAGGGTGTACAGCATGTGTATGACGCACTGGCTGAATACGATGACATCAACGTGAAGTTCGGATTGCCAGAGTATTATGAGGATGCTGACAAGATGGAGAAACTGATGGCTCGTCAGGCAGAGCTCCAGGATATCATCGACTCTACCGATGCCTGGAACATGGACTCAAAACTCGACCGTGCCATGGCTGCCCTGAACTGTCCTGCCGGTGACCGTAGTGTCGAGAACCTGTCGGGAGGTGAGCGCCGACGAGTGGCTTTATGCCGACTGCTGCTCCAGAAACCTGACGTGCTGTTGCTCGATGAGCCTACCAACCATCTTGATGCGGAATCAATTGACTGGCTGGAGCAACATCTGCAGCAATACGAAGGAACGGTGATTGCTGTTACCCACGACCGCTATTTTCTCGACGATGTGGCGGAGTGGATTCTTGAACTCGACCGCGGAGAGGGTATTCCTTGGAAAGGCAATTACTCGTCATGGTTGGAGCAGAAGAGTCAACGACTTGCCTTGGAAGAGAAAGCCGCATCAAAGCGTCGTAAGACCTTGGAGCGTGAGTTGGAGTGGGTACGGATGGCTCCGAAAGCGCGTCATGCCAAAGGTAAGGCACGTCTTAATTCCTATGATAAGATGCTCAACGAGGAGCAGAAGCAGAAGGAGGAGAAACTGGAGATCTTTATTCCTAACGGTCCCCGACTTGGTAATAAGGTAATAGAGGCAGTCCATGTGGCTAAGGCTTTTGATGAAAAGGTACTTTTCAGTGACCTCAATTTCATGCTGCCCCCCAACGGTATTGTGGGTGTGATAGGTCCTAATGGTGCTGGTAAGACGACCTTGTTTCGTCTGATAATGGGACTGGAACAAGCTGACGCAGGAACATTCAATGTGGGAGAGACGGTCAAACTCAGTTATGTCGACCAGCAACACAAGGATATTGATCCCAATAAGTCTGTATATGAAGTAGTGAGTGGCGGGAATGAGACTATCCGTATGGGTGGTAAAGATGTTAATGTGCGTGCTTATCTGTCCCGTTTCAATTTCAGTGGTGCCGATCAAGAAAAGAAATGTGGGGTGCTCTCAGGTGGTGAGCGTAACCGTCTGCACCTTGCTATTGCCCTGAAACAAGAAGGTAATGTCCTACTACTCGACGAGCCTACCAATGATATCGATGTCAATACGCTCCGAGCTTTGGAGGAAGGTCTGGAGGCTTTCGCCGGTTGTGCTGTCATTATCAGTCACGACAGATGGTTTCTGGATCGTATCTGCACTCATATCTTGGCTTTTGAGGGTGAAGGGAATGTCTTTTATTTTGAGGGCAACTACTCCGAATATGAGACAAATAAAGCTCAGCGCTTAGGATTGGAAGAACCTAAACGGGCACGCTATCGTAAATTGATGGAGGAATAATCTACTTCAGCAGGAAATATCCCACGTGGTGGGTATCTTCTTTGTCATTGAGGGTCCGTAGTTCATAGACACCCTTGGGGAGGTCTGAAATAGAGACTACGTGACCGAAAGGCTTGATGGCTATGATATTACCAGGCATCGTATAGATGGCAAAATGTTGTGCTTGTGGAAGTTCATTGAAATGAGGTACTTGCAGACTATAGCCATCGTTGGGAATTAATTCGGAGTCACTTTCCATGCTGCCAGTGTTGGTGATGACCTGATGAGTGCTTGCAGGTTTGCTCTCAATGCCATAACGGTTTACGGCTGTGACAACATAATTGAGTGGGGTATCATCAGTAGAGCGACGTACAGAGAGTCGCTCATCCATCAGGCGAATAGCTATAAGGTTACTGGCGTCGCTGATATCCACAGGGTAATGAGTGGACGCATAGACATTATAGGTCAGGTAATCGCCATTGCTGGTATCGTTGGCACCGCTCCAATTTAATTCGTCACCGTTGGCGGTATGCTCAATTTGCAAAGATGTGGGAGCTTGTGGAGCTGGTTGGTGAACTTGCATAGGAGGAACAACGGCAGGATATTCGTCGAAGTCACAAACGAAATCGTAAAGTCCCTTTGTGTTGTCAGTTAAGAAACGGCTACGGAAATAACAATGTCCGAGTCCTAAGTCACGAGCGACATGCATCTGGCGTTTAATAGCATCCAACGACCAGTTGCCTTCACTACGGATCAGTCGGTAGATACCCAGTCCTGCAGCTATCTCACGCTCATATCGATGTTCACTCCAATCAGCAGCGAAAGGATAATAGTGCTTGCCGTCATAATACATCATGGGGTAAAGTTGATCCATCAGTCCGTCTCGTAACCAACCCTGTGCATCCTGGCATACCTTATTATACGCATTCCATCCACCACTCGGATAACGAGTGAGGTCATCAAACTTGCCTAATGGAGAACAACTCAGTTTAACCCAAGGCTTTAATCCTTTGACTTTCTGGTGGATAGCACGAACGATACGGGTGATATTCTCACGGGCCTGTTGGCGAGAGATACGTAACGGATAGGTCTCAGGGTAACGGATATAGTCGAGGTGGATGCCATCAACATCATATCGTCTGGTAATCTCTTCACAGATTGACGAGATATAATCAGCTGTCCGTGAGTCCTCTGGAATCATGCAGGCATCCTCCCCGATACGGCGCATCAGTTCAGGATGCGTCTGACGTAGTTTCTTGGCACCATAGCTTTTCCATTTACCAGTGGGTACTGTAACCACCCAAGCATGCAGTTCCATCCCTCTTTTATGGGCTTCCTCTATGGCAAACTGCAAGGGGTCATAATTTGGTGCTGTGCCAAACGTGCCACTGATGCATCCGTCCCAAGGTTCAATACGGGAAGGGTAGGTGACAGTTCCGCGAATACGTGCCTGGTAGAGAACAGTATTTACATGAGCACATTTCAACTGGTCAAGAATACGGCAAAGTTCTTGCTTCTGTTTTTGTTCAACTGCACCTGATGTCCCTTTGGAACTTGGCCAGTCAAGCCCCTCTAAAGTGGTAAGCCATACGGCGCGAAGTTCCTGTTTGGGTTGAGAACTCAGTGTCAGAGCACCCAGTAAAAGGAATATGATGAAAGCATATTTTTTCATATTGTTGTTAATTTTGGGTGCAAAGATACGAATTAATTAGGAATTATTAGTATCTTTGCAGTCAGTTTTAAAAATATAAAAAACAATGATATCATTTACTTTAAGTTTAATAGCTCTTTTGTTAGGCTATTTGCTTTACGGACGTTTTGTAGAGCGTGTGTTTGGTCCAGATGACCGGGATACTCCTGCCATTGCCAAGGCTGATGGTGTAGACTTTATGGTTCTTCCCCCTTGGAAAATTTTCATGATACAGTTTCTGAATATTGCCGGTACGGGTCCTATCTTCGGTGCCATCATGGGTGCCAAGTTCGGTCCTGCAGCCTATTTGTGGATTGTGTTAGGTTGTATTTTCGCCGGTGCTACCCACGACTACTTCAGCGGTATGCTTTCCGTACGTCATGGAGGTGCCAATCAGCCTGAATTGATTGGTACTTATCTTGGTAAGACAACAAAGAATGTCATGCTGGTATTCTCCGTATTCCTCTTATTGATGGTTGGTGCCGTCTTTGTATTCAGTCCCGCCAAGATATTAGGTGACATGTGGGAACCTGCCGTTGTTGTGGATAGTATGGGGCAGTATACATTCTGGCTTATCATTATTTTCATTTATTATATTATTGCCACGATGCTGCCTATTGACAAGATTATCGGCAAAATCTATCCGTTGTTTGCCTTCTCCTTATTGTTCATGGCAGTAGCCCTGATGGTGATGTTGTTCGTCAAGATGCCAGACATTCCCGAGATATGGGAGGGACTGAGTGTACCAGCTTTGACACCTAAGAATATTTTCCCCGCATTGTTCATTACTATTGCCTGTGGTGCTATTAGTGGCTTCCATGCCACTCAGAGTCCGCTGATGGCACGTTGTATGAAGCATGAGAAACAGGGGCGTCCCATCTTCTATGGTGCGATGATTACGGAGGGTGTTGTAGCATTGATATGGGCTACAGTGGCAATGTTCTTCTTCTATAACAATCCCACCCCTGGTTATGAGACCATTGCCGGTGGTGCTGCCGCAGTAGGTGATGCCCCCTCAGTGGTGAACCTGATCTGTAACGACTGGCTGGGACTCTTCGGTGGTATACTTGCCCTTTTGGGTGTTGTTGCTGCTCCTATTACCAGTGGTGATACCGCATTGCGTTCCGCCCGTCTGATTATTGCCGACTTCATCAAGGTAGAGCAGCATAGCATCAGCAAGCGTCTTGCCATCTGTGTTCCTTTGTTTGCTGCTGTGATGGCATTGCTGATATGGCAGATGAACGACAAGGAAGGTTTCAACATGATATGGAGCTGGTTCGGTTGGAGCAACCAGACATTGTCTGTTTTCATGTTATGGGCTATCACGGTTTATTTGGTACAACAAAAGAAACCGTATGTCATCACACTGATCCCTGCTATCTTTATGACAGTGGTCTGTGTTACTTTCCTTCTTTCAGAGCAGTTGTTCAAAATACCGGTCGGTATGACCTGGAGTATAGCAGGGTCCACCATGGTGATAACATTGTCATGGTTCTGCCTATGGTATCGTAAATATCAGAATAATCGTCAATAAATCATTAAGCTATGAAGAAGTTTATTTTATTGTTAGCAGTATTGGCAACAACATTGTCTGCCAATGCACAATTTGAGAAGGGTAAGGCATATATCGGTGCTGGACTAACAGGCTTTGATATCAGCAGTCAGGCAAAGAAATTCCATCTGGGTATTAGTGCCAAAGCTGGTTATCTGTTTATGGATAACCTGATGGCTACCGCACAGATAGGTTACGAGCATTTGAAAGACTCTCCCGATGTATTCACATTAGGTGGCGGTGCTCGTTACTATATTATTCAGAACGGTCTTTACTTGGGTGCAAGTTTGAAGTATTATCATACTGACAACTATAATGATTTCCGTCCTGGTGTACAGTTAGGCTATGCCTTCTTCATCAGTCGTACGGTGACCATCGAGCCAGAACTGTATATTGATTTCTCTACTAAGAAATTCGAGGACTCAGCCTACGGTCTTGGTGTAAGTTTCGGTATATATCTGTTCAAAGACCAGTACAAATTGAAAAAGTAAAAAGCTTATGTTAAGTGTTGAAGAGTTAGTAGACCGTCTGATAGACCTCTCTTTTGCGGAGGATATCGGAGACGGCGACCATACTACCCTGTGTTGTATCCCTGAGAATGCGATGGGTAAGTCGCATCTGCTCATCAAGGAAGACGGTATCCTCGCTGGTGTAGAAGTGGCAAAGGAAGTGTTCCGCCGCTTCGACCCAGACATGCAGGTGGAGGTGCTGATGCAGGATGGCGCGAAGGTGAAGAGAGGTGATATCGCCATGATAGTCTCCGGACGTGTCCGTTCCCTGTTGCAGACGGAGCGGTTGATGCTGAACATCATGCAGCGTATGAGTGGTATCGCCACCATGACCAACCGTTATGTAGAGCGCCTGAAAGGAACCCATACCAGAGTGCTGGATACCCGTAAGACAACACCGGGCATGCGTATGCTGGAGAAGCAGGCAGTGAAGATTGGCGGTGGCGTGAACCACCGTATCGGGCTGTTTGACATGATCCTGCTGAAAGACAATCATGTCGACTTTGCCGGAGGTATTGTCAATGCCATAGACCGCTGTCATCAGTATCTGAAAGAGAAGGGACTCGACCTGAAGATAGAGATTGAGGTGCGCTCCTTCGATGAGTTACAGCAGGTACTTGACCATGGTGGTGTCGACCGCATCATGCTCGATAATTTCTCTGTGCCCGATACGAAGAAAGCTGTTGATATGATAGCAGGTCGCTACGAGACAGAGTCGAGTGGTGGTATTACCTTCGATACTATCCGTGACTATGCAGAACAAGGTGTTGATTTCATCTCAGTAGGTGCTTTGACACACTCCGTGAAAGGACTCGACATGAGCTTTAAGGCATGTTAGGAGCCCTTTTTATAGGAACTATGTTGGCTGTTGCCAACGTGAAATATCACCCGCCAGTGGATTACCAGATCACACTGGCGGGCAATTTTGGTGAGCCCCGTCCTAACCATTTCCATGGCGGATTAGATATCAAAACTGATAATGTGGAAGGTAAACACATCTACACTATTGGTGACGGTTATGTGAGTCGTCTCACCGTAGGTATCGACGGCTTTGGTAATGCGGTCTATGTTACCCATCCGGAAGGTTATACGAGTATCTATTGCCACTTGAAAAAGTTCTCTCCTAAGTTGGAGAGGATGGTGCATCGCACCGGAAAGCGTGGCGAACAGATAGATATTCATTTTACTCCCCTTGACTTCCCTGTTGCCCAGGGGCAGTTGATTGCCATTAGCGGGAATACCGGGCATAGCACTGGACCCCATCTGCATTTGGAGATTCACGATACCAGAACTTGGGATATGATGGATCCATTGGATTTCCTCTCTCCCTTTGTCAATGACTCAGTGGCTCCGAAAGCTCATAGTGTGATGGCATGTCCTGTGGCTGGTGAGGGTTCGTTTAATGGAGGTAGTAACAAACAGACCTTCGGTTTCTCCTCTAACCATATTGAGCAGGAGCTGACGGCATGGGGAAAGGTGGGTTTTGCCCTCTGGGCTGACGACTATATGCAGAACGTCTATAACCATTATGGCATCCGCGAGACCATCCTGATGGTTGACGACAAACAGGTGTTCCGTTCTGATGTCCACCGTATCCCCGTCTTCAGCAACCGTCAGGTGAACGCATGGGGTGACTATCACCACTGGCTGCATAACAAGACATGGTATATGCGGTCGTTCATCCCTGAAGGTGTGACCCTGCCTATCCTGCAGGCGGATGAAAACAACGGCTATGTACTGTTCTGCGAGGAACGTCCTTACCAGTTTACTTATATCCTCCGTGACTTTATGGGAAACGAGTCACGGTATACGTTCACGGTGACGGGAAAGAAATGTCCTGTCGCCCCATTGAGTGCCAGTCGCTGCAATGTGCGATATGACAGACTCTCCCTGATCTCCCTGCCAGGCATGCAGTTGACTATCCCTGCAGGAATGGTGGAAGAGGGTCTGGCGGTCGTCCCTAAGGTAGACGAGGGGAGTGTCTCCAAGCGTTACACCTTTTCCCAGCAGCCCTGTCCGTTATTCGGATGGGCGGAGCTGAGTATTGCCATTCCTCAAGGAGTGGATACCTCTCGTCTCTATATTGACAGTGGGGGGCACGACATGGGTGGCGTTTGTCGGGATGGTTGGATTACTACTCGTATCAGGGAACTGGGTGCCAGTTATGAATTGAAACTAAAAGATTAAAAGAATAAAGTATGAAAAAGATTCTAATGTTGGCGACTGTCATGGCAATGGTGGCAACAGCCAACGCATGTACCAATTTGATTGTAGGTAAGAAGGCAAGTGCCGACGGTTCCGTCATCTGCACTTATAATGCGGACTCCTATGGTTCTTATATGCCTCTGTGCCATTATCCTGCCGCTAAGCACCAGAAAGGTGACAAGCGACAGGTCTATGAGTGGGACACCAACAAGTACCTGGGAGAGATCGACGAGGCTTTGGAGACCTATAATGTCGTGGGGAACATCAACGAATGCCAGGTGACCATCGGTGAGACGACCTACGGTGGCCGTGAGGAGATGGTGGACTCTACGGGTGTCATCGACTACGGATCCCTGATTTATATCACCCTCCAGCGTGCCAAGACGGCACGTGAGGCTATCCGTATCATGACGGCATTGGTGGAGCAGTACGGCTATTACTCCGAGGGTGAGACCTTCTCCATCTGTGACCCCAACGAGGCGTGGATCATGGAGATGCAGGGCTGCGGTCCTGACCGTTCCGTCTCCAAGGAGCGTACCGTATGGGTGGCGATGCGTATTCCCGATGATGCCATCTGTGCGCATGCCAACCAGAGCCGTATCGGTAAGTTCAATATGAAGGACAAGGAGAACGTGCTCTATTCCAAGAATGTCATTAAGTTCGCCCGTAAGAAAGGGTGGTTCACCGGTAAGGACGAGGACTTCTCATGGAAGATGGCGTATGCCGCTCCCGACTTCTCGGGTCGTCGTATCTGTGATGCCCGTGCCTGGAGTTTCCTTAACCATCATAAGAAAGGAATGGAGCGTTACCTGCCATGGGCTTTGGGACTTGACAAAGATGCGGAGGACATGCCCCTTTGGGTAGTCCCCGACCATAAGGTGAGTGTCGAGGATGTCATGAACGACATGCGTGACCACTATGAGGGCACCGCCATGGAGATTGACTCTACCGACGTAGGTGGTGGTATCTGGCAGATGCCCTATCGTCCTACTCCTTTATATTATAAGGTGGACGGCAAGAAATACTTCAACGAGCGTCCTATCTCCACCCAGCAGACAGCCTTCTCCTTTGTGTCACAGATGCGTTCCTGGCTACCCCGTGAGGTGGGAGGCTGTTTCTGGTTCGGTAATGACGACGGCAATATGGTTGCCTATGTCCCCATCTACTGCTCGATGACCCGCCGTCCAGAGTGCTTTAATGCTCCGGGTGCCGATGATATCACGTTCTCTGACAAGAGTGCTTTCTGGGTATGCAACTGGGTGAGCAATATGGTGTATCCCCGTTACTCTGCATTGTTCCCTGACCTGAAACAGGTACGTGACTCCCTGCAGCATGCCTATCTCACCCAACAGTCTGCCGTAGAGGCAAAGGCAAAAGGTATGGCTCCTGCCGAGATGCAGAAATACCTCAACGACTACAGCATCCAGCAGGCACAGCAGATGCTGGCACGCTGGAAGCAGTTGGCGACCTTCCTCATCGTCCGTCATAATGACATGGCACGCAGACCCGTGGATGCTAACGGACGGTTCTTCAGGGATAAGTACGGCAGAGGAGCTAAGGTCGAGCGTCCGGGTTATCCGCAGCCGTTTGCCCGTAGGATTGTCAAGGAGGCAGGTGAGCGTTATGCGACACCAGACTAAATAAAGAAAAAGTGGAACTCAGACGAGTTCCACTTTATTTATGTCTTGTTCCATCTCGCAGTAGTGACAGGTCAGGATGCCGTCCGTCACATGGAAATGGGTGAGCATCGGCTCGTTATTCGTGATACACTTGGGATTGTTGCACTTCACGATGCCCCGTATCTCATCAGGGGTGCGTACCGGTTTCTTCTCCACCACCTCGAAGTCATGGATGATGTTCAGCACGACGTTAGGGGCGACGACGGACAGACGGGATATCTCCTCATCCGTAAACCATTTGTTCTCCACCTTGATAAATCCCTTCCTTCCCAGTTTCTTGGAAGGGAAGTTATAGCCGATGGTCACTGGTGTTCCCAGGTCGGCAAGTTTCAGTAACTGTGCCACCTGATAAGTCTTCTCAGAAGGTATGTGGTCTATTACGGTGCCGTTCTCGATGGCGGCAACGAGCATCTGGTTCTTGTTCATTGTATAATTGTTTTATCGTTCTTTACTTCGTCTAAGCTGATACCGAGTACGTCACAGAAGATTGCCTCACGGGCAAAGAGACCGTTGCCTGCCTGTTGGATGTAGTAGGCATGCGGATTGTCATCCACGTCATACGCAATCTCGTTGACACGGGGCAGCGGGTGCAGGATCTTCATGTTAGGCTTGGCAAGACGCAGCATGTCGTTGTTAAGGATATACACGTTCTTCACCCGCTCATACTCCATCAGGTCGGAGAAACGCTCCTTCTGTACCCTCGTCATATACAGGATGTCGGCATCGGCGATGACCTTCTCGTTGAAGGCGGTATGCTCCTGGAACTTGATGCCGTGCTCCTTACAGTAGAGCTTATACTCGTTAGGCATGGCGAGCTCCTTAGGAGCCACGAAATGGAAGGTGGGGTTGAAATGGCGCATCGCCATGATCAGCGAATGCACGGTACGACCGTATTTCAGGTCACCAACCAGGTAGATGTTGAGGTTGTCCAGTGTCCCTTGTGTCTTATAGATGCTATAGAGGTCGAGCATACACTGTGAGGGATGCTGGTGAGCACCGTCGCCTGCGTTGACGATAGGTACTTCGGTCACCTCAGAGGCATACTGTGCGGCACCCTCGATGAAGTGGCGCATGACGATGACATCGGCATAGTTGGCAACCATTGAGATGGTGTCTTTCAGCGTCTCTCCCTTCGTACCGCTTGTAATCTTCGGGTCGGCGAAACCGATCACACGGGCACCGAGGCGGTTGGCGGCAGTCTCGAAACTCAGACGGGTACGGGTGGAGGGCTCAAAGAAGAGGGTGGCGACCACCTTACCCTTGAGTATCTCACGGTTAGGATGTTTCTCAAACTCTTGTGCCATCTCAATCATGTAGAGTATCTTCTCACGTGTGAGGTCGGCAATGGTTACAAAGTCATGCTTTTCCATATATTGTGTTCCTATAGGTTTTTCCTGCAAAGGTACAAATAAGCGGTCAAAATGCCAAATATATTTGCCGTGTTTTTATTGTTTCCCTGTCTTTATTGTCTTACTTTTCCTTTTAGGACACTAGTGTCCCCTGTCTCTTTTCATTGTAAATCAAATTGATTTGCAAAGTAAATCAAATTGAATTACCGAGTAAATCAAATTGAATTACAAAGTAAATCAAATTGATTTGCAGTGTAAACTAAGGTAGATTGCAATTCTACATGATATAGTTTTCATTGACGAAACCCATAGCTTCATCCTTTGAAGCCCGTACCTTCGACCCTCGTTGCCTAAAGCTTCGCCCCTTGTTGCCTAAAGCTTCGCCCCTTGTTGCCTAAGGCTCCTGCCCCCCGAAGCCTAAGGCTTCCCATGGAGGACTTCACTCGTTTTTACACGCATTTTAAGGGCAAAAACGCCATTCGTTGTCACCCTTGTCACCTCATTGTTACCGTAACGACTTGTTTTCCAAATACTTTTGCAAGGCGGCAACGGTTGCAAGGGTAAAAAAATACATGTAGTGTAATGTGGGACTTCAAACTTGCCAGGAATGCCTCAATTATGAGAAATGAGCGAAGAAATTTGGCATTTTGCTCACTTATTTGTACCTTTGCAAACTATAAATACATAAAAGAATGAACATCAAGACAGCAGAATTCTCCCTGAGTGCCCCCATGGTGAGTATGTGTCCCAAAGACACGAAGCCAGAATATGCCTTTATTGGTCGTTCCAATGTGGGCAAGTCGAGTCTGATCAACATGCTGACGAATAACAAGAAACTTGCCAAGACCTCGGCAACACCGGGTAAGACGTTGTTGATCAACCACTTTATCATTAACAAGGAGTGGTACCTGGTCGATCTCCCTGGTTATGGCTATGCCAAGCGTTCGAAAAAGGAGGTGGCAAGGCTTGATCAGATGATCCGCGGCTATATCCTGCAGCGGGAGCAGCTGGTAAATGTCTTCGTACTGGTGGATATCCGTCTGGAGCCCCAGCAGATCGACTTGGAGTTTATCGACTGGCTCGGGCAGTCGGGTGTTCCCTTTGCCATCGTCTTCACCAAGGCAGATAAGTTGACGGCGAATAAAGCGAACCAGAGTGTGGAGGCTTATCAGAAGAAACTTCTGGAGACGTGGGAGGAGCTGCCCCCTGTCTTCCTCACATCGGCAGAGAAGAAACAGGGTCGTGAGGAGGTACTTGACTATATCGAGCAGATCAATCGAGAATTGAAGGATTGAAGTAAAAGCATGGCTAAGGATACTCCATACGTTGACGTACAGAACCTGTCGAAGTCGTTCGGTGCACTGAACCTGTTCAGTCATATCAGTTTCAGTATTGCCGAAGGACAGAAGGTGGGTCTGATTGCCAAGAACGGAATGGGAAAATCCACGTTACTCTCTGTACTTGCAGGTAAGGAAGGACACGATATGGGCGATATCATCTTCCGCCGTGACCTGACGATCGGTTTCTTGGAACAGTCACCCCACTTCGACCCGCAGGAGAGTGTGCTGGATGCTTGTTTCAACCACCATGGCGAGGAGGAGAAGGTGCTGAAGGCGAAACAGGTGCTGACGCAGCTGAAGATACGTGACTTACAGCAGCCCATGGGACAACTGAGCGGTGGACAGCAGAAGCGTGTGGCACTTGCTAACGTGTTGCTGATGGAACCCGACCTGCTGATCCTTGACGAGCCTACCAACCATCTCGACCTGGAGATGATAGAATGGTTGGAGGGGTACCTGGCACGTGGCAATAAGACACTGCTGATGGTGACGCACGACCGCTTCTTCCTCGACCGTGTCTGTTCCGTCATCCTGGAGTTGGACGACCATACCATCTATACCTATCGGGGTAATTACTCCTATTATCTGGAGAAGCGACAGGAGCGTATCGACAACAAACGGGCGGAGATAGCACGTGCCAACAACCTCTATCGTACAGAGCTGGAATGGATGCGACGGATGCCACAGGCACGTGGTCATAAGGCTCGCTATCGTGAGGACGCTTTCTATGAGTTGGAGAAAGTGGCAAAGCAGCGCATGGAGGAACGGCAGCTGCGGCTGAAAGCGAACAACGTGTATATCGGCTCCAAGATTTTCGAGTGCCAATATATCTCGAAGCGTTTCGATGATATAGTCATTCTCAAGGACTTCTATTATAACTTCTCCCGTTTTGAGAAGATGGGTATCGTGGGGAATAACGGCACGGGGAAGTCGACCTTCATCAAGATGCTGCTGGGACAGGTGCAGCCGGACGAGGGACGTATCGTGATTGGCGAGACCGTCCGCTTCGGCTATTTCTCGCAGGAGGGTTTGCAGTTTGACGAGCAGCAGAAGGTGATAGATGTCATCACTGCCATTGCCGACTATGTCGACTTGGGGAGTGGCAAGAAACTCTCCGCGTCACAGTTACTGCAGTATTTCCTTTTTACTCCAGAGCAACAATATAATTATGTATATAAGTTGAGTGGGGGAGAACGCCGTAAGCTCTACCTGTGTACCGTACTGATGCGCAACCCCAACTTCCTGGTGCTCGACGAACCGACGAACGACCTGGATATCGTGACCCTGCAGATATTAGAGGAATACCTGCAAGACTTCCCCGGTTGTGTCATCGTCGTGAGCCACGACCGCTATTTCATGGATAAGGTCGTCGACCATCTGCTGGTGTTCAAAGGGCAGGGTGAGGTAAAGGACTTCCCCGGTAACTATACGCAGTACCGTGAGTGGGAGAAGATGGGGTCTAGTTCTTCTAGTAGACCTAGTACTCCTAGTAATACTAGTTCTCCTAGTTCTCCTAGCAAAAACTACCGCCATGACGACCGCCGCCGTCTGTCCTATAAGGAGAAACGCGAACTGGAACAGCTGGAGCGTGAGATAGCTGCCTTGGAGGAAGAGCAACGGCTGTTAGAAGAACAGTTGTGCAGCGGTACCTTGAGTGTCGAGGAATTGACAGAGAAAAGCAAACGTCTGCCTCTACTCAAAGAAGAATTGGACGAGAAGGGCATGCGGTGGCTGGAACTGTCTGAGATAGAAAGCTGAGAATATGATACAACAATATCCATCACAACTGCTTGAGAAGGCTGTGCAGGAGTTCTCCAAACTGCCGGGCATCGGAAGGAAGACCGCCTTACGGCTGGTTCTTTACCAGTTACGGCAAACACCAGAGGAGGTTCAGTCTTTTGTCGAGGCAATTGGTAAAATGAAACAGGAGGTCCACTATTGTCGCCGTTGCCACAATATCAGCGATTCGGATATCTGCCCGATATGTGCGGATAGCCATCGTGACTCATCTACCATCTGTGTGGTGGAGAATATCCAGGATGTGATGGCGGTGGAGAATACACAACAATATGCAGGACTCTACCATGTCTTGGGAGGGGTCATCTCACCCATGGACGGGATAGGACCTGCCGACTTGGAAATAGACTCGTTGGTGGAGAGGGTTGCCAATGAGGATATCAAGGAGGTGATACTTGCCCTCAGCTCGACCATGGAGGGGGATACCACTAATTTCTATATCTTCCGCAAACTGGCATCCTATGACGTGAAACTGAGTGTCATCGCACGAGGTATCCCTGTCGGTGACGAGCTGGAATATGCGGACGAGGTGACACTGGGACGCTCGATACTTAACAGAACACCCTTTGAGGGGAAATAAATCATAAGAAAATGAAACAGACACATAATATATTAATGGGTGTATTCGTGGGGGCATTAGCCTTTGCGTTTATCGTCCTTCTTGTCTTTGAGACGGGACTTCTGGAGCAGGGAACCGCAGTCGGGGATTCCCAGAAAGAATTTGTTATTACGGTCGTCATGGAATTGATGACTCTGGCTCAAATATGGCTTGCCCTTCGACTGTTTAAGTTCAAACAGATACACCAAGACCTGATGAGCAGGAAAGAGACGGCTCTGCGGAAATGGGGTGTCCTCAGACTGGTACTCCTTGATATTCCTTTGGTGGCTAACGTCCTTTTCTATGAGATATTCATGAAACCGACTTTTGGCTATCTTGCCATTATCGTGTTGATATGCCAGCCTTTTGTCTATCCTTCAATGGCTCGTTGTGAGTCGGAGGTGAGACAGGAAAATGAAGATGAGCATGAAGAAAATAACAATCGTCATAGTCAGTTATAACGTCCTGGACTATCTGGTGCCGTGTATCGATAGTGTCCGTAAGGCGACGGAGCGGCTTGACGCTGAGGTTGTTGTTGTTGACAACTGCTCGAAAGACAGCACCGTGAGCTACCTGAAAGAGCATTGCCCGGATGTTCGTCTTATCGCCAATCAGGAGAACATGGGTTTCTCCCGTGCAAACAATCAGGCAATCCGTCAGTCGGAGTCAGAATATGTGTTGCTGTTGAATCCTGATACAATAGTCTACGAGAATACCATTAGCTCTTGTATTGATTTTCTCGATGCTCATCCACAAGCTGGTGGGGCAGGGGTGCGGATGCTGACTCATCTTGGTAATCCGGCTCCCGAATCACGGCGTGCAATTCCCACACCATGGGTGGCTATGCTCAAGATGTTGGGCTTTTCCCGTCGTTATTACATGAGTGACTTACCATGGGACGAACCTTGTCAGATAGAGGTCGTCAGCGGAGCATATTGTATGTTGCGGCGTAAGGCATTAGACCAGATCGGTCTTCTGGATGAGGACTTTTTTATGTATGGGGAGGACATTGATTTGTCATACCGTATGATTCATGGAGGTTGGCAGAACTGGTATTTACCATACGATATTATCCATTATAAAGGAAAGTCAACCCAGAAGTCGTCATTCCGTTATGTTCATGTGTTCTACCAGGCGATGCTTATCTTCTTCCGTAAGCATTATGGTCATTTGAGCTTTTTGTTCTCGTTACCTATCCAGGCTGCTATTTATTTCCGCGCATTGTTAGCGCTGTTGCAAATGATGGGAAGACAGCTGCGCCGTTTCGTGAATCCTCATAAAGACTATTATGGAAAAGGTTAGACTTAGGGCTATCGAGCCAGAGGATTTGGATCTCCTCTATACTATTGAGAATGATGTGTCTCTGTGGAATGTGGGGACAACAAATGTACCTTATTCAAGATATACACTCCACGACTATATCGCCCATGCCAATGATGATATCTATAGCGACCGACAGGTACGTTTAATCATCGAGAATGACAAGGGGGAATTGGTCGGAATTGCCGATGTGGTGAATTTTGACCCTCAGCACATGCGTGCGGAATTGGGAATCGTTATACAGTCTGCGTATCGCTGCCAGGGTTATGCCACTGCCGCCATCGAGGAAATGTTACATTATTCTTTGAGAGTGCTTCACCTTCATCAAGTCTATGTGATTGTTGATGAGCAAAACAAGATTGCTAAAAATATGTTTAACAAGTTGGCTTTCAAGGAGTCAGCACGTTTAACCCATTGGCTCTTTGACGGGCATAACTATCATGATGCTATTTTAATGCAAAGGATTTTATAAATTTTAACACAAATTGTTTTGCAGATATGATTTTTCTTCATACCTTTGCACCCGCAAAACAGAAACAGGTGCGTTAGTTCAGTTGGTTAGAATGCCTGCCTGTCACGCAGGAGGTCACGAGTTCGAGTCTCGTACGCACCGCAAGAAAAGAAGCTCATTGAATAGATATTCAGTGAGCTTTTTGTTTAACTAAAGCTTTTAATGTTATGAGACGATTATTCTTTTTTTTGTTGACAGCCATCACCTGTGGGGTTGTGCAGGCGCAGTCAAAGTGTGGTATCTCCATTCTTGGTGATTCTTACAGTACATTCAAAGGCTATGTCTTGCCGGATAGTAATTATGTATGGTATCCGCAGGAAAAGGCGGAGAATAATGATGTGCAGGATGTGCGCCAGTTGTGGTGGCAGCAATTGATACGTCAGGGCGGCTATCGTCTTTGTCAGAATAACTCCTTCTCAGGTGCTACTATTTGTAATACGGGGTATGACAAGGCTGACTATAGTGACCGCTCTTATTGTACCCGTCTCTGGCATTTAGGGTCGCCAGACATTATTCTCGTCTTCGGTGGAACAAACGACACTTGGGCAAAATCACCGGTCGGAGACTTCAAATATAGCGGTTGGGAATCCGGCGACCTCTACCAGTTCCGTCCAGCCATGGCATATTTGTTGGCTCATCTGCAAAACCGTTATCCCGGTACAGACCTCTATGTGATAATCAACGATATCCTTTCGGATGATATTACCGCATCCATGAAGACCATCTGTGATCATTATCAGGTGCCTTATATACAACTGCATGATATTGACAAGCAATGGGGACATCCTTCCCAGAAAGGAATGCGGCAGATTGCCGATCAGGTAGGAGCTGCGTTGAAGTGATTAGTAGCGGTTGGAGTGCTTGATTCCTTGTATGTAGCACACAATACCTATTATTATAAGAAGCAGGCCAATGGACAATAGGAGATTCGTGGTTTGATGCAACAGGTAACTTGCCAATAGTATGAAAGTGCCCGCTACTATCAGCAATATACCTATCAGTGACGCCTGTTTCTTCATAGAATCGTTAAAATTTGCTGCAAAGATAAGAAATAAATTATAAAAGTAATGTGTAATTCATAAATATTTTGTACCTTTGCACCCGCAATTTTGCAAAACATCAAATTATAATTAATTTTTAAGTAGTATGAATCAATACGAAACCGTTTTCATTTTGACTCCCGTTTTGTCTGATGAGCAGACAAAGGAAACGGTCGCTAAGTTCAAGAAAGTCCTCACCGATAATGGTGCAGAGATTTTGAATGAAGAGGCCTGGGGATTGAAGAAGATGGCTTATGCTATTCAGAAGAAGTCTACAGGTTTCTATTTCCTGGTAGAGTTCAAGGCTGAGCCGTCAGTGATTAAGACTTTGGAGACTGCTTTCCGTCGTGACGAGAAAGTGATCCGTTTCCAGACAGTGAAGTTCGACAAGTATGCTGCTGAGTATGCAGAGAAGCGTCGTAACAAATTAGGTAAAAAAGAGGAGGCATAACTATGGCACAAGAAACAGAAATCCGCTATTTGACAGCTCCTTCTATCGACACAAAGAAGAAGAAGTATTGCCGCTTCAAGAAGAGTGGTATTAAATATGTAGACTACAAGGATCCCGAGTTCCTGAAGAAGTTCCTCAACGAGCAGGGTAAGATTCTTCCCCGCCGTATCACAGGTACCTCGCTGCTCGCCAGATTGCACTGCTTCCTTACGTAACTGATATGTTGAAATAAATAAGGAGGAGGACGACAATATGGAAATTATACTGAAAGAAGATATTATCGGTCTGGGATATAAGAACGATATCGTAAACGTGAAGTCTGGTTACGGTCGTAACTACCTGATTCCTCAGGGTAAGGCTGTCATCGCTTCTCCTTCTGCAAAGAAGATTCTCGCAGAGAACTTGAAACAGCAGGCTCACAAGCTCGCTGCTATCAAGGCTGAGGCTGAGAAGAAGGGTGAGGCTATCAAGGGTGTTGCCCTGTGCATCGCTGCTAAGGTGAGTGCTACTGGTCAGCTCTATGGTTCTGTCAATGCAAACATTGTAGCTGACGAGCTGAAGAAACTTGGTCATGACATCGATCGTAAGATCATCACGATGACAGATGCTAAGACTATCGGTGACTATGTGGCTACCGTTCACTTCCATAAGGAGGTTGAGGTTGCTATCCCTGTAAAGGTGGTTGCTGAGAACGCTCCTGTAGAGGAGAAGAAGGAAGAGGCTGCTCCCGTAGTGGAGGCTCCTGTTGCTGAGGCTCCTGCAGAAGAGGCATCTGCTGCAGAAGAATAATTAAGCTGTAAAGCAGATAATTTATTATAAGTTAAAAGTCTGCACATAGTCAGTATTAGCTTTGACTATGTGCAGTTTTATTTTATCTATCCTCTTCGTAAAGGAAACCGGTACTGTGTATGATGGCAAAAAAGATGAATAACCTGAAAAGGGATAGTATAGATTTTGGAAAAGCGAAAATAGAACCGCTTTTCCAGAGCATCTTCATTCCTACGTTGCTCTCCATGGTGTTTGCTTCGCTGTATACTGTGGCAGACGGTATCTTCGTTGGACAGGGTGTGGGCAGTGACGCGCTGGCAGCAATCAATATCGTCTCGCCTGTGTTTTTGATAACAACAGGCATCTCCTTGATGTTTGGCGTGGGTGCGTCAGTAGTCGCCAGCATTCATCTTGCACAGGGTAACAACAAGGCGGCAGGCATCAATGTCACCCAGGCATTTGAGGTTGCATCGCTGCTAATGATCTTATTGGCTGTAGCGATTTATGTCTTTCGCATACCGTTCTTACGGCTTTTAGGATGCAGCGATGTGCTCATGCAATTGGCACAGGACTATCTTACCCTGATACTTCCCGGTTGTGTGTTCATCATCAGCCAGATGATAGGAACCTTTGTCATTCGTCTTGATGGCTCTCCTAAATTTGCTGCGTCATTAGAGATTATTCCGGGTATTCTGAATATCATTCTTGACTGGCTTTTTGTCTTCCCGATGCACATGGGGGTAACCGGCAGTGCCCTTGCGTCAACGCTTTGTTGTGGTGTCGCCTCGGCCATGGTTATGTGGTATATGTTTTTCCGCTCAAAGACCATCAGACTCTGTAAACTGAGGCTAACCCTCACCAGTCTTTATCTGACGGTACGAAATATTAGCTATATGGTTCGCTGCGGTTTCTCCTCTATGCTTGGCGAACTGGCAATGTCAATGATATTGCTTGCCGGCAATTATGTATTTATTCGCGAGCTGGGCGAAGATGGTGTGGCAGCGTTCTGCGTGGCATGTTATCTCTATCCCATCGTGTTCATGGTAAATAATGCCGTGGCACAGTCTGCTCAGCCTATCATCAGTTTCAACTATGGTGCAGGCAATACCGGTAGGGTACGGGAGGCTTTCCGGCTTAGTCTGCGTACAGCGGCAATCTGTGGAGTACTGGCAACATTGGTTCTGATACTTGGTGCTAAACCACTTATCGGTCTTTTCCTTCATGCTGGCAGCAGACCCTATGAGATTGCCATAGCAGGACTTCCATGGTTTGCTGTCTCAGCGATATTCTTTGCCTTGAACGTCGCCATTATCGGATATTATCAGTCCATTGAGCAGAATACCCGGGCTACAGTATATATGCTTCTTCGTGGTCTGGTATTCCTTGTACCAGCTTTTATTCTGATGCCTATGCTTGTCTTTCCACAAGGTATGTGGCTTGCCGTCCCTGTTTCGGAATGTCTGACGTTAGTAGTGATACTGTTGACAAGACGAAGAACTGTTTTAAGTAATTGAAACCGGATCGTTTGAAGGCATAGAGAATAAAGCATGACGATACAAATAACATATAGACGAACCAGCAGAATGTCGATGCGTATCGTGAAGAATGGAGATGTGCATGTGTCAGCTCCAATCGGTATGCCTAAACGGGAGGTGGTACGGTTTATCGAGGAACATCGTGAATGGATAGGCAAGGCACGGAAAAAGACTTACGAGAATCAGCAGCGCAGAGCCGCGTTCTACAGTCAGTTGCCCTTGCAGACAAGGGCACAGGCAGATGAAGCTCTCCGACGGCTGAAAGACATGATAGGTCCGATGGTGGAATATCACTCGGAGGAGATGGGGGTACGCCCCTCGTCAGTTTCTTACAGGGCGATGATTTCCCGTTGGGGGGTGTGCAATGTCAAGAACCGAAGCATCTGTTTTTCAGTCTATCTCCTGCTATTGCCGGAATGGTGTGTGGAGCATGTGGTGGTTCATGAACTGTGTCATCTATTGGAACCCAGCCACAATGCCCGTTTCCATGCTTTGATGGATAAATATTTTCCCCGTTGGAAGGATGCCCGCAAAGAGACAAGACAAATATGTAAAATGGAAGAAGACGATGATTGAAATATAGGGGAATCATTTGCGGTATACTGGCTGCTATCTGCTATGGTACAAATCCGTTTGGAGCCTTGCCGCTTTATAGGGAGGGTGTGAATACGTCATCCGTCCTCTTTTACCGTTTTTCAATGGCGGTGCTGATGACCATTTCTGTCCATGAGGTAGGAGCTACACCGACGGCAATCATGGGGGCCTTGGAGCCATTGACTGCCGTAGCTATCGTCAGAAAGACTTGGCGTTGGAAGTCGTAGGCATGAATCCTTCTCTCACTTCTCCTGCCATCAGATCAAAGTGCAGAAACTCTGGAGGAGTAGGACTCAGGTCATAATCACTTACCATTTCAGCTCGTCCTGCAGGATCACACCATCCGTCATTGGGCTGTCTGTTTCACCGAAAGCATTGGCCTTATATTGGATGCAGAGCATAGTCAGGTTCTCGCTGCTTGTGTTTTTCAGCGCACGCTTACCATCAGGAGCCACACGGACAATGGTACCTTCACTAACGGGGAAAATCTCGCCGTCAACTTGATACTGACCCTCGCCCTTCAGGATGATATAAAGTTCTTCGTGGGTCTTGTGCGTGTGCAGGAAACCGCTGTCCTGACCAGGAACGAGTGTTTGGAAACTCAGTTCACTGCCTGTAGCACCCACTGCTTGACCAGCAAACACCTTGCCCTTAATCGTCACGTTCGGTCCCATCGGCAGCACATGCTCGATAATCTCGTCCATCTTACCCACGCTTACTGCGCTGTAGTTCTTACCCGTCTTAATTGTCTCAATCTGTTTCATTTTTTACTGTTTAATATATTGTTTATTTCCTTATGGCAATAAATTCAGAGCCAGAATATCTTCGCAACCTGTTCTTAACTGGGTGCAAAAGTACGGCAATTTTTTTATTCCCACAAGAAGGCACCAAAAAGTGACATAGTTACCAAAAAGTAGGAAATGTGATGTTATCGGACTTCTGCGAAAGTAATATTAACTTAGATTAACTAAGTGTAATTCCGTTACTTGGTAACTATTTGTTATCTTTGGGGCAAAATCAAAAGTTATGGCAGATATTAAAACAGAATATTTAGCATGTCCCATCAGACAAGTTGTCAGTCGTTTTGGCGACAAGTGGTCATTACTTGTGCTATTTCTGTTAAACAGGAGTGATACTGGCGTGTTGCGTTTCAATGAGATGCGCCACTTTATGACTGACTGTTCCCAGAAGATGCTCTCACAGACCTTGAAGAATCTGGAACAGAGCCATCTGGTGCATCGTGAGGTGTTTCCAGAGGTTCCACCACGGGTGGAGTACTCGCTGACAGAGACAGGTCGTTCACTGATGCCGGTCCTCACAGCCCTCATCGATTGGGGTAAGGAACATTTCAATGAAGTGGTAACAGACTGACTTTACAAATAGGACAAAGTATTATTGTCATTAGCTTGTGGATATGGTGGAAAATGGTATATTTGTAATTGAATTTAAATCTTAAAGATAAGAAATGAATATAATATGTAACAAGTGGGTGCTTGCTGCCACCTTTATTTGCTTCAGTTTCACATGTTTGTCGGCCCAGCCAACACGTGAGCAACTGGCACAAATCCGAGTCGACAAGGAAGGAAACTTCAAGTATTGGAAAAATGATGCTGCCTCTCTGGCACAGCTGAAGTCATTTGTGACCGCTGTGACTACTGAGGGTAGCGAGCAATATGTTCCCGTGAGAGACCGTCTTGCCGTGTTCGATATGGACGGTACGCTGCTTTGTGAAACGGCACCTTTTTACATGAACTGGCTGGTGATGCTTCATCGTCTGCTCGACGATACGAGCTATACACCCACCGAGGAACTACGGCGCTTTGGTGAAGGAGCTAAGGCAGGTATGTACAACACTCAGCTGATAGACCGTGAGATGGATGACAGGGCTCAGTATGTGCAGGCGGAAATCTTCAAAGGCCTGACGATGAAAGAAATGGACGCATGGCCAACGAAGATCATTGTTTGTTCATCAGGGCCAAACTTCGCAACATTACCCGTGAAGATGTTATCCAGTTTGCTCATGACAATGGCATACGCAGACCAGACTCAATCATCAGGGATGTTGTAGGAGCATTGAAGCATTTCCGTACTATTGCTAAGAAATACGGTGTGTCAGAAGAATGGACGGGTAGGGTGGAGACAACCATCATCGGTCATCTGAAAGCATGGGGAGAATGGAAAGAAGATGAGTAGCCTTGTGATAGCCATATTCCTGTTGAGCATCGGAGCCAGTTTTGTGCAGCGCACCACGGGTTTCGGCTTCGGCATCTTCATCATGACGATGCTGCCGTTCTTCCTGCCTACATACGGCGAGGCCACAACTCTCTCTGGACTTCTGGCCATTACCACCTCGGCTGTCATCGGAAGACCACATATTGAAACGGATCCTGGGTATGGCTCTCATCCTTATCAGCATTTATTTTGCGCTGTTCAGTCAGAAGATAAAACTGCCGACAACGAAGCGCGTCCAGATGGGTGCTGGTACACTGAGCGGACTAATGGGAGGCTTCTTTGGCATGCAAGGTCCGCCAGCCGTGCTCTATTTCATCCAGAGTGAGCCTTCGAAGGAACATTATATGGCGATGGCGCAGACTTACTTTCTGATTGGCAATGTGATGATGACCTTTGTTCGTGCCTATAACGGCTTCTTCACCACGACCGTCCTGACAGACTACTGTTTCGGACTTGGTGGAGTCGTTATCGGAACAACCCTTGGAGCCTATGTCTTCAAGCGCATTCCCAATCGCATTTTCCGATACATCGTTTATGCGTATATCGCCATAAGCGGTGTGATTATTCTAATGACAAATTGAAATGGCAATACAGGTGACATACAGGAGAACCAGGAGGCTGTCGATTCCCTCGTTGGAAGGAAGCCAGAAGAGAAATAAGGTAGATATGTAAGATGGAAGAGGATGAAAACGATGATTGTGATAAGAGAAGCGACAAAGGCGCAAGCATCAGATATTGCCCAGCTGATAATGATGGCTATGACAGATGACTGTTGCCAGCATTTCTGTGGAGTAGGG
>CACYPF010000004.1 GCA_902776195.1 uncultured Prevotellaceae bacterium | reverse complement strand
CTCGGTGAAGGTCGCTCCAAATAGCCCCTCCATACTACTGTTCTCTCTCGTAGAGAGAACCTAGTATGGGGCTTGGAGCCTTCACCTCGGAGAATTTTGGGTGTCTGACATGGGAAAGCCTTCCAAGGGTGTCGGGAGCCTTTCCCAAGGGTCGTTCCGATGGCACCTACGGGTCGTGCGGATGGCTCTTATGACCCATGGAAGCCATCGCCAAGGGTCTTGGAGATATCTCCTTTACCCCCATAGGAGTGCCTTGCACGCCCCATAGGAGATATCGGAGTACCCCCATAGAAAGAATCGGAATGAGTGATTAAGTTATTGTTATCGTCAGAAAGAGAAAAAAACAGGGAATTGTTTGGCGGATTCGGGAATTATTCTTATCTTTGCACCTGTTAGTATGCCCATGTGTGGGCGGCTTGATAACTTTATTATTGGAATGAGACATGCGGTCAGTTGTACGACCAGTCTCGGAAGGGCGTTTTCTAACGTTACCAGTCTGAACAATCAAACTTCGCAACTTTGACTCTAAAGACAGCGGTGATGCAGCAGAAGCGTCCGCGTGGGCAGATGATTATATTCGCCTGCGGCTACCGTTTCCCTTTGTGTATGTTAAGGTGTGTGCCAACGATGGCGGTACTCTCTTTGCATGTGTATGCCCTTGGGTGTGGTGTGCCGTGGCGTGTATAATGTCACAGCGAGGGTGGGGTATATGTTTTCCTTGAATTTTACAATAGAACGCAAAGCGGCTCAGACGGTGAGCGGTGGAAGAGGTCCGACTCCTCGCTTTTGCGGCGACTTTTTCTTGGTGACAAGGAAAATGTTTAATTGTTAAACTAAAATGTTAAAAGCAAACTGTCCGCCCGTGAGGGTAGGCAGTTTTTTTTTGACTGCCGGGTGTTTGGTGTCTGGTGATGTAATATTATTTCGTGTGCTGCGTTATATAAAGGTATGCAGTGGACAGACAGAATCCGACAAATCAAGATCGTCCTGGTCGTGGCAGCCGTGGTGATAGCCGTCGCCTCCCTGCTGGTCTCCCATTTCCTGGTGCGTGACCTGTACAGGGAGGAGCGCAGCAAGATGGAGGTGTGGGCTCAGGCACTGCACTCGCTGAATGAGGCAGACGAGAATACCGACCTCTCCCTGGTGTTGAGTGTCATGGAGGGAAATAACACCATTCCGGTGATTGTCCTTGACAAGGACGGTCATGTCGCTGACTATCGTAATATCACCATCAAGGCAGAAGACGCGGCGGACACCATCGCGTTCATCGAGCGTGCCGGGCAGCGGATGAAGGATGCCGACCGGTATATCAAGATCCAGACGGGCGACTCAGCCGACTACCAGCTGGTGTGCTATGACGACTCCGTCATGCTGAAACGCCTTGCCGCATGGCCATACGTGCAGTTGGGTATTGTGCTTATCTTTGTCGTGGTGGCTATTTTCGCATTATTGTCGTCCAAGCGTGCCGAGCAGAACAAGGTGTGGGTAGGACTTTCCAAGGAGACCGCCCATCAGTTAGGCACTCCTATCTCCAGTCTGATGGCATGGACGGAGGTGTTGAAGGAGACATATCCAGACGACGAGCTGTTGCCGGAGATGGACAAGGACGTGAAACGTTTGGAGCGCATTGCAGAGCGTTTCTCGAAGATCGGTTCGGTACCGGAGCCCGTCGACTCCTCGATGAACGAGGTGTTGCAGCATGTCATAGAGTATATGAGCCGTCGCACCTCGCAGAAAGTTGAGATCGTCTGTCATATCCCCTCGGAGGATGTCGTGGTCAAGATGAACGCCTCGTTGTTTGAGTGGGTCATCGAAAACCTCTGTAAGAACGCCGTGGATGCCATGGGGGGAGAGGGCACCATCACCCTGACCATGATGACGGAAGGTCAGCAGGTCATCATCGAGGTGCAGGATACCGGTAAGGGTATCAGGAAAAAAGACATCAAGAACGTCTTTACCCCCGGTTTCACGACCAAGAAGCGAGGGTGGGGACTTGGGCTGTCACTTGCCAAGCGCATCGTGGAGGAATATCACAAAGGACATATCTTCGTCAAGAGCTCAGAGGTGGGCAAGGGTACCACCTTCCGTATCGAAATGCCCAAGTAAGATTGCACATTCCCACCCAGTAGTGTGCAATATAACGGTCTGTTAATGGTTGATTTTCAACGGAAAAGCAAAAAAAATGTAATTGGCAATTCATTATTCGCAATTATTTTGTAACTTTGCAACCCAAAAGTGCAGTTATGTGTAGTTTAGAGACTTATCAGATAGACCTGAAGGGGATGAAGACCGACGAGCAGCGTCTGGAATTCGACGTGGATGGTGACTTCTTCAAGGCTCTGGACACCTCTGAGGTGAAGGACGGAGTGTTGCACGTGTCGGTGTCTATACGCAAGGCAACCGGCTTTTATGAGCTCCAGTTTCATACGGAGGGCACAGTGACTGTCCCCTGCGACCTCTGTCTTGACGACATGGAGCAGCCTATCGTGACGGACAACCGTCTGGTTGCTAAGCTAGGAGCAGAGACCAACACTGAGGACGATGATGTCGTGACTGTTGACGAGAACGAAGGAATACTCGACACGTCATGGCTCATCTATGAGTTTATAGCACTTGCCATACCCATCAAGCACGTTCATGCACCTGGAAAATGCAATAGTGTGATGACGCAGAAACTCCAAGAGTTAAGCGGTGCCGACCTGAGAGGCGAAGAGGAGGCAAGGGAGATAGACCCACGGTGGGAAAAATTAAAGAATTTAAAAGTTTAAAAATTAAAAAGTAATAAAATTATGGCACATCCTAAAAGAAGACAGTCAAAGACCCGTACACTCAAGCGTCGTACTCATGACAAGGCAGTAGCACCCACATTGGCAGTATGTCCTAACTGTGGCGCATATCATGTATATCATACTGTATGCCCCACCTGTGGCTACTATCGTGGCAAGATTGCCGTTGTAATGGACGAAGCAGCTGAGTAATGGGAAAAATCAGTGCGATAATCACCGGTGTTGGTGGCTACGTGCCCGACTATATCCTGAATAACGAGGAACTGTCGCGTATGGTGGACACCAATGACGAGTGGATTATGACTCGCGTAGGTATCAAGGAGCGGCATATCCTCACGGAGGAGGGTCTCGGCACCAGCTATATGGCGCGTAAGGCGGCAAAGCAGCTGATGCAGAAGACGGGTGTCGATCCCGATACCATTGACGCAGTGATTGTCACCACCTCGACGGCTGATTATAAGTTCCCCTCTACGGCAAGCATTGTGCTGGGCAAGCTCGGACTGAAGAATGCCTTCGCGTTCGACTTCTGGGCAGCATGCTGTGGATTCCTCTACACGCTCGATGTCGCCGCTTCAATGATTCAGTGCGGTCGCTATAAGAAGATTATCGTGATTGGCGCAGACAAGATGTCGTCAGTCATTGATTACAAAGACCGCGCCACCTGTCCGTTGTTCGGTGACGGTGCTGCCGCAGTGCTGGTGGAGGGTACTGAAGAAGAGAACCTCGGTGTGATGGACTCTTATTTCCGTGCCGATGGCAAGGGACTTCCCTTCCTGCACATCAAAGCAGGCGGTTCAGTATGTCCTCCCAGTCATTTCACGGTAGACCATCGTCTGCATTACCTCTATCAAGAGGGGCGTACGGTGTTCCGCTATGCGGTGACCAATATGAGTGACGACTGTGCATTGATTGCAGAGCGCAACGGTCTGAACAAGGATAATATCCAATGGGTAGTCCCTCATCAGGCTAACATGCGTATCATCGAGGCAGTGGCAAAACGTTTGGAGCTGCCGATGGAGCAGGTGATGGTTAATATTGAGCATTTCGGCAACACCTCCGCTGCGACCATTCCATTGGCGTTATGGGAGCACGAACATCTGTTGAAGAAAGGTGATAATATGATTTTCACAGCTTTTGGAGCAGGATTCGTTCACGGAGCAAGTTACTACCGATGGGCGTACGATGGCGCGCGCTAAATGAGAAAATGAGAAGTGAGAAATGACTCATAAGGCAGGATTTGTAAATATCGTTGGAAATCCCAATGTAGGTAAAAGTACGCTCATGAACCAGTTGGTTGGTGAGCGTATTTCGATTGCGACGTTCAAGGCGCAGACCACCCGGCACCGTATCATGGGTATCGTGAATACCGATGATATGCAGATCGTTTTCAGTGACACACCGGGCGTGTTGAAGCCCAACTATAAGTTGCAGGAGTCGATGCTTGCATTCTCTGTTTCCGCATTGCAGGATGCGGATGTCTTGCTCTATGTGACGGATGTCGTGGAGAACCCTGAGAAGAACATGGACTTTCTGGAGAAGGTGCAGAAGATGACGATTCCTGTCATACTGCTCATCAATAAGATAGATGAGCTTGCTAGTGGTTCTAGTAGTTCTAGTAGCTCTAGTGATTCTAGTCAGACTAGGTTAAATGGCATTGTGGAGAAATGGCATGGATTGTTACCCAATGCGGAGATCCTGCCTATCTCTGCGAAGAATAAGTTCGGCACGGATATGCTTCTGAAGCGCATCAAGGAACTGCTGCCAGAGAGTCCTGCCTATTTCGATAAGGACCAGTTGACTGACAAGCCTGCCCGCTTCTTCGTCTCGGAGATTATCCGTGAGAAGATCCTGCTCTACTACGACAAGGAGATACCCTATGCCGTGGAGGTGCGGGTGGAGCGTTTCAAGGAGACAGAGAAGAATATCCATATCAATGCCGTCATCTATGTGGAGCGTGACTCGCAGAAAGGTATCATCATCGGACATCAGGGTGTCGCCCTGAAGAAAGTGAGCACCGAGGCACGTAAAGCTCTGGAGAAGTTCTTTGACAAGCCCATCTATCTGGAGACCTTCGTCAAGGTCGATAAAGACTGGCGCTCGTCACAGAGAGAATTGGATTCATTTGGATATAACCCTGAATAAAAAGATATATGGGAAACTTAGTAGCGATAGTAGGACGCCCCAATGTGGGTAAGTCCACCTTGTTTAACAGACTGACCAACTCCCGTCGTGCCATTGTGAGCGACGAGGCAGGTACCACCCGTGACCGCCAGTATGGCAAGTGCGAGTGGAACGGTCGTGAGTTCTCTGTGGTAGACACAGGGGGCTGGGTGGTTAATAGTGACGATATCTTCGAGGAAGAGATTCGTAAACAGGTAGTTGTCGCTACTGAGGAAGCCGACCTGGTACTGTTCCTGGTGGACATCAAGAACGGACTGACCGACCTGGATATGGACGTGGCTCAGATTCTCCGCCGTTCTAAGCTCCCTGTCATCTTGGTAGCTAACAAAGCGGATGACGGTAAGGACCTCTACGGACAGTATGAGTTCTACAAGCTCGGACTGGGTGACCCCTATTGTGTCAGTGCCGCGACAGGCAGTGGTACGGGTGACCTGTTGGACTTCGTGCTGACGAAGCTCAAGGCTGACGAGGTCGATGACCTTGAGGATGGTACTCCCCGTTTTGCCGTTGTCGGTCGTCCTAACGCTGGTAAGTCGAGCATCATCAATGCCTTTATCGGTGAAGACCGTCATATCGTGACGGATGTGGCAGGTACCACCCGTGACTCCATCTACACTAAATACGACAAGTTCGGTTTCGACTTCTATCTGGTCGATACGGCAGGTATCCGTCGTAAGAACAAGGTGACGGAAGACCTGGAGTTCTATAGTGTGATGCGTAGCATCCGTGCGATAGAGAACTCTGATGTCTGTATCCTGATGATTGACGCTACCCG
Source organism: uncultured Prevotellaceae bacterium (assembly GCA_902776195.1). Taxonomy (GTDB): domain Bacteria; phylum Bacteroidota; class Bacteroidia; order Bacteroidales; family Bacteroidaceae; genus Prevotella. The sequence continues at coordinate 149,372 of CACYPF010000004.1, read as the reverse complement.
TGGTATTGAGGCGCAGGACATGAACATCTTCCAATTGATACAGAAGAACAACAAGTCGCTGGTTGTCGTTGTCAACAAATGGGACTTGGTAGAGGAGAAGTCGCAGATAGCCATCAAGACTTTCGAGACAGCCATCCGTAACCGCATGGCACCGTTCGTCGACTTCCCCATCATCTTCGCCTCTGCCGTGACGAAACAGCGTATCTTCAAGGTGCTGGAGACTGCCAAGCAGGTTTACCTAAACCGTACGATAAAGATTGGTACCTCCAAGCTCAATGAGGTGATGCTGCCGTTGATAGAGGCAACACCGCCCCCTTCCATCAAGGGAAAGTATATCAAGATCAAGTATGTGTCGCAGGTGCCGGACACCCAGATACCCACCTTTGTGTTCTATGCCAACCTCCCCCAATATGTCAAGGAACCCTATCGTCGTTTCCTGGAGAACAAGTTGCGTGAGAACTGGACACTGACAGGTACTCCGATTAATGTCTTTATACGGCAGAAATGAGGACGAGTAGCTTTCTTCTGATGGCGATATTGCTGCTATGTGGCTGTTCCCAGCAGGACCAGTCGTCTGAGGAGCAGGCGGGAATCGCTGCCAAGGAATACTACGACCGTCTGTTGGCTGGTGATATTGATGGCTTTCTGAAAGGGAAAGCCGATATGGATTCTGTGCCCGCCGACTATCGGAGCCAGATGTATGCCGCTTGCGAGCAGTATAAGAAAGAGTTGGACGAGACACATGGTGGTGTTGCCACCATCACCGTCTCCAATGCCAGGACAGACAGTACGCAACAGATGATGCAGGCATTCCTGTTGCTCAACTTCAAAGACTCCACGAAAGAAGAGATTATTGTGCCGATGGTGCAGCGGGGTGATGTGTGGATGTTGCGTTGACCACCTCACGCATCTCCTTCAGCAAGTCAGAGGCAAAGATAAAGTCGGTCAACCGCTTGTTGGTTGATTGCATGATATCGGCAGAGACACCCTGCCATTCCTTATGCCCCTCATAGATAAAGATGATATTCTCTCCGATGGTTGTCACGGAGTTCATATCATGGGTATTGATGATGGTCGTCATATTGAACTCCTGAGTAATACTATGCAGCAGATCGTCAATGACCAGTGAGGTCTTAGGGTCAAGACCCGAGTTCGGCTCGTCACAGAAAAGGTATTTGGGGTTCAGGGCGATGGCACGGGCGATGGCAACACGCTTCTGCATACCACCGGATATCTCCCCAGGGTACTTATCCTCTGCATTCACCAGATTCACACGGTCCAGGCACTCTCTTGCCCGTTTGGTGCGGTCACGCAGGGTCATCGGGGCAAACATATCAAGAGGGAACATCACATTCTCCAGTACCGTCATCGAGTCGAAGAGTGCCGCACTTTGGAAAATCATCCCCATTTCACGGCGCATCAGGATCTTCTCCTCTTTCGACAGTGCCACGAAGTCACGACCGTCATAGAGTATCTGTCCGCTGGTCGGCTCAAACAAGCCTACGAGATTCTTAATCAATACCGTCTTACCACTACCGCTCTGACCGATAATCAGGTTGGTCTTGCCGTCCTCGAAAACGGTACTGATGTCCTTCAGCACCTCGACGCCATCGAAGCTCTTGCAAAGATTCTTTACCTCTATCATGACAGCAATTGAGTTAAGAATACATCACTGAACAGGATCAGCACACTGGAGCAAACCACGGCATCCGTCGATGCCTTGCCCACATTCACAGAACCACCCTCTACCGTATATCCAAAGAACGAAGGGACGGCAGATATGATAAAGGCAAAGAACAGACTCTTAATGATACTCATCCATACAAACCACGACTTGAAAGCATGCTGGATACCAAGAGTCAGGTCGTCAGGTACGATGATATGACCGATATATGCCGTGCCGTAAGCTCCCATGATACCCATTGCCGATGAGAAGATGACCAGGATAGGCATGATGGTGACCATGGCGACAATCTTGGGCAGTATCAGGTAGTTGGCGGAGTTGACACCCATAATATCCAAGGCGTCAATCTGCTGGGTGACACGCATCGTACCAATCTCCGAGGCGATGTTAGAGCCCACCTTGCCAGCCAGTATCAGACACATGATACTGCTGGAGAACTCCAACAGCATGATTTCACGGGTGGTGTAGCCACTGACCCATCGTGGCATCCAAGGACTCTGGATGTTCAGTTTCATCTGGATACAGATCACTGCACCGATGAAGAAAGAGATCAGCAGCACGATACCAATGGAGTTGACACCCAGTTGTGCCATCTCCTTGATATACTCTTTGGCAAACATGCGGAGGCGCTCGGGACGCTTGAACGTCCTGCCCATCAGCAGAATGAATTTGCCAAACGATGTCAGTGATTTATTCAGTATGTTAACCATATTCGGTGCAAAGATACTACTTTTTGACGATACAAGCAAGTTTTATCGCTGAATTATGAATCTGCGATTTTAAGAAAAACTCTTTTTCTTTTGGCATTTTACTCACTAATTCGTACCTTTGCAACCACATATAAATAAGGTATGGACGAAACGGTGAACAAACAGGAAGAGCAACTGGTGCTTCGTACCGAAGGACTCGTGAAGGTATATGGCAAGCGTACAGTGGTGAACGACGTGAGCTTCAATGTGCGACAAGGAGAAATCGTAGGACTGCTGGGACCTAATGGTGCTGGCAAGACGACATCTTTCTATATGACGACGGGACTGGTGGTGCCTAATGGTGGTCACGTCTATCTGGGTGAGGAGGAAGTGACGAACTATCCTGTGTACCGTCGTGCCCGTGCCGGTATCGGCTACCTGGCACAGGAGAACTCCGTATTCCGTAAGATGTCCGTCGAGGATAATATCCTCTCTGTGCTGGAGATGACGGGTAAGCCCCGCGACTACCAGCTGGAGAAGTTAGAGAGTCTGATCAAGGAGTTCCGTCTGAATAAGGTGCGTAAGAACAAGGGTGACCAGCTCTCCGGTGGTGAGCGCCGCCGTACGGAGATAGCCCGTTGCCTTGCTATCGAGCCGAAGTTCATCATGCTCGACGAGCCCTTTGCGGGTGTCGACCCTATCGCTGTGGAGGATATCCAGCAGATAGTATGGCAGTTGAAGTATCGTAATATCGGTATTCTGATTACCGACCATAACGTGCATGAGACATTGAACATCACCGACCGAGCCTACCTGTTGTTCGAGGGACGTATCCTGTTTCAGGGAAGTCCTGACGAGTTGGCGGTCAATCCTATCGTGAAAGAGAAATACCTCGGTTCCAACTTCGTCCTGCAGAAGAAAGACTTCCAGCGGATGGCGGAGGAGAAAAAACGGAAGGAAGAGGCAGAAGATGCCACATCATAATATAAAAAGGAATCAACCCGTCGGCTGATTCCTTTTTATATTGTCAGAGCAGTTCTTTCGGCATAAGTTCCTTGGCTCGCTCGAAGTCCTCCGGGGTGTCTAGCTCATACGAGAAATAACTCGTGGTGTCCACCACCTTGAACGTATGTCCTTGAGGGATGAGGCGTTCGAAACAACGCTCGTAGAACACATCGATAAGTCCCTCCTTGAGAATCATCTGGTCCAGTTCTTTATAGAGTGCCGTGCTGTAGTCAGCCGTCATCTTCTCAATGCCTACCGACTCACCGATGGCATCCTCGATGCTGCAAACCTTGCTGATCTCCGTGATATTATTGTCGGCATCAACGATGACCTTGATTTCCTCCTCCCCACACGCATGGCGGTTGAGGGCAAGGGCAGACCCCGGCTCATGGGCGATACGTGCCACGGCGGCAGGGTCGCAGAGGATATCACTGTCCATCAGCAGGAACTCCTTGCCACGCACATACTCACCAGCCATCCACAGCGAGTAGATGTTGTTGTTATGCTCGTAGTCGGCGTTGTGGAGGAAGTGGAAGGTGGGGGCTCCTATAGTGCCTATAGTACCTATAGTTCCTATCTTATTCTCTAAAAAATCCACTATCTGGTCAGCACGATAGCCGGTGACCACCACGAACTCTGTGATGCCAGCCTGTTGCATGGCACAGACGGTACGTTCCAGCAAGGTACGCTCACCCACCTTCAGCAGACACTTCGGTTTCGTGTCTGTCAGCGGACGGAGACGCTTTGCCATGCCGGCAGCAAGAATGACACCTATCATAATTCTTAAATTAGTAATTAGAAATTAGTAATTTCTCACTCCTCATTTCTCATTCAGTACCTTCAGGATGGTATCGACCACGGTCTGCGTCTGCTCCTTACGTCCCAAGGTGATACGTAGACAAGACTCCAGTCCCTTGTCGCCCATGAACTTGATTTTGTAGTCCTGTACTTTCAATGCCTCCATCAGCGCGTCCTTGATCTCCACCGGGTATTTGATGAGGATGAAGTTTGCCACCGACTTATACACCTTGAAGCCGGGCAGGTTGCCCAACTCCTTCTTATACAGCTGGCGACCCCATTCCATATCGTCGGCGACTTGGCGATAGTGCTCGTCGCTGTCGAGAGCGGCAAGAGCCACAGCCTCAGAGAAACGGTTGTAACCCAGGTACTTGTTGCAATAGCTCAGGAACTGGTCATGTCCCTTTCCGATAAAACCGAAACCACAGCGCAGTCCGGGCAGTCCGTAGAACTTAGACAATGTGCGGGAGATAATCAGGTTGTTGTATTTTCCCACCAGTGGTGCGATATATCCCGTGTCCATATTCATGAAGCTGGCATACGCCTCGTCAATCAATACCATGGTGTCGGAAGGGATATTCTCCATGATACGGCCAATCTCCTCACTGGTCAGACTGTTACCCGTCGGGTTGTTGGGAGAGGCAAGCAGCAGCATACGGGGATGCACACGGTTAGTGTACTCAATGACCTCCTCCACGTCATAGGCGAAGGTGTCCTCCAGCTCATGGAGCGGATACATCTCGAAGGTACCGCCACACTCACTTGCCACACGGTTATAATACCACCAGGAGAACTCAGGGATGAGAATCTTCTTGTTGTCACCCAGCATCAGGAAATAGTGGATGGCATTCTTCAGCATGTCCTCACCGCCATAAGTCAGCAACACCTGCTCCTCAGGTACGTTATAAATCTCACTGAGACGTACCGAGATAACACTCTTCTTGCCCTGGTCGTAGATGCGGGTATAGAAACACAAAGTCTTTGGGTCGAAATTCTTGATAGCCTCCACCACTTTCTGGCTGGGCTCAAAATTAAATTCGTTTCTGTCGAGATAATTCATATTATTCTTTTTTGATATTCCGATATTTCGATCTATTTTATTTTCATCAACGCCATGCCGATGGCAATCCAAATGATCTCCCTCACACGGCAGATGATACTCACGAAGATGCCAAGGGCTGCGGACAGTCCCAATGCTGCGATGGACAGCACGAAACCACCTTCCTGAACACCCAACTGCATGGGCAGGAAACCTATCAGGTTGGCGAAGAGGGTGGTGAAGGCAACAATCAGGATGCTGTGCAGGAACGTGAGCGTCAGTCCATCCCAGCCACCTCCGCAGTCGATGCCGAAGAGCAGGAGCATGAACATCACCTCTGAGCTCTGTACTACACGGGAAAAGTATTCCAAAACCAGACTGCGGTAGAACGCACGGGTGTCCTGTCCGTAGAGCGCGGCAATCTGTTTGTCGATATTTCCGATAGCCTCTGAGTGACGTGCCCAGAAGCGTAGGGTCCATTTTTTCAGTCCCGGAATGTTAGCCACTACGCCCAGCACATATTTCACCAGTCCGTTCTTGTACCCCCTTGAGAAGAGGTAGAAGAAGAACAGGCAGAAGACAACGATGATGCCCAATGTGGTGCCAATAGTCATGTTGATGGGCAGGTCACCTATCATCACCAAGGCAAGATAGATGAAGATGCTGATGAACCAGAACCAGAAATGAGCGAAGAAATGCATCATCGCATAGAGGATGACACTCGAGGTGGCATGCTGCTTGTCGATATCCTTCGAGAGTTCCATGATGCGGTATGGTTCACCGCCCAGTCCTCCCACCGGTGTGGCATAGTTGAGGGCATAGCCCGTGATGGTCAGTCGGTAGAGTCGCCAGAAACTGACCGGCATCTTCCCTTGGATGTTGCCTTCGATGATGGCTTTCCATGCAAGGGCGTTCAGTGCATAGATGATAATCCATACCCCGATAATCGGTATCAGCCAATAACCTGCATGGCACAGATGGTCCCATAGTTCGATGAAGCTGACATCAAAGGTCAGCAGCATCACTACGACAGCAGCTATGCCAAGAAAGAAAAACAGGTTATTCAGCTTTTGCTTCGTCCACTTCATGGTCTCAATTCTTTTAGTCGCTTCGCTTTGTAAAAGCGTCTTGCGACGATTACTTCAATCCTTCCATCCTCTTCCGGATAGCCTTGCAGAACGTCTCATGGCGATGGTTGACATACCATGCCAGCAGTCCCATGCCCACAATCTCGAAGACGAAATAGATGGCAGGGACATCGAGCAGACAGAACAGGAACAGCCATGCCGAGCGGAAGTTGAAAGTCAGCAGACCGTTCCATGTGATGACAGGCAGCGAATGGCTGTGGAAGTCCTCACGGATGTCCGCAGGGATATTGTCGAGACTACCGTATTTCTCACGCATCACCTTCATCATCCGCTGGAACTCAGGAGTCTTCTCCTCCTGTTTCTTCGTGTAGTCGATATACGATTTCTGGAAGTAACGCTCCACCCATGGAGTCTCACTCGTCATCTGGTCGTAAATCTCCTGTTGCTTCTGCGAGTTGTCCAGTTCCGCTCCTTTCTCTCCCTTCAGGAAGAAGAGGTGTGCCTGGATATAATAGTCGGCAAGACGCTGTTGTCCGGCAATGCCCGCAAAGCCAGAGATGATGCCGAGGATATACACAACGATGGTAGCAATGAGGGCATTCTCAGGAGTGTCCTCAATACCCAGCCATCCGAACTCGATGCTGTGGTGCATGTAGAAGCGGTAAACGAGTCCGTGGTAGATAGGTACGAACCACGTGAATCCTGCGATACCGTCAAGGATGCGTCCCAACCGGCTCTTCTTACCCGTCATACGAGCCAGCTGTCCGTCAGTGCAGTCGAAGATGTCGGCAAGACAAAGCAGCAGGATGGCAATGATGTTCATCACCAGTCCGTGTGTCCCCTCATAATAGAAACTGCCGCAGGCAAAGAAGAACGTGCTGGCAGCTCCGATAATCATCGAGAGGATGGTGACCGTATTGGGGTGTATGTCGAGTTTGGCAAAGAACACCGCCCACCAATAGCAGAACGGGCGTACCACATGCAGGTCGAGCCAGTCCTCCGTCTCAGCGGATTTGAGGGTCTTTTGAATCTTTTCGTTCATGTTCCTATTTATATTTTATAAAATTCAGCCTGCAAAATTACGAATAAGTGAGGAGACCACCAAATTTCTTAACTTATTTTCCCCAATAAAAAAATCCTTGCAGAAAGCTGCAAGGATTCTTTTTGTCGTCATACTTACATGTCCTCGTAAGTGTCGAGGTAAGTGACATGGGTGACGAGATATTCCTCCACGCCATGCTTTCCGTCCGCTCCACCGATACCCGATTTCTTCACACCGGCATGGAAGCCCTGTATCGCCTCGAAATGCTCACGGTTGATGTAGGTCTCACCGAACTCCAGTTCACGGCATGCCTTGGTGGCAATATTGAGGTCCTTGGTGAAGATAGAGGAGGCAAGTCCGTACTCACAGTCGTTAGCCCATGCAATAGCCTGGTCGATGGTGTCGAACTCCACCAGCGGGATGACAGGACCGAAGGTCTCCTCATGGATAATGTCCATATCCTGCGTGCAGTTGTCAAGCACGGTGGCAGCATAGAAATAGCCCTTGTTGCCTACACGCTGACCACCGCACAACAGTTTCGCACCCTGTCTGATGGCACGCTCCACCTTCTCGGTGACACTCTCCAGAGCCCGTGCCTCCACCAGCGGTCCCATGTCGACCGATGCGTCAGCACAGGGGTCGCCCACCTTGACAGCCTTCATCTTGTCGACGAGGATTTTTGTAAATGCCTCCTTCACCTCTTTCTGCACGTATACACGCTCTGCATTGTTGCATATCTGACCATTGTTGCCGATGCGGGAGTCCACAATCCATTGTGCGGCACGCTCCAGATCGGCATCCTTGCAGACGATAGCAGGAGCCTTGCCACCCAGTTCGAGGCTGACCTTGGTGATGTTCTTGCTGGCAGCAGCCATGATACTCTCTCCAGCACTCACGGAACCGGTGACACTGACGATGTCGATCTTCGGTGAGCCTGCCATCTCGTTGCCGATGACAGAGCCCTTGCCTGTCACGATGTTGATGACACCGGCAGGCAGACCGGTCTCAGCCACCACCTTGGCAAATTCCGTACAGTTCTCTGGAGTGAGCTGTGAGGGTTTGATGACGATGGTACATCCTGCTATCAGAGCAGCACCAGCCTTGCGTGCAATGAGGAAGAAGGGGAAGTTCCAAGGGAGGATGCCTGCTACTACGCCAATCGGTTTCTTGGTCAGCAGTATCGTCTCGTTGGGACGGTCGGAGGGGATGATCTCACCCTCGATATGTCGGGCAAACGATGCCATATACTCGAAATAGGCGATGGTGGCACCTACCTCGATACTTGCCCATGTGCGGGTCTTGCCCTGTTCGCGCATGATAATCTCTGTGAATTCCTGTTCACGTGCCTTGATACCTGCTGCCATCTTCAACAGATACTGTGCGCGTTCGATGGCGGATGTCTTGCCCCATGCTTTCTGTGCCGCACGTGCCGCATCCAGTGCACGGTTGACATCCTCGATGGTACCTTCCGGTTGTCGGGAGATCACTTCCTCCGTGGAGGGATTCAACACGTCAATCCATTTGCCGTTAGAACTTTCGCAGAACTGACCGTTGATGTACATTTTTAAGTCTTTCATACGTTTGTCGTTTTTGAGATTAGTATTATAGTTTTACAAAATGAAACTGTTGGTGACTGCAAATATACAACTTTTTATGTTCTGCTCCAAATTTTGGAGCATTTTCTTTTTTTTGTACCTTTGCAGGCGAAAAAGTTACGATGATGAATCACGATAATATGGAAGAACGGTTTCCTGTGGTGGATGCTACGGGGATGGTGATAGGGTGTGCCACTCGGGGAGAGTGTCATAGTGGTAGTCATTTGCTGCACCCAGTGGTACACCTGCATGTGTTTAACAGTCGGGGAGAGGTGTACCTGCAGAAAAGACCGGAATGGAAAGATATACAGCCTGGGAAGTGGGACACTGCCGTGGGCGGTCATGTCGACTATGGGGAGACCCCGGAGGAGGCTCTGATGCGTGAGGTCAGGGAAGAACTGGGTATCACCGACTTCGTACCGGAACGGTTGGGAATGTATGTCTTCGACTCACAGCGGGAGAGTGAATTAGTGTATGTCAACCGCACCGTGTATGACGGTGCCGTCAATCCCTCTGCCGACGAGTTGGCAGGAGGACGGTTCTGGACGTTGGATGAGATCCGTAAAGCCATGGGCAAGCAAATTCTCACCCCTAATTTTGAGAGCGAGTTCCAACGTTTTTTCTTAAAGAATACTTTAAATCCCATAAAATGAAGGCGAAGATGAAAAAAACAGTTTGCTTGTTGTTTACAGTCGCATTGTCTCTGGTTATTTGTGCGAAGGAAGATACATGTCAGTATATCCCCCAAGCCCCTGATTACCAGCAGGCTGCGATGTGGTATGCCTCCCTGCAGGATGCAGGTGACAAGGGTGCCGACGTGTTCTATATCGTCTCCACATGGGAGTTAGACTGGAAGGCATGTGACGGACAGGTCTGTCATTATGCTGATGTGTGGAACCCCGTGCATCGTGAGCATATGGCGATCGAGATGGGGAAGATTGCTGGTTACATGGCAGAAGGGAATCATTTCTACGCACCCTATTACCGGCACTTGGCGATAGATAGTTGGATGACGCAGAATAACGACACCATCCTGCAGCGAGTCCAGTTGGCGATGGGTGACGTGAAAAAAGCTTTTGACCAGTTTCTGCAGGTTCGGGACCCCCGTCGTCCCTTTGTACTGGCAGGGTTCAGTCAGGGCGGTCTTGCCGTTGTGGAACTATTGAAATACATGAGTGACGAGACCTACCGGCATCTTGCTGCAGCCTATGTGCTGGGCTATAGGGTGACTCCGCAGGACACCCTCAGATGTCCTCGTATCAGAGCCGCCAAGGACTCCGCGGACATTGGTGTCACCATCTGCTACAACACCGTGAAAGACGTGAAGTATGTGAAACCTATACTGTCGGAGACCTGTATGGGTATTAATCCCGTCAACTGGCGTACTGATGCCACTCCCGCCATCCTTCACGACACCATCACAGTAACCCTTGACCCGCAATATCATGTGCTGGTGGTGAAAGGCTATAGCGGAGCAGAGTATCCTGCCTTCAGAGACTTTATTAATGTCGGTGATATCCATAGCTGCGAACCATGGCTGTACAGTGAGTGTCTGAAGAAAAATATCGCCTTGCGAGTCAGGGAGTGGAGAAAGAAAAATAAAGAATAATTTGGTTTTTTGCTCAATTTGCATTACCTTTGCACGCTCAAAACGAATATTATAAATAAATAAGGTAAAAATAAGATGAATATTTCATTTGAAGCTCCTGACAAGATCAATGGTTTGATGACCATTACATTGGAGAAAGACGACTATCAGGGTGAGGTTGAGAAGACCCTGAAGGACTATCGTAAGCGTGCTAATGTGCCCGGTTTCCGTCCCGGTATGACACCAATGGGTCTCATCAAGCGCCAGTATGGTGCAGCTGTTAAGGTGGACGTAGTGAACAAGATGCTGGGTGAGAAACTCTATGAGTATGTTCGTGAGAACAATATCCAGATGTTGGGTGAGCCATTGCCCAGTGACAAGCAGGAGACGCTCGATTTTGAGGGCGACGCTCCTCTGACCTTTAAGTTCGATATCGCCGTTGCCCCAGAGTTCGAGGCAAAACTGAGTGGTAAGGATAAGATTGATTATTACAACATCACCGTTGACGACAAGCTCATCGACCAGCAGGTGGAGATGTACCAGCAGCGTGCAGGTCACTATGACAAGGTAGAAAGCTATGATGCTGAACAGCGTGACATGCTGAAGGGTGACCTTCGTGAGTTGGATGCCGATGGTAATGTGAAGGAAGGTGGTATCACCGTTGCTGATGCTGTGCTGATGCCCCAGTATATGAAGGTTGACGACCAGAAGAAACTCTTTGACGGCGCTAAACTGGGCGATATTATCACCTGGAATCCCCGCAAGGCATACCCGGAGAGCGACGTGGAGGTGTCTTCCCTGTTGAAGATCCAGAAGGAAGATGTGAAAGATCATGAAGGGGACTTTACTTATCAGATTACTGAGATCAGCCGATACGTGAAGGCAGAGGTCAACCAGCAGTTGTTCGACCAGACCTTTGGTGAGGGTAACGTGAAGGACGAGAAAGAATTCCGTCAGAAGATCAGCGACATGATCAGTCAGCAGTTCAAGTCAGACTCTGATTATAAATTCCTGCTCGACATCCGCAAACACATGGAGAAGAAGGTAGGCAAGCTGGAGTTCCCAGAGGCTCTGCTGAAGCGTGTGATGCTGAACAATAACAAGGACAAGGGTGAGAAGTTCGTGGAGGAGAATTTCGAGGCGAGCATCAAGGAACTTGGCTGGCACCTGATCAAGGAACAGTTGGTAGCTGCTCAGGAAATCAAGGTGGAGGACAACGACTTGAAGAATGTCGCCAAAGAAGCTGCTCGTGCCCAGTTCGCTCAGTATGGTATGTCTAATGTTCCCGATGAGTATCTGGAGAACTATGCTGCTGAGATGCTGAAGAAGCGTGAGAACGTAGACGGACTCGTTGACCGTGCCGTTGACGTGAAACTGACAGAGGCACTCAAAGGTGTTGTCAAACTCAATGAGAAAGACGTCACTTTAGAGGACTTCCAAAAGATGCTGCAGGAAAAATAAGTTTTTTTAAGAAAAAAAACAGCATTATATTTCGGGGTTACCAACTTTTTTCGTAATTTTGTATTTACAATATGCGGGAAAGAGTTGGTAACTCTCTTTTTTGCTCAATTGAAAGAAGAAATGATGAACAACGATTTTAGAAAATATGCTACTAAGCATTTAGGAATGAATGGTCTCGTACTCGACGAGGTGGTTAGCGCACAGGCTCAGTATTTGAACCCCTATATCCTAGAGGAACGCCAGCTGAATGTGACACAGATGGATGTGTTCTCACGCTTGATGATGGACCGTATCATATTTCTCGGTACACAGATCGATGACTATACCGCTAATACTCTGCAGGCGCAGTTGTTGTATCTCGACAGTGTGGACTCAGGCAAGGATATCTCCATTTATCTCAATTCACCTGGTGGCAGTGTGACTGCAGGACTTGGCATTTATGACACCATGCAGTTTATTTCCTCTGATGTTGCTACTATCTGTACGGGTATGGCTGCGTCGATGGCTGCCGTGCTGCTCGTAGCCGGTAAGGAGGGAAAGCGCTCCGCACTGCCTCACAGCCGTGTGATGATTCACCAGCCGTTAGGTGGTGTGCAGGGACAGGCTTCCGATATCGAGATAGAGGCTAAGGAAATCATGAAGTTCAAGAAGGAACTTTATACCATAATCTCAGAGCATTCACACACGCCTTATGACAAGGTGTGGAATGACTCGGACCGCAACTACTGGATGACAGCTGAGGAGGCAAAGGAATATGGTATGATTGATCAGGTATTGGTAAGAAAATAATGAAGAAAGTATGTAACTTCTGCGGAAGGTCTGATAAAGAGGTAAAACTGCTGATAACAGGCATTAACGGCAATATCTGTGAGGATTGTGCTGCTCAGGCGTACGAGATAGCTAAAGCGAACGGCTATGGACCTGATGCCAAGAAGGCTCATGAGGGTGCGCCCGACTTGAAAAAGGTGCCGAAACCCAAGGAGATTAAGGAATATCTCGACCAATATGTCATAGGGCAGGATGAGGCGAAGCGGTTTCTCTCCGTTGCTGTCTATAACCACTATAAGCGGCTTCAGCAGCCTAAGGATGACAATGGGGTGGAGATTGAAAAGAGTAATATTATCATGGTGGGCTCCACGGGTACAGGCAAGACCTTGCTTGCCCGCACTATCGCCAAACTGCTCGATGTGCCTTTCACCATTGTTGACGCTACTGTGTTTACAGAGGCAGGTTATGTGGGTGAGGATGTGGAAAGTATCTTGTCTCGTCTGTTGCAGGTTGCTGATTATAACTTGGATGCAGCCCAGCGGGGAATCGTCTTTATCGATGAAATAGATAAGATAGCCCGAAAAAGCGATAACCCTAGTATCACCCGTGATGTGAGTGGCGAGGGCGTGCAGCAGGGACTTTTGAAACTGTTGGAGGGAACAATGGTCAACGTACCGCCACAGGGAGGACGTAAGCACCCCGACCAGGAATATATCCATGTGGACACTAGAAATATCCTGTTTATCTGTGGGGGAGCTTTTGACGGTATCGAGCGTAAGATAGCTCAGCGTCTGAACACCCATGTGGTGGGCTACAACTCTGTACAGAATGTGCGGAAGATAGATAAGGAGGACCTGATGCAATATGTCCTTCCGCAGGACTTGAAGTCGTTTGGACTCATTCCTGAGATTATCGGTCGCCTGCCTGTGCTGACCTATCTGAACCCACTCGACCGAGCCGCCTTGGAGAGGATTCTGGTAGAACCGAAGAACTCTATCGTGCGACAGTATGAGAAATTGTTTGAGATGGATGGGATTAAATTAACGTTTACACCAGAGGCTTTGAAACTCATCGTCGACAAGGCCGTGGAATATAAACTCGGTGCCCGCGGACTGCGTTCTATTGTGGAGAGTATCATGATGGATGCGATGTTCGAGGTGCCCTCTAAACGAACTAAATCCTTTGAGGTGACAGCAGAGTATGCTAAGAAGCAACTCGATAAGTCGCACTTACAATAAAAAACAAAGCCTATGGCAAATAATAAAGTGAATCTGGCAGAAGCCCTGAAGAAATTCTTCGGCTTCGACAAGTTCAAAGGAGACCAGGAAGCTATTGTGCAGAATGTGCTTGATGGGAAGGATACCTTTGTGCTGATGCCTACAGGTGGTGGCAAGTCGCTCTGCTATCAGTTGCCCTCGCTGCTGATGGATGGAACGGCAATTGTCATTTCTCCACTGATTGCACTGATGAAGAACCAGGTAGACGTCATCAGTGCAATGAGTGAAGAGGGAACAGCACATTATTTGAATTCCTCTTTGAACAAGGCGGCAATAGACCAAGTGAAGACGGATGTCAGAGAGGGGCGCACCAAACTTCTCTATGTGGCTCCAGAGTCCTTGACAAAGGAGGATAATGTGGAGTTTCTGAAGCAGGCAAAGATATCATTCTATGCTATTGATGAGGCTCACTGTATCTCTGAATGGGGACATGACTTCCGACCGGAATATCGTCGTATCCGTCCGATTATCAACGAGATTGGTCCCGCTCCTATTATCGCCTTGACAGCGACGGCGACAGACAAGGTGCGAACGGATATCAAGAAAAACCTGGGTATCTTGGATGCTGCAGAGTTCAAGAGTTCGTTCAACCGACCTAACCTGTATTATGAGGTGCGTCCAAAGACCAAGGATGTTGACAAGGATATCATCAAATTTATCAAGCAACATTCCGGCAAGAGTGGTATCATCTATTGCCTCTCCCGCAAAAAGGTGGAGGAATTGGCAGAAATTCTGCGTGCCAACGATATCAAGGCGCAGGCATATCACGCAGGACTTGATTCTGCACTCCGTTCGCAGACGCAGGACGACTTCCTGATGGAGAAGATAGATGTCATCGTTGCCACTATCGCTTTCGGTATGGGTATAGACAAACCAGATGTCCGTTTTGTTATACATTATGACATTCCTAAGTCGCTGGAAGGATATTACCAGGAGACAGGACGCGCAGGACGTGACGGCGGTGAGGGTTTGTGTATCACTTTCTATTCTAATAAAGATCTTCAGAAACTCGATAAGTTCATGGAGGGCAAACCTGTTGCTGAACAGGATATTGGCAGACAACTGTTGCAGGAAACGGCTGCCTATGCCGAGACCTCCGTATGCCGTCGCAAAATGCTGTTGCACTATTTTGGAGAGACTTATGAACAGGACAATTGCCATAATTGCGATAACTGCCTGCATCCTAAGACTAAGATAGAGGCGAAAGACCAGCTGGTTATCGTGCTAAATACGGTGATAGCCCTCAAGGAGAATTTCCGGTCAGATTATGTGATAGGTTTCATCATGGGACGTGAGACAGAGGATATCCTTGCTCATAACCATCAGGAGCATGAGCTCTTCGGGGCCGGTGAGGATGAAGACGAGAAATTGTGGAATCCTGTTATTCGTCAGGCTCTGATAGCTGGCTATCTGGAAAAGGATGTGGAGAACTATGGCTTACTGAAGATAACTTCCGCAGGTAAGAAATTCCTGAAAAAGCCAGAGTCCTTTATGATAGTCGAAGATAAGGAGTTTAATGATGATTATGAAGGGACATTGGAACAGGAAGGTGGAACAAGTGCCTTGGATCCGACACTGAATTCGATGCTGAAAGACTTACGTAAGAAAGTTTCGAAGAAGATGGGGCGTCCTCCTTATGTTATCTTCCAAGATGTGTCTTTGGAGCAGATGGCAACAGATTATCCAGTGACTTTGGAGGAGTTGAAGAATATCCAAGGTGTGGGGGAAGGAAAGGTAAAACAACCCTATGCGCAGGAATTTGTCGACCTCATCAAACGCTATTGCGAGGAGAACGATATCACCAGGCAGGCAGACCTACGCGTGCGTACTGTTGCCAAGAAATCGATGCTGAAAGTGAAGATTATCCAGGGTATCGACCGTCAGGTGGCTCTTGATGATATTGCCAATGCACAAGGCTTGGAGTTTGAGGAACTTCTCGATGAAGTGGAGGCTATCGTATATAGTGGGACCAAGTTGAACATTGACTATTTTCTTGATGAGGTGATGGACGAGGACCATATCAATGATATCTACGATTACTTCTCAGAAAGTGACACCGACTCCCTGGAAGCTGCCATTGATGAGTTGGGTGATGAGTGCTCAGAAGACGAGATTCGTTTGGTACGTATCAAGTTTATCTCTGAAATGGCGAATTGATGTTCCACGTTAAATCGTATTAATAATGAGGTGAAACGCTTGCCATGTCGGAAAAATTGAGTAATTTTGCACGCAATAAAAATTAAAGGAGTATTATATGTCATCATTTATTGCAGACAAGATTGTCATGGACGGTTTGACTTTTGACGACGTCCTGTTGATTCCCGCTTATTCAGAAGTACTGCCTAAGATGGTAGAGTTGCGAACTCAGTTCTCACGTCATATTCAGTTGAATGTGCCGTTTGTTACTGCAGCGATGGACACTGTTACGGAAAGCCAGATGGCTATCGCTATTGCCCGTGAAGGCGGTATCGGTGTGATTCATAAGAATATGTCTATTGAGAATCAGGCCCGTGAGGTGGCTATCGTGAAACGTGCAGAGAATGGTATGATATACGACCCTATTACGATTCCACTTGGCTCAACAGTGGCTCAGGCATTGGAAATCATGGCGGAATATCATATTGGAGGAATTCCTGTGGTGGATGGTGAAAAACATCTGAAGGGTATCGTTACCAATCGTGACCTGCGCTTCGAACGTCGTCTGGATAGACCCATTGAGGAGATAATGTCAAAGGATAATCTGGTGACGACTCATCAGCAGACGGATCTGACGGCTGCTGCCCAGATTTTGCAGGAGAATAAAATTGAGAAACTTCCTGTAGTGGATAAAGACAATCACTTGATAGGTTTAATAACTTATAAGGATATTACCAAAGCGAAGGACAAGCCCATGGCTTGTAAGGACGAGAAAGGTCGTTTGCGTGTAGCTGCTGGCGTGGGTGTCACTTATGACACGCTTGACCGTATGCAGGCTTTAGTGAATGCAGGTGCTGATGCTATTGTGATTGATACAGCTCATGGTCACTCCAAGGGAGTGATAGAGAAACTGCGTGAGGCAAAGGCATCTTTCCCCAATATTGATATCGTAGTAGGTAATATAGCTACAGGTGAGGCTGCTAGAATATTGGTGGAAAACGGTGCTGATGCAGTGAAAGTAGGTATCGGTCCTGGTTCAATCTGCACGACTCGTGTGGTAGCAGGCGTGGGGGTCCCACAGTTGAGTGCCGTCTATGATGTATATCAGGCGTTGCGAGGAACTGGTGTTCCTTTGATTGCCGATGGTGGCTTACGTTATTCTGGCGATATCGTCAAGGCTCTTGCTGCAGGTGGCTCTTGTGTGATGATAGGTTCTCTTGTCGCAGGTACAGAGGAAAGTCCTGGCGATACTATTATCTACAACGGACGTAAGTTCAAAAGTTATCGTGGTATGGGTTCTCTGGAGGCAATGGAACATGGATCCAAGGACCGTTATTTTCAGGCAGACACCAAGGATGTGAAGAAACTCGTTCCAGAGGGTATCGCTGGCCGAGTTCCATATAAGGGGACTGTTCAGGAAGTAATCTATCAGATGGTAGGTGGCTTGCGTTCTGGTATGGGCTATTGTGGCGCTTCTACTATAGAGAAACTGCATGATGCTAAATTTACACGCATCACAAATGCAGGTGTCAACGAGAGCCATCCGCATGACATCACGATTACCAGTGAAGCTCCGAACTATTCACGCCCTAACGATTAAGATGAGGTCCAGGCTGTTGCTCGTCTTCATGATGCTTGTGTCGGTAATGTCACAAGCGGCAGATGATCCGATTTTGTTCACGGTGGGTAGTATGCCTGTAACACGTTCGGAATTTGAACAGTCGTACTTAAAAAATACCACAGTCAGCCGTGTAAGTCGTCTGACTGTGGCTGATTATCTTAAGTTATATATTGAATATAAACTGAAAGTAAAAGCGGCATTAGATGCTCATATCGATGCTGCTGCTTCATTCCGTGGGGAATATGCACGTAGTATAGATGGCCAGTCTGAAATGAGAGTCTCTGCTTTGGAGACAGTTCCTGTTGCCTCGCAAGGTTCCGACAAGTGGAGGGTAAAAAAAATGGGTCATGGGGAGGCTATTTGTCCTGCTCAGATTATGATACGACTTCCTCAAAAAGCTAGTCGGGAAGAACAGCGACAGGCTCAAAAGCAGATAGAGTCGATTTATCAGGACTTGCAGAACGGTATGGATTTCGGACAGTTGGCTCGTCGATATTCTCAAGACAAAAAAACATCCGTAGCAGGAGGAGTGATGGGGTGGTATGTTCATGGACAAATGCTCAAAGAGATTGAGGACATCGCCTTTGGACTGAAAAAAGGAGAAATAAGTCGCCCTTTCCTTTCTACGATAGGTTTTCATATTCTGATGATGAAAGACCGTAAACCCTGTGGTGAATTGGATGATTCATCATTTGGTAGTGTGGAGGAGAGGCAAACACCTTATCAAGTGTCTGTAACTGAAGTCGAAATGCCGACCCAGGGTTTGCAAAAAGAGTTTTATGAAGGACTTCTCTTGTATGAACAAAGTAAGCAGTCTGTAGGGCGGCATGCTGCAGAAGACGAGGAGGCACTGAAATATTACTTTAAGAAGCATAAAAAGAGATACAGGCGCAAGGGTTTCAAGCCTAAAAGCTATACAGAAGTACGGGGGCAGGTGGTAGCAGATTTGCAAGAGGAGATGAATAAACGCTGGGTAGCGGATTTGAGAAAGAAGTACCCGGTTAACGTGAATAAAAAGGTATTAAAGACAGTAAACAATCATTATTGATCATGAAGATTCGAAGTGTTATCGCAATAATAGCTTTGTCGACCATTTTGCCGATGCAAGCAAAAACGGCAAGTGACAGTACGAAAGTTCAGAGTGTTGTTGACGAGGTAATCTGGGTCGTTGGTGATGAGGCAATCCTCAAATCTGATGTCGAGGCAATGCGTATTCAGGGACAACAAGAGGGCATGCGCTGGAAAGGTGATCCTGACTGTTCTATACCTGAGCAGATTGCAGTGCAGAAACTCTATCTCCATCAGGCAGCTATAGATAGTATTGAGGTAACTGAGGCTGAGATAACACAAGGGATTGAGCAGCAGATAGAATATATGGTCTCGGTTATTGGTTCTCGTGAGAAACTGGAAGAGTACCATAAAAAGAGTATGAGCCAGATTCGTAGTGAACTTCGTGAATCGTTCCGTGATCGTCAGTTGATTCAAGGAATGCAACGCCAGTTGGTTAAGGATATCACTGTTACTCCCGCTGACGTGCGTAGATATTTTGCCGATTTGCCTCAGGATAGTATTCCTTTCGTTCCGACAGAGGTCGAGGTGCAGATTATTTCTCAGACTCCACGTGTCAGTCAGGAAGAGGTGAATAGGATAAAAGAGGAACTGCGTGACTATACCGATCGAGTGAATAGGGGTGAAACATCATTCCAGACTTTGGCTCGTTTGTATTCGGAAGATCCAGGAACTGCTCGTCGTGGTGGTGAGTTAGGTTATACGGGGCGCGGCACGCTCGATCAGTCATTTGCGAATGTAGCTTTTAATCTGACAGATCCGAAAAAAATCTCTAAAATTGTTGAGTCTGAGTTTGGCTTCCATATTATTCAGCTGATAGACAAACGAGGTGATAAGGTGAACGTTCGCCATATTCTTCGCAAACCAGTTGTCAGCCAAGAGGCAATTGATAAATCTCTGGCTCGTCTGGATTCTATCCGTTCAGACATCAAGGAAGGGAAATTTACTTTTGAGGTTGGTGCTTCTATGATTTCTGATGATAAGGATACTCGTAATAATAATGGATTGATGGCGAATGCTACACAAAACGGTCGCACTTCCCGTTTCCAGCTGCAAGATTTGCCTTCTGAGGTGGCTCGTGCGGTGGACACCTTAAATGTAGGAGATGTTTCAGCACCATTCCAGATGATTAACAGTCGTGGAAAGACCGTTTGTGTTATTGCGAAGTTGAAGAGTCGTACAGAAGGACATAAAGCAACCATCACTGAAGATTTCCAAGTGATGAAAGATGTGGTATTGGAGAAACGTCGTCAAGAAAAACTGCATCAGTGGGTGGTTAATAAGATTAAGTCCACCTATGTCCGTATAAACGACAGGTATAAGGACTGCCAATTTGAATATCAGGGCTGGATTAAATGAGACTCCGTGCAGTAGCTTTCCTGCTGCTGTGCCTGTTCGGGCTGAGTCTCGTTTGGGCAATGCAGCCTACCCGCAAACGCAACACTTCCCGCAAGCGGCAGGAGGATAAACGTGTCTATCTGATACATTCTGACCAGTTGCGGTATGACCAGTATAGGAATGGGGATGCTCAGATATTGGTAGGCAATGTACATTTCCGTCATATGGGAGCAAACCTTTATTGCGACAGTGCTAACTTCTTCCAACAGACTAATTCCTTTGAGGCTTTCGGTCATGTGAAGATGTTGCAAGGTGACACCTTGAAACTCTTTAGTGATTATGCTTATTACGACGGGAATGCGCAAATAGCTCAGGCTCGTTATAATGTGGTGCTTAAACACAGACAGTCTACCCTTTATACGGATAGTCTTGATTATGACCGTCTGTATAATTTCGGTAATTTTTTTGAGGGTGGTAAACTGGTGGATAATAATTCTACTTTAACAAGTGATTGGGGAGAGTACCATACGGACACTAAAATAGCGATGTTCTATTATGATGTGCGTCTTCGCGATAAGAATTTCTATCTTACTACTGATTCTTTGTATTATGATACCCAAACCTCTCGTGCCCATATTGTAGGTCCTTCCAATATCACAACAGGAACGAGTCATATCTATAGTGAGGATGGTTATTATAATACAAAAACAGAGACATCAGAACTTTTTGGTCGTTCAGTAATGAAAGATCAAGGTCGGACTATCGTAGGTGATAGTGTCTACCATGACGCTAAGAAAGGTACCAGTTACGCCTATTGGAACGTCATCTATACAGACTCTACTAATAAAAATCGGCTGACAGGTGACTATTGTGAGTATAATGACTCAACAGGTTATGCTATGGCTACAAAGCGGGCAGTGGCAATGGATTACTCGCAGAAAGACACACTTTATATGCATGCCGACACGTTTAAGTTGTACACTTTCAATATCAATACAGATTCTGTCTATCGTAAGATTCATGCGTATAATAAGGTACGAGCGTATCGTATTGATGTTCAGGCTGTGTGTGACTCACTGGTCTATAACTCGAAAGATTCCTGTATGACCATGTATCGGGATCCGATTGTTTGGAACAACAGACAACAGTTGTTTGGTGAGGAAATACGGGTCTATATGAAGGACTCTACTATTGATAGGGCGCATGTCATAGGGCAGGCATTCTCTACGGAGCAGATGCCGGATACAATCCATTTCAACCAAGTGTCATCTAAAGAAATGCTGGCTTTTTTTGAGAAAGGTGAGATTTATGAAACAGACGCTGTAGGTAATGTGTTGATAGTCTATTATCCTGTCGATGAGTCTGACAGTACGCTTATTGGATTGAATTATACCGAGACTCCTTTGATGAAAATGTTTCTTGAAAATAGGAAGATGAAGAAAATCTGGATGGAGAAACCTGTGGGGACTCTTTATCCGATGACACAGATTCCACCTTCCAAATATTTTCTTCCTCAATATGCCTGGTTTGATTATATCCGACCTCTTGACAAGGATGACATTTTTAATTGGCGTCCAAAGAATGCAGGACAGGAATTGAAAGAAATTAAACGTAGGGAAGCTCCTAAGCAAAAATTAAACAGGAAGGAGGAAATGAATGAGTGATGTAGTACAGTTGTTGCCAGATTCTGTCGCCAATCAGATTGCTGCAGGAGAGGTAATACAGCGTCCTGCTTCTGTGGTCAAAGAGCTGGTAGAGAATTCAGTGGATGCCGGTGCGAAGACGATCCGGGTGCTGGTTGTGGATGCCGGACGCACCTCCATTCAAGTGATTGATGATGGAAAAGGAATGTCGGAAACGGATGCTCGTCTTGCCTTTGAGCGTCATGCCACTTCTAAGATAAGAAAAGCAGATGATTTGTTTGCTTTGTCAACGATGGGCTTTCGTGGTGAGGCATTGCCATCTGTTGTTGCAGTTTCTCAAGTTGAATTACGAACAAGGCAGGAGGAAAATGAGATAGGTACTTGTTTGCGTATTTCTGGTTCGAAAGTAGAGTCACAGGAACCTGTCAGTTGTCCTGTCGGCAGTAATTTCAAAGTAGAGAATCTTTTTTATAATGTACCTGCCCGTCGCAAGTTCCTCAAGTCAAATGCAACAGAACTGAATAATATCCTGACGGCTTTTGAACGCATAGTACTCGTTAATCCTGAAATTCATTTCTCTTTATATAGTAATGGGCAGGAGATGTTGAATCTGAAAAGTGGTACTCTTCGCCAACGGATAGTAGATGTATTTGGGAAACGTTTCAATCAAGACCTATTAGAAGTAAAGGTGGATACCGCAGTATGTAAAATTTCAGGTTTTGTAGGTAAGCCGGAGTCTGCAAAGAAGAAAGGAACGCATGACTTCTTCTTCGTGAATGGGCGTTTTATGAAACATGCCTATTTCCATAAAGCAGTGATACAGGCTTTTGACCGTTTAGTACCTGTAGGCATGCAGGTACCTTATTTTATTTATTTTGAAGTTGCTCCTGCCGATATTGATGTAAATATCCATCCGACTAAAACTGAGATAAAATTTGAAAATGAACAAACGATCTGGCAAATCCTCATGGCTGCTGTAAGGGATGCTATAGGCAGGTTTTGTGAAATTCCCCAGATTGATTTCGATACGGAGGGGAAACCTGAATTCCCCACTTTCAATCCTATTACCCAACGAGTAGATATTCCACAGCCCTCCTACAATCCTTCTTATAATCCGTTTAAGCAACATCAACCTGCAGAACGTGCAAAGAAAGTGATTGGTGGTTGGGAAAAACTCTATGATCAGTTGCCAGAGCAGCCGCAAGAACTGCCCATGGAAATGGAAATGTTTGAGGTGGAGGAGAAATCTCCTGTACATTATCAATATAAAGGAAAATATATCATGACGGCAGTGAAGTCTGGCTTGATGATTATCGATCAGTACCGTGCTGATGTACGTATCCGTTATGAGCGTTATATGGCTCAATTGGAGTCACAGTCTGTCAATAGTCAGCGGATGCTTTTTCCTGAAGTCGTGCAATTTTCAGCCTCTGATGCTGTTGCTCTGGAGAAAGTTTTGCCAGAATTACAAGCGATGGGATTTGAATTGACAGATCTTGGGCAATATAGTTATGGAATTCAAGCTATTCCTGCAGGTCTCGATGGGTTGAATTATGTGCAGTTGATACAAGAGATGCTCAGTGATACTATTGAGAAAGGATTAGGAGATTTACATGACATACATTCTTCTCTCGCTTTAAGCCTTGCCCGTCATGCGGCTATCCCACAAGGACAAATTCTAAATAATGAAGAGATGGAAAATCTTGTTAATGAGCTTTTTGCATGTTCTAATGTGAATTATACTCCCGACGGAAAGGCTATTCTTTGTATCTTACCTCAACGGGAGATTGAACAATTATTAAGGTGATTTTAACTTTATTTAGGGGATTATGGGTCTCTCCAAACAATACAAATCAACTTTTTTCGTAAAAAAGTGCAATTTTTTCCCAAAAAAGTTTGTGGATTTGAAAATTATGTTTACTTTTGCACAATAATTGATAAAAGTATATAACATTTTATATTAATATTAGTATAGGTATGAAAAAACTATTAATGGTGCTGGCATTTGCTGGCGTTTCTGCTGCCTCAATGGCACAGGAGGCTGTACCTACAGAGAAGTACAGCGTTGCGACTAATTCTTTCTGGAGCAACTGGTTCATTCAGGCTAATGCTGTCGGAACATCTTTCTATGGAAGTCAGGAGGGTGCTTTCATGAAACCCAAAACTCTTTTCAAGAACTACCGTACAAACCTCGGTTTTTCTGTAGCTCTTGGTAAGTGGTTTACTCCTGGTATCGGTCTTCGCACAAAGTTCACGGGTATGTGGGGACGTAGCATTATTAGTGAGGATAAGAAGACTAACGCAAGCAAGTACTGGGTAATCAATGAGCAGGTTCTCTTCAACCTCAGCAACATGCTTTGTGGTTACAGTGAGACTCGTGTTTGGAACTTTATTCCTTACGTAGGTGCTGGTGTAGGTCGTAACATGAGCTACAATACTTATTCTATGGATTTGAATGCTGGTATCCTGAATATGTTCCGTCTGAGCAAGAAGGTTGCCATCAACCTGGATATTAACTATGGTCTGTTTGATCCTCGTTTCGATGGTTTCAGTGCTACAAATTCTTCAACGAAGAATTCTTTCAAGAACATGGATCGTACTCTCAGTGTTGAGGTTGGTTTGACCTATAACTTCGGTAAGGCTACTTGGAGTAAGACTCCTGACGTAGAGGCTATCAAGGCTCTCTCACAGGGACAGATTGATGCTCTGAACGCTCAGCTTGCTGATGCTAACGCAGAGAATGCTCGTCTCCGCAACCAGATTGCTAACCACAAGTGTCCTAAGGCTGAAGGTGGAGAGGTTAAGACTGTTAAGGAGATTGTTTCTGCTCCAGTATCAGTATTCTTCAATATTGGTAAGTCTAAGATTGCTTCTCAGAAGGATCTCCAGAACGTACAGGCTATTGCTGACGCTGCAAAGGCTAACAATGCCAAGATTGTCGTAACTGGTTATGCTGACAGTAAGACAGGTAAGGCTAACTACAACCAGTCTCTGTCTGAGAAACGTGCTAACACTGTTGCTGACGCTCTTGTTAACATGGGTGTTGATCGCTCTAACATTGAGATTAATGCTGCTGGTGGTGTTGACACTCTGTCTCCAATCAGCTACAACCGTCGTGCAACTGTTGAGTTGAAGTAATTTTAATTATCTATAAAGTAATCCCGAGTTGTATTTAATACTCGGGATACTTAAGGGCGCTTAGCTCAGCTGGTTTAGAGCATCTGCCTTACAAGCAGAGGGTCGGGGGTTCGAATCCCTCAGCGCCCACAAAATAAAGACTGCGAGACGAAATGTTTTGCAGTCTTTTTTTGGTCTTTTCATAATTATTGTTTATCTTTGCATCACACAAAACTATAACAAACTAAAGACAGTAAAACGTAAAAGTTAAAACAATGATCTGGAATGAAAGTGTAGAATGCATGGATCGTGAACAACTTCGTGAGATCCAAAGCATCAGATTGAGAAAAATGGCAGAGTATGTATATCTTAACACGCCGTTTTATCGTAAAAAATTTCAAGAGATGGGCTTGGAGCCGGGTGATATCAAGGATATTGACGATATCGTAAAGTTGCCTTTTACCAACAAGCTTGATCTTCGTGATAATTATCCCTTCGGGCTTGCTGCAGTTCCGATGAGCCAGATTGTGCGTATTCATGCTTCATCTGGAACAACGGGAAAGCCGGTTGTAGTGTTGCATACACGTAAGGACATTGCCATGTGGACTGAGGCTATCTCCCGTGCTTTCACCGCATATGGCGCCTCGAAAGATGACATATTTCAAGTGTCATACGGTTATGGTCTTTTTACAGGTGGCTTAGGTGCTCACGATGGTGCTACGAATATTGGCGCTAGTGTTATCCCGATGTCATCCGGTAATACTCAAAAGCAGATTACTCTAATGCATGACTTTGGTGCATCAGTGCTTTGCTGTACGCCATCATACGCTATGTTCTTGGGAGAGGCAATGCGTGAGTCTGAATGGCCCCGTGAAGATTTTAAATTGCGTATCGGTGCTTTTGGTGCTGAGCCGTGGACTGAGGAAATGCGGCAGAAATTGGAAACATTGATGGGGATCAAAGCTTATGATATTTACGGGCTTAGTGAGATTGCTGGTCCTGGAGTGGGTTACGAGTGCGAATGTCAGAATGGTACTCACCTTAATGAGGACTATTTCTATCCAGAGATTCTGAATCCGGAGACTGGTGAGCAGATGCCAGAGGGTGAGTTGGGTGAGCTCACTTTTACCCATCTGACTAAAGAGGGAATGCCGTTGTTGCGCTATCGTACCCATGATTTGACAGCTCTTCATTATGAGAAGTGCTCTTGTGGTCGTACTTTGGTGCGTATGGACCGTATTTTAGGACGTTGTGACGATATGTTGATTATCCGTGGAGTCAATGTATTCCCGTCCCAGATAGAGGCTGTTATCCTCTCTTTGCCAGAGTATGAACCCCATTTCCTGCTCACTGTTGACCGTGTCAATAATACCGATACCAGTGAGTTGAAGGTTGAGGTGAAGGAAGAGTATTTCACTGATGATATGTCGACGATGGTAGGACTGCAGAAAAAGCTGGAAGCCGAACTTCGTTCCGTGATCGGTCTTGGCTTCAAGATCAAGTTGGTTGAGCCGAAAGGAATCGAACGTTCAACAGGTAAGGCCAAACGTGTGATAGATAATCGTAAACTTTAAAACTGAGATATTATGTTAGCAAAACAATTGTCTATTTTCTTAGAGAATAAATCTGGTCGTCTCACAGAGGTGACAGATGTGTTGGGTGAAGCTGGGGTTAATCTCTCTGCGATGAGTATTGCCGATAATTCCGATTTTGGTATTCTGCGTTGTATTGTAAGTGACCCGGACAAAGCCTATCAAGTCCTGAAGGCAGCTCACTTTGCAGTGAAGATTACTGATGTCATTGGATTTGTCTGTCCAAACACAAGTGGTTCACTTGCAAAAGTCCTGAAGATGCTATCGGATGCAGGTGTCTTTATTGAATATATGTATTCGTTTGCCAATGGCGATGTGGCGCATGTTGTCATTCGTCCTACCGACCTGGAAAGCTGCGATCGGATTCTTTCAGAGAAGAAAGTTGATCTTATGGCTGCGAGTGATTTATATAAATTATAAAGAAAAAGCACCCGCTTACAACAAGTAAGGGCGCTTAGCTCAGCTGGTTTAGAGCATCTGCCTTACAAGCAGAGGGTCGGGGGTTCGAATCCCTCAGCGCCCACAAAAGAAGACCTCTTCCAATTCGGAAGAGGTCTTCTTTTGTTTATGGGTTTGTTTTTAGTTGTCTGGATCTCCCAAGTAGTGATACTCTTTGATATTGGGATTCTCTCCGACATACTCATCTTGTGGCGTTGGCTCAATGAGCCGTTCCTTGTTATAATTCTTGATTGTACTGACAAATAAGATAATATCACTGTATTTGACAGTAGGGATAACGAGGTTGAATATTCCAATGCCCACACGGATACCTTCTTGGCTCAAGTTGTTGCGCAGGCGGGCTGTGGAATAGAAACTATGGCGGTATATTTCCAACTTATTGTATTTGTTGAATGCCTCCATTGCTTCCTTGTCATTCTCTGTTGTGTCAGCTTCTGTGATGATGCGGCTGAAGTTTGCCACTGCATCGTCAATTGCGTCCCCTTTGATACTGTCGTTTTGTTGGATACATTCACGGATATTATCCAACATTTCCTTCTGCATTTTCTCGTCAGAAGGTCTGGTCATCACGGCAATGACAAAGAGGATGAGAATTAATATGATTAGAATGACTATTTTCCCTAAGCAACTATGATAAAACTCTTCTGGGAGTGATTGCTTGGTACGATATGAGTTCCTGTTGTCTTGTTCCATGATACGATGTACTTTTTATTGCTAAATTAAAGAATTGTTATGTATCAGATTCATGAATTCCTGTCTGGTTTTGGCTTGGTTGAATGCGCCACTGAATTCACTGGTTGTCGTGATAGAGTTTTGTTTCTCAACACCGCGCATTTGCATACACATATGTCGGGCTTCTAATACTACCATTACTCCCAATGGGTGAAGTGTCTGTTCGATACACTGTTTAATTTGCAGTGTCATTCGTTCTTGAACCTGCAATCGGTGAGAGTAGATGTCTACTACACGGGCAATCTTAGATAGTCCCGTTATGTAGCCATTTGGAATATAAGCCACATGAGCTTTACCATAGAAGGGTAGCATGTGGTGTTCACATAGAGAGAAGAAATCGATGTCCTTGACGATGACCATTTGGCTGTAGTCCTCTTTAAAGAGAGCGTCACGGAGTACTTGATGTGCGTCCATTGAATAGCCCCGTGTCAGCACTTGCATGGCTTTAGCTACTCGCATTGGAGTCTTCTGCAGTCCTTCTCGTTCAGCATTTTCTCCAAGGAGTGTCAAAATATCGTGATAGTGTGAGGCCAGCTCATTTAATCCTTCTCTGTATTCTGTCTCTGGATTCATTTAATATGGAACGTTTATTTTTCCTTTTACGATGGATGCTTGTTTGTAGCCCATATTCTGTAGTTTCACCATCATCTGATGGGCTTCCTCATAAGTACGAAAATTGCCTACACGGCAAATCCAGCGTGGAGAAAAGAAATGAACGTAAACAGCAATATTTGGTATTTGTGCTTTGATATTATTGCTTATTGACTCTGCTGTCTGACGATCCTTTCGAGAGTTGCCACCAGCAAAGGCCTGTACACGATAACCGATGATTTTGTGAGTCCTTCGTGGAGTCACTTCTATATCGGTATCCTCTTTCTCATCGCTAACGGACGATGAGTTCGTAGTGTTAGCCTGTTTATAGTCTGTAGATGACTCTTCTTGGTTCTTGCTTTCGCTTCGCTTTTGTGGTTGTTGTATCTCTCCTGTTACATAAGGGTCGTTTACCAGTTGATCGATTTCCTCGCTTTGATGAATTGTCACAGTGCCTTTCCCATTCACTTTTTTCTGTACACGTTCAGTAAAAGTCTGTGCATTGGCATGCGTCAACATGCCAACACACAGTATGAGAGTGACTATCCATCTTTTACGATGAAGGGATTTATACGTCATGCTATTTATTTCCAAGCGTCAATGATTCCCTTGAAGTCGGCGCATTTCAGTGAAGCACCTCCAATCAGACCACCGTCAATATCAGGTTTTGCAAACAGCTCGGGCGCATTACTTGCCTTACAGCTGCCTCCGTACAGAATGCTGGTGTCCTCGGCAACAGCCTTACCATACTTGTCAGCTACAATAGAGCGGATATAAGCATGGATCTCCTCAGCCTGTTCAGCGGTGGCAGTCTTGCCAGTACCGATGGCCCAGATAGGCTCATAAGCAATTACAATCTTGCGGAAGTCTTCCTCGCTTAGGTTGAACACACTGCCTTCCAGTTCTGCTTTTACAACTTCATTCTGCTTGTTTGCCTCACGCTCCTCCAGTGTCTCACCGATACAGAAAATCACCTTCAGACCATTCTTTAATGCGAGCAGAACCTTCTCCTTCAGGATCTCAGGAGTCTCTTTGTAATACTCACGGCGCTCAGAGTGACCAAGGATCACATACTGTGCTCCGGTACTCTTTACCATTTCTGCGGATACCTCACCAGTGAAAGCACCTTTCTCTTTGTCAGCACAGTTCTCGGCACCGAGACCAATCACATCCTGATTGATAACCTGAGCCACAGAGGCAAGGTGGATGAATGGAGTGCAGATGATTACACCACAGTTGGGTTTGTCGGCAGCGAGTGCCTCGTTCAGCTCTTTGGCAAGAGCAACACCTTCTTGCAGGTTCAGGTTCATTTTCCAGTTTCCTGCTACAATTTTCTTTCTCATGTCTTTACGTTTTAAAATATAATCAATATTTGACTTTTCTTTTTTCTTAATCCAGTTTGACCATGCCCATAGCCTGTCTGCAATTGTCAGGAGGACAAGAGGTAGCACGTACCAGAGAATGATGGTCATTATCTTCTGAGGTATGGAATCCTCGGGCATCTTACCAATCTCTAATTTCTCCAGATTATCTGTCAATATGGTTTCATTTGGCAGATTGTTATTGCTCCATTTACGGATAATTTTGCCATCTCGGAGAAGGATGAGACCGGGATTACTCCTGATCATCGTTTTTAATACGATATCATCTGTCTGGCAGAACTCGTATTCAGCTCCTGTGCCGTTTCTCCATCTGTTAATCGCTTTCCCGCTACTTGCTGTAAGTCCGTATAACGGGTATCCCTTTTCTTGGGTATACTCGAAAAGTTGGTTCAGCTTATCGAACTGACTCTCGTCAGCTTGCTCCAGATGGGGTGAGACCAACAGAAAGAGATAACCTTTCAGATTCAGGATAGAGTCCGTGATGTCTGTGCCATCCTCACGCTGCATGAAAAGATCCGTATAGGGCGAGTCCTCGCCCTCCACCATCTTTAACCACCCCTTCCTGAGGTCTGTCCCTATATGGTATGGCCGGAAATCGAAATAGGGCAGTTTGTAAAGAGACTGTCCCGCCACCACAAGGATAAACAAAGCGGTGAAATTCATCACAATCCACTGGTTTGACCTTGATATGAAGCGCATCATCTCCAAAGGCTGCCATGCTATCAGTGCGGCACATGCCAGTAAGACGACATTTTTCCAGAAAGTCTGCCAGTTGGTGAGCACGATGGCATCACCGAAACACCCGCAGTCACTGATGGGATTGGTAAGAGCCAGCCACAGGGTCAGCGGTGTCATGATGATCATCCATACCAATATAATGCGTGTCACTACACGCCGTCTGATGGCAAATAGTAAGCAGACACCGAGCCAGAACTCAGTTGCCGACAATAGTACGGAGGCAATGAGCGGCACGAAGTCGGGCACATACTGTCCGATGTGCATCGCTGCCAAGTAGTCGGCTATCTTATATTGTGTGCCCATCGGGTCGACAGCCTTGACGAATCCAGAGAGGATAAAGGTCAGGGCGACCACGAAGCGGGCGATATTCACTAATATCTTCCTCATCCTTGTTCACTCAACTTAATCGCTCCGAAGACCGCATAGTTGATGATGTCCATATAGTTGGCGTCGATACCCTCACTGACAAGGGTGTCGCCTTGTAGATTCTCTATTTCCTTGACGCGTTCTATCTTGGTGAGGATGAAGTCCGTATAGCTGCTGACCCGCATGCCACGCCAAGCCTCGTCGTAGTCGTGGTTCTTGCGTTTCATCAGTTCCAGTGCCTCCAAGGCATAGCGGTCGTAGAGTGCCATAGCCTCTTTGGGTTGCATATCCACAGTGTCGGAGAAGCCATGTGCCAGTTGGATGAGTCCCACTATACCATAATTAATAAGGGCAATGAACTCTGGGCGGATACCCTCTCCGACCAGCGACTCCTTCTTGATTTCCAAAGAGCGGATACGCTTTGCCTTGATAAACAACTGGTCGGTGAGTGACTGCGGACGCAGGATACGCCAAGAAGCCCCATAGTCATGGAGTTTCTTCTCGAACAGGCTGCGGCATTCCTGCATCACCTGCTCGAACTGCGCATTGGTTTTCTCGTTTTCTACTGCCATGATGGTTTAGAAATTAATAGCGAACGAAGCACCCAGCACGAAGGAGTGCATTGCTTTCTTGATGCTTTGGGATGCGGAAGTATTCTCCTTGAACTCTTGAAGCCCTTGAGAGTTCAAACTGGCATAATCCTCAGGGAACAAGGTCTCGTACAGACCTCCAAAGTCATAATCCATGGTGTAGGTCTTACGTGTGTAGTCGTAGTCCAGGAACACTTTCCATGAGAAATTCTGCTTGTAGGCATAGGTGAGCGATATACCAGTGCCGAACTTAGTGCTGTTATTTCCCGTTACCTTAAAGTAATCCCATGAATGGTCGAAGGCATCACCTGTGGGGTTGTCTAATGGGTCGCTTTCCTTGTAATAGTGCTGTCCGGCGATTTTGGCATCGAGTGCCAGCTCCTGCATGATGCTGCGTCCGACGAGCAGCTTGGAACCCAGGGCAAAGCGGTCGGACAGAGGTAAGTTGAAGTACACACCCAGGTCTCCTGCGAATTCCGTCAGGTGATCGCTTTCAATGATGAAGTCAATATCGTCGAGATTCTGTTCCAAAGCCTTCTGCTCGTTCTCCTCTAATCCGTTGTAGAAATAGTCAACGTCCTCCCATCCGAATTCCGTAATTTTGTCCCATCCCTTGATAGGTGTGCTCTTAACGCGGAGGCGACCACCCACACCGATGTAGGGGTTGAAGAAGTAAGCACCCTCAGCACTTACCGCTGTGGAAGCCTGGAACTTCAGGTGCAAATCATCAGACCATCCGTACTTTTGCATCTCAAAGTCGAAGTCACGGGTGCCGAAACCGATACCCATTGATATGCTGAAGAATGAGGGATGCTCAATGACGTTTGCCATGCCTGGGAGGTCATTGCGGAGCAGTCCCTTGCCCTTGAAGAGCAGGTCGCAGATGGCATAGCCGAGCTCTCCCGACAAGATACCGAGACCGGCACCGGAGAGCACGTCGGAAATCCAGTGGCGGTTGTTGAGTACTCGCATGACACCTGTTGCCGTTGCCACACCGTAGCCTGCCACCGAGTACCACGGTGAGCGGGTCAGTCCATACTCCTTGTGCAGCAGGGTAGCACCGACGAAGGCAGTGGCGGTATGACCTGAGGGCCATGAGTTCGCCGTACTTCCGTCTGGGCGCATCTCCTTGGCAGTATGTTTGATGGTGTTGACGAAGAGTGCCATGATTCCATAGCCCATACCAGCACTTGCCAGCAGACGTGGCCAGTCACTGCGTCCCTCCACGCCAGCCAGTTTCAGGCCCACCACAGCGGCAGGTCCGAAGAACTGGGTGTAATCGTCGATACCCGTCTTGAACTTGGTAACCAGCGAGTGCCTGGTTTGCTGTTTGAAAGCATTCTTCTCACTCTTGGCGATGATACCGGCAATGAAAAGGGGGACACCGACGAACGTCATGTCGTCCATAAACTTATATGCCTTGGTATTAGGGTTGGTACGTGACTTGAAGAACGCGAAGTCCATTTTGGGCTCCGGGGCGTTCAGCGACAGGGCTTTCCTGTCGATTTCCTCATTGTTTATTGTACCCAACTCTGCTTTCATCTCTGGAACCTCTAACTGGAGGGGTTCCATATCCTTGTAACTGTCTGTGTCGGCATAGGTGATTGTTGCTATGCATAGCAGGAATGCCGTAAAGAAATGCTTCATACTTGTGTTGTACTTTTGATAAATTCAATAATTTGTGTGCAAAGTTACAAATTATTTTGTACTTTTGCAACCGAAAAGAGAAAAATGTCATGAAATTGTATTCCGATGCCGCTCTGGCTAAAATATTAGATCAGGAGATTTTCCACCAGATCAGTGCTGTGGCTGACCGTCTCGGTGTGGAGTGCTATGTGGTGGGAGGCTATGTCCGTGATATTTTTCTGGAACGTCCGTCCGACGACATTGATGTTGTAGTGGTGGGCAGCGGTATCGAGGTGGCATCGGCATTGAAGAAGAAACTGGGACGGAAGGCACACCTGTCGGTCTTCCGTAATTTCGGTACGGCACAGGTGAAGTTCCGTGATATGGAGGTGGAGTTCGTGGGAGCCCGCAAGGAGAGCTATAGTCATGACTCCCGCAAACCCGTTGTGGAGGATGGTACTTTGGAGGACGACCAGAATCGTCGCGACTTCACCATCAATGCGATGGCTATCTGTCTGAACAAGAACCGTTTCGGTGAACTGGTCGACCCTTTCAATGGCATTGCCGACCTGCAAGACCGTATCATAGCCACCCCACTTGATCCAGAGGTGACTTTCTCCGACGATCCGTTGCGGATGATGCGTTGCATCCGTTTTGCCACCCAGCTTAATTTCCAGATTGAGGACGAGACGCTGGAGGCGTTGGAGCGGATGGCTGACCGTATCAGGATTGTCAGCGGGGAACGTATCGAGGTGGAGCTGAATAAGATCATGATGGCACCTCATCCGAGCATCGGTTTCGACTACCTGCAACATAGTGGACTCCTGCGGATGATCCTTCCTGAGCTTGCCGCCCTCGATATTGTGGAGAAAAGGGACGGTCGTGCCCATAAGAACAATTTCTACCATACGCTGGAAGTCTTGGAGAATGTTTGTCGTCAGGATGCTCCCTTGTGGTTGAGGTGGAGTGCTCTGCTGCATGATATCGGCAAGACGAGGACCAAACGGTGGGAACCCTCGGTGGGGTGGACCTTCCATAACCATAATTATATAGGTGCCAAGATGGTGCAGGATGTTTTCCGCCGTCTGAAACTGCCGATGGGAGCCGAGATGCGCTACGTGCAGAAACTCGTTGACCTCCACATGCGTCCCATCGCCATTGCTGACGAGGAAGTCACTGACTCCGCCGTCCGCCGTCTGCTGAACGACGCGGGTGATGACATCGACGACCTGATGACCCTTTGCGAGGCGGATATCACCTCGAAGAATGAGGTCCGCAAGAAGATGTTCCTGGAGAACTTCCGCATGGTGCGTGAGAAACTTGCCGACTTGAAGGATAAAGACTACAAACGGCTCTTGCAGCCCGTCATTGACGGTAACGAGATTATGGAACTTTTCCATCTTCAGCCCTCCCGTGAGGTGGGTATCCTGAAACAGTACCTGAAGGATGCCGTCCTCGACAACAGGGTGGAAAACGAGCGAGAACCCCTTATGGAATTGCTGTTGCAGAAGGCTCAGTCCATGGGATTGACAGTCTCCTCAACCTGTCAATGATATTTTCTGTTGTTGTAAATCAATTTGATTTACTCGGTAATTCAATTTGATTTACTCAGCAAATCAATTTGATTTACTTTGCAATTCAATTTGATTTACAATTGAAGCAGTGCTGCTTGACTATATCCCCAATATCCCAAGTCACCGATTAAGGAAATCCTTAAAAGTTGTATTAAATACGATATAGAACAATAAGGGCGAAAAAAAGAACGTCGAAGATTGGAAAATAATGTCTAATTTTGCAGCGGAAAAGAAGAGTACGTATGCAAGAATTGAATATTGTCCATGCGATGGGAGACGAGATTCTCTTTGTGGACAACTTAAGAGATGCCAAAGACTTACCCTACGTCAGGAAGTCTTATAATTCCATTGTACATTGTCGTGGTGGGCGTATTGTCGTGGAGATGGGGGGAAGTCATCAAGTGAAGGTCGTCCCAGGGCAATTGCTGTTGATGCCCGCCGGCAAGCTGATGGAGCCAATGCTCGTTAGTGCAGATACAGAGGCTTCGGCACTGTTGATATCTGACCGTATGCTAAAGTCGGTGTTGGGTAACCAGATTAATATCTGGAACAAGGCAATGTACATGCGTGAGATTTATGTGGTAGAAGGTAATGACTGGTTAGGTGGTATACAGAAGTATACCCGTACGGTCTTTAAGATAGAGAAAATGCCTTTGCTGTCACGTGAGATCATGGTGTCGTTCTTGCGTACGATGTTGCTGATGGTATGTGAGGAACTGCTGCGTCATGAGGACATGGCACTGAATACAGATACCTCGAGCATCCACGATAAAGAAATATTCAACCAGTTCTTGCAGTTGTTGTCCAGTCAGGAGCAGAAACGTCAGCGGGTAGCTTTCTATGCCGACCAATTGCATATTACCCCCAAGTACCTTTCTTCCATTTCTAAGAAAGTCAGTGGCAAGAACCCTATGCGATGGATTACGGAGAGTACGATGCAGGATTGTTATTCTCTGTTGAAGGATACCGATATGAGCATCAAGGAAATCTCCAACAAGTTAGGATTCCCTAACTCTTCGTTCTTTAGCCAGTATTTCCGTGAACAGGCTAATGTGACCCCGATGGAATACCGTGTGGAACATAAAAGGGTGGTGCGATGAGTGAGGTGATTATCAAGAAAGTTGAGAACCGGCAGGGAATGAATGATTTCATCCATGTGGTGAAGGACATATATGAGGGATGTACCCAGTACGTCCCTGACCTGGAGTCTGATGTGCGTCAACTTTTTGACAGTCAGAAGAATCCGGGGTTGGAATTCTCTGATATCCAGCCTTTCGTCGCTTATCAGGATGGTAAGCCTGTGGGGCGTATCGTAGGTATTGTCAACCGAAAGGCTAACAAACATTGGAAGACGAAAAATGTTCGGTTCTCGATGATTGAGTTTGTCGATGACCTGAAGGTGTCGAATGCTTTGCTTCATGCTGTAGAGGAGTGGGGAAGAGCCCAGGGAATGGATATGCTGCAAGGACCGTTGGGTATTACGGACTTCGATAAGGAGGGTATGCTTGTGGAGGATTTCAACCTCATGGGCTCCATGAATACCATATATAATCCCGAGTATTATCATCGTCACATGGAGGCACTGGGTTTCGAGAAGGAAGTGGACTGGCTGCAGGTACATATTGATATTCCCAAGGAAGTACCGGCACGGTATGCCCGTGTTGCCCAATATGCCCGTGAGCAGATAGGATTACGGGTCGTCAAGTTGACAGACAAGCAGATTAACGAGGAAGGTTACGGACATCGCGTGTTCGAATTGTTGAACGAGGCATACAAACCTATTTTCGGCTTCTCGGCATTGTCAGCCCGTCAGATAGACGTGTTTATCCATAAATACCTTCGGATGGTGGATAAACAACTCATCCCAGTCGTCCTGAACGATAAAGACGAGGTGGTGGGGGCTGCCATCTCCATGGCAAGCCTGTCGGTATCGATGCGGAAAGCTCACGGCACGTTGCTGCCCTTTGGTTGGTTCCATCTGCTGAAAGCACTGAAATGGCATCATGAGGATAATGCGGAGATGTTGCTGATTGCTGTCCGTCCAGACTATCAGGGACTGGGTGTGAACGCCATGTTCTTTGACGACCTTATACCTATTTATAATAAATATGGATTCAAGTGGGCAGAGACAGGTCCGCAGTTGGAGGACAATGTCCGTGAGTTGTCACAATGGAAACCTCTGCATCCGCAGTTTGTAAAACGTAGAAGATGTTATAAAAAGATAATATAAGAAATGGAAAGAAGAGTAGTAATCACAGGAATGGGTATCTGGTCGTGCCTCGGTACGACCCTTGATGAGGTGCGCCAGTCCCTGTATGAAGGAAAGAGTGGTATCATCTTTAGTCAGGAGCGTGTGGATGCGGGGTTCCGCTCACCGTTCTGTGCTGATGTGCCCAAAGCAGACTTGAAACCTTTTGTTAATCGTAACTTCAGACAGTTCATGCCGGAGGAGGCACAGTATGCTTATATGGCAACCCGTGATGCTTTGGCAAGTGCCCGTCTGGAACAAGACTATATCGACCAGCATGAGGTGGGAATCATCTATGGTAACGACTCTGTTGCTGAGGCTACCATGCGTGCCCTTGATAAGTTCCGCCAGTTTGGTTCTACAGCAGCCTGTGGAAGTGGTGCCATCTTCCAGTCAATGAACTCCACGGTAACGATGAACCTCGCATGTCTGTTCCATCTGAAAGGTATCAATCTGACAGCGTCAGCAGCCTGCGCTTCCGGCTCACAGTCCATCGGGTTAGGCTATCTGTTGATTAAGAACGGATTGCAAGACTGTGTGGTCTGTGGTGGTGCGCAAGAGGCAAACATGTATGGTGTCGCCTCTTTCGACGGTATCCAGTCGTTTGCCCTTCGTGAGGATAACGATGCCACAAAGGCAAGTCGTCCTTTCGACCGTGACCGTAACGGACTCGTTCCTGGTGGTGGTGCAGCGACCTTGGTGATAGAGGATTACGAGAGTGCTGTCCGTCGTGGTGCTCCTATCCTTGCGGAAATCGTAAGCTGGGGATTCTCAGGTAATGGTGACCATATCTCTACCCCCAATGTGGCAGGTCCGGCACGTTCTCTGGAACTTTGTCTGGAGAAGAGCGGTGTGGATGTCAAGGAAATCGGTTATGTCAATGCCCATGCCACTTCCACGAAGATCGGAGACAGTCGTGAGGCTCAGGCTATCGCTCAGATATTCGGTGACTATCGTGTACCTGTTACCTCTACCAAGAGTCAGACGGGTCATGAGATGTGGATGGCTGGTGCTTCTGAGATTATCTATACCATGCTGATGATGAAAAACGACTTTATCGCAGGTAACATTAATTTCGAGAATCCTGATGATGAGACAGCTTGTGTGAATGTCGTCCCAGAGACCATTGAAGCACATTTTGACACCTTCCTCAGTAACTCTTTCGGATTTGGTGGTACTAATTCAACGCTTATCGTGAAGAATCTTTAGTCGGAATATAGAAATAACAGAATAACAAAACTTTTAAAATTAGAAAATTATGACAAGAGAAGAGATCATCGAGCAGGTTAATGGACTGCTCTCAGAAGAGTTTGAAGTAGAACAGAGTGAGTTTACTCCTGATGCCAACCTGAAGGATACACTTCAGCTGGACAGTATCAACCTGGTAGACCTTATCGCTTTGGTACAGGTGACTTATAAGATTACCATCCCAGTGAATGAGCTGCACCAGATTCAGACATTCAACAACCTGTACGATTATATTGAGCAACACTTGCCAGCATGATCCTCAGAGGCGACGATATCAAGCGATTGATTCCGCAGCGCGACCCCTTTATGATGGTCGACGAATTTGAGCAACAGGATGAGAACTCGGCGAAGACAGCACTGACTGTGGGCAGAGGTAATTATTTCTTGTTGCCTGATGGCATGATATCACCGACTGGGCTGATAGAACATATAGCCCAGTCGTGTTCTGCCCTCGCAGCCTCCAAGGTGAATGATGACACGGCACCTATCGGCATGATTGTGGAAGTGAAAAATTTCTGTTGTCATCGTCGTCCGCAGGTTAATGAACAGATACATACGGTTGTCACTTTCGGATTCTCGTTTGGTAATATGACCTTGGCACACGGTGTTTCCTCCTTAGGGGATGAGACCGTTGCTGAAGTGGACTTGAAAATATACATGCAATGACGGACTTTTTCATCAGGTTATATCAATATTTCCGCAACCATCAGCTGGTCTGCTGGTTATCAATGGTTGTACTCTTCGTCTTCTTTGGCTGGTTTGCATCCCGCATCCATCTGGAAGAGGATATCGATAAGTTGATGCCATCATCGAAGAATGAGGACGGGAGCATCAAACTTGCCTTTGCCGACTTGAAAATCAAGGACAAGACTTTCTTGTTGTTTGAGAGTTTAAGTGGAGACAGTAAGGATCCTGTGCAACTGTCGGAAATATGTGACCAGTTTGTTGACACCCTCTTACAGCGTGACTCGTTGAGCCATACGATAGGAGATGTGTTTTACCAACTGCCCGAAGACCTGATGGTGGATGGTGTGGATTATCTTTCTACGCATTTCCCTGCCTATATCGATACGACCGTCTATGCCCGCTTCGATACCTTGTTGACGCACGAGCATTTCGTGCGTCAGATGCAGCAGAACTACAATGACCTGCAGAGTGAGATTGGTGGACTGTTTCCGGAGTTGATACAGATGGACCCCATGGGCATGCGTGATGTCCTTGCAGAACAGTTCAGTCCGTTACTGAATGGAGGAACAGGTAGTTATAAGACAATCAATGGCCATTTCTTCGTGCCTGACTCAACTGTCTGTCTTGCTTTTATAACTCCCCGTTTCTCTGCCACGAACACTGGACAGGGCTCAGCGCTTTTTGAGATGATGAATGAGCAGATCAAGGAATTTGCTAAGAGTCATCCCGATGTGCGTATCACTTACCATGGTACTCCAGCCAGCGGCTATTATAACTCCTCACAAATCAAGCGTGACCTGACGACGACCATTACCGGCGCACTTGTTCTGGTGTTAGTGTTCCTTTTCGTGAGTTTTCGCAGATGGGACACCATCCCATTATTATTACTGCCTGTCATCTTTGGAACACTCTTCGGATTGACGATGATGTATTTCATCAAAGGACAATTCTCTTTGCTCGCCCTGGGAATTGGAGGTGTCGTTTTGGGGGTAGCACTCAGTTATGTGTTGCATGTGATGACCCATCAGCGGTACGTGGGTGATGTGGAGAAGATGTTACACGATCAGGTGAAGCCTGTATGGTTGGGCTGTCTGACGACAATCGGCTCCTTTGCGGGGCTTATCTTTATACAGACAGACCTGTTGCGTGATTTCGGACTCTTCGCAGCCTTTGCTATTCTTGGTACAACCTTGTTCAGCTTGACTTACCTGCCCCAATTCTTGAGAAAAGAACAGACAGCGAAACACTCTTTTGCATGGATAGACACTATTAATACCTATCCTTTTGACCGGAAGAAGTCTTTGTTGGTCGTTATCGTGGCTCTGATGGCAGTCTGCATTGGTGCTTATTTCGTGGGAGGAACCCGTTTTGACGCAGACATGCATAACCTTGGCTATGAGGCAGAGCTCACGGAGCATTCTGAACAGGTCTTACGTGACAAGACGTATACCGGGGATAAACAAAAATACTTCGCCAGTAAGGGA
Organism: uncultured Prevotellaceae bacterium; assembly: GCA_902776195.1. Classification (GTDB taxonomy): domain Bacteria; phylum Bacteroidota; class Bacteroidia; order Bacteroidales; family Bacteroidaceae; genus Prevotella. Next base: position 109,098 of record CACYPF010000004.1, on the reverse strand, counting down.
AAAACTATGGAAGAGGCAATTGCGAACTTTGCCTTACTGGATCAGAAACTTGATTCACTGCAGCAGTTAGGACTGGTGAAGAGTTATACCCATACCAATCAGATATTCGTACCATTGTCCGTGCAACAGCAGCGCATTGATGCCTGGAAAGCCTATTGGACAGAGGAACGGCTTTCGAAGGTTCGTCATCTGATTGCCGAGACCGCATCTCAGGCAGGACTGAGCCAAGACGCTTTTGACACCTTTTTTGAGAAAGTGGCAGAGGATTATCAGCCAGATGCCCTTTACAACGCGAATCTGATACCAGCTGGTTATCAGTCGACCTTAATGGAACAGTCGTATGACGGCAGTTTCCTGTGTTTCACGTCTGTCCGTTGTGTGAACGATAGCGTGCGGAGCAGTGAGAGCGACTATATCCGCATCTGTGACGCTATCGCACAGCGTCCGGAACTGCTTATTCTTGACACCTATTATTATACAACAGATACTTTACTGCGGATGAGTGAGGACTTCAATGTGCTGCAATGGTTGTCTATGGCATTTGTCTTTGTCGTCCTGCTGTTCAGTTTCCATTTCAACCTGAAATACACCGTCCTGGGTTTCTTGCCCATTCTGCTTAGCTGGATGATTGTGTTAGGAGCCATGGTGTTGTTTGACATCCGCTTTAATCTCATCAGTATCATCATCTCCACCTTTATCTTTGGTATTGGTGTGGATTATAGTATATTTGTGATGGATGGGCTCATTCATCAAAACCAACAGAAACTGACCTTCCATAAGACAGCGATATTCCTGAGTGCCGTCACCTTGATAACAACCGTCAGCAGTATGTTGATAGCCTCTCATCCTGCAATACGCTCTGTAGGCTTCTCAACACTCGTAGGACTCCTTTCGGCTGTGATACTGTCATACGTTCTTCAACCAGCCATTTTCCGATGGCTTAATAAACAGAAACAATGAAGTACGATGTCATTGTCATAGGGAGTGGATTTGGCGGACTGGCTTGCGCTCAGTTGTTGTCAAAGAAAGGATACCATGTCCTTGTACTGGAGTCTCATTGGCAGCCGGGTGGATGCATGCAGAGCTATCAGCGCAAGGGGCATGCCTTTGACACTGGACTGCATTATGTCGGTGGACTGGGAGATGGAGAGTCTTTACATGACATTTTCGAACAGTTAGGTCTTTTACGACTTCCTTGGTACAGGTTGGATGTGGATGGTGCCGACCAAATAACCATTGAGGGGAATACTTATTGTCTGGCACAGGGCTTCGACCATTTCGTGGAAGTTCTGGCAACGGACTTCCCCCAGCAGCGTGAGGCATTGAGGAAATATGTCGATATGCTGCAGGGACCGGATCCCGACCCTTCTGTCAATGCGTGGCAGTGGCTGAACGAGACTTTCAGTGATCCACTGTTGATTGATGTCTTGTCTGGCTCTTGTCTAAAGACGGAGTTGCGCCGTGAGTCATTACCATTATTTGCCTTTGCCCATAGCCAGAAAAGCTATATTCAAAGCAGTTGGCGTCTGAAAGGTGACAGTGGCTTGATCGTGCGTTCATTGGTGGATGATATTAAGCACATGGGCGGTGATGTGATCTGTCGTGCAAAAGTTGTGGAACTGGTAGAGCAGGACGGACAAATCGTTGCTGCTAAGTGTGAAAACGGAGAGCGCTATGAGGGTCGTCTCTTTATCAGTGACATACATCCTGCCCAGACATTTGCCCTCGTTAAAGAGAGTAAGGTACTGAAGAAGATTTTCCGTACTCGTATGGCGATGCTGGAGAATACTTATGGGATGTACACCTATTCGCTGGTGTTGAAACCCGACACACTTCCGTATTTTAATCACAATAAGTTTGTGTATGAGGGTGGAAGTGTATGGGATGAGGCTACGGAGAAGGTCTTGTTAAGTTGCAGAGTTCCGGAAAACGGCTCATACTATGCGACGCTCCTTGATTTGATGACTCCCTGCAGCAGTCATCCGATGGCATTGGCGCAAAAGGTAATCCCAGGGTTGCGGGACATGGTCAGCGAAGAGTATGTCAGTACACCCCATACATGGGAGCGGTTTACGAATACCCCCGACGGCTCGGCTTATGGAATACGGAAAGACTGTCGCCAGCCATTGCTGACCATGTTGTCACCCCGTACCCCTCTCGGCAATCTGTTGTTGACAGGGCAGAACGTGATGCTGCATGGACTGGAGGGAGTGGCTATGACTGCCAGACAAACGACAGATTACATACTGAATATCGGTATAACGAGATAATATAATAACGAATAATAAAGGAAAAGAAAATGAAATATGCATTAGTAACAGGTGGCAGCCGGGGTATCGGACGTGCCATCGTGGCAAGACTGGCAAAGGATGGCTATCAGGTCGTTATCAATTACGCCAGTAATCAGGCAGAAGCAGAGAAGACGCTTGAGCAAATACAAGGACAGGGTGAGTTGCTTCCCTTTGATGTCAGCAATGCTGAGCAGACGCGTGAGGCATTACAGGGATGGCAGCAGCAGCATCCCGAGGATTATATCGAGGTGTTGGTGAATAATGCGGGTATCCGTCGCGACAACGTCATGGCATTGATGCCAGAGGCAGATTGGCATCGTGTCTTGGATATCACCCTCTCCGGTTTCTTTAATGTGACGCAGCCTTTGTTGCCAGCTATGCAGTTGCATAAATTCGGGCGTATTATCAATATGGCAAGTGTCAGTGGACTGAAGGGACTCCCTGGTCAGACCAACTATTCTGCGGCAAAGGGTGGAATTATTGCAGCCACCAAGGCACTGGCGCAGGAAGTAGCCCGTAAGAACGTTACCGTCAATGCGGTAGCACCCGGTTTCATTAAGACGGATATGACGGAGGGCTTGGATGAGGCTGCTTTGAAGAAGACAATTCCCGCCAACCGTTTCGGTAATCCAGAGGAAGTCGCTGACTTGGTGGCTTTCCTTGTTTCCCCTAATGCAGGATATATTACAGGTAATGTTATTTCAATTAATGGAGGACTATACACATGAAAAAGATTGTTTTATTCTTGTTCTGTCTATTTGCATGTTTTGCAAGTGTAAATGCACAAACCGTTACTAAGGTAACACATAAGAAAGCACTGAAGACAGATGTGGTAACTACTGGTACATTGACGATTCGTAAACCGTCATACGTCTGTATCTCTACAGATGAAAATCGTGACCAACTCATCATGGATGGGACGAAGTTCACGATGACAATGGGTAAGAAGAAACATGTGACAGATAGTCGTCGTAACCCGATGTTCGCTACATTCCAAGCTGTTTTGGAGGCAGTCATCAACGGTAGCCCGATACCGGCAGGTGACAATCTTACCGTAACCAAGAATGGTGGAGTGGAGACGATTACCATTACCCCGACAGGTAAGAAACGCCAGATGTTTACCTCGTTCGTATTGGTTGTCGATACCAAGACCTCAACCTTCAAGACCCTGCGCATGAATGACAGAAGTGGAGGCTATATGGAATATACCTTCAAGAAATAATCAATGACGAAACTGAAAGTATATCTACTAAGTATCATCTGTCTGTTGGGAGTGGAAATTCACGCCCAGCAGATTACAGGTTATGTCACTGATGCCGAGACTGGTGACAGTATCCCCTATGCCAGTGTGGTATATAAGGGTCACCATATCAATGTGATCTCCAATGGTGAGGGCCGTTACTCTATAGCACGTCATGAGGGATGGAATATCACATTCAGTGCTGTAGGCTACAAAACGCGTATCATCAATGTCAACGCCAAGACAAAGGCGAAACTGAATGTCGCATTGAAACCTGATAGGCAGATGCTGGCAGAGGTGACTGTTAAGGCAAAGCGTAGTCGCTATAGCCGTAAGAATAATCCAGCTGTCGAGCTGATGAAGAGAGTAGTGGAAGCGAAGAAAAAGACTGACCTCGCTGTCAACGACTATTATCAGTATAATAAATACGAGAAAATCACCACGTCACTCAATGACCTGAAGCCCGAACAGTTGGAGCAGGGACCCTTTAAGAAACACCCATGGCTGGTAGAGCAGGTGGAGACGAGCAGTGCCACAGGCAAGCTGATCCTGCCGGTGAGTGTCGATGAGACGGTCTCGCAGAAGGTTTACCGCAAAGACCCCCATTCGGAGAAAGTCATTATCCAGGGACAGTCGTCGAAGGGTGTGAACAATATCTTCCAGACTGGTGATATCGTCAATACGGTCATCAAGGATGTGTTTACTGATATCGACCTTTATCAGGACCATATCCGTCTGTTGCAGTATCCCTTTATCTCGCCTATCTCCAAGGAGGGTATCGGTTTCTACCGCTATTATATCGAGGACACGCTGGCTATTGAGCGGGACAGTTGTATTCATCTGCATTTCCTTCCTAACAATCAGAATGACATGGGCTTCCGTGGTGACCTTTATATTCTCAAGGATTCCACCTTGCATGTCCGCCGTTGTGAGATGACGATTCCGAAGCAGAGTAACGTCAACTTCGTGAAGAACGTGAAGATATTGCAGGAGTATGAGAAACTGCCTAACGGACAGTGGGTGCTGACGAAGGATGACATGTCGACAGAGCTGGAGCTGCTGAGTTTCATGCGTCAGTTGATAGTGACTCGTACAACCCGCATGAGGGATTATGCTTTTGACCCTATTCCCAAGAAGCTGTTCCGTGGCTTAGCTCCTGAGGTGACGGAGGCGGATGCGCAGATGCGTGATGACGCTTTCTGGAACCAGTATCGGCAGGTGGAGCTGACTAAGAGCGAGGGTTCGATGGATAAGTTCATCCACCGCATCGAGAATATCAAAGGCATGAAGTATGTCATCTTCGGACTGAAGGCGCTCTTTGAGAACTCGATAGAGACGAATACGCCCAACTATATCGATATCTGTCCAGTCAACACGATCCTGTCGCATAACTACGTTGACGGATGGCGCAGCCGACTGAGTCTGAAGACCACTGCCAACCTCTCGAAGCATTTCTTCCTGTCAGGTTACTATGGTCGTGGATGGGGCAGTCATCAGAACTATTATAATGCGGAGTTCACCTATTCCATCAACCCGAAGAAATACTTGCCGCATGAGTTCCCGAGGCGTACCATGAGCATCCAGGTGGCACGTGACGTATGTTCACCGGGCGACCGCTTCATGGACACCGATAAGGATAACTTCATGGTGGCGTTCAAATGGGCTGATACGGATAAGATGATGTACTATAACCGTCAGCAGGTGACCTTCGATTATGAGACTGACTGGGGATTAAAGGCTACGCTGATTGGAAAACTGGAGGAGAACGAGGCATGTGGCAAGATGTCTTTCCGTGCACTGAATAGCGCACCCCGTGAGGAGTTCTTCAGGACGGGAAACGGAGAGTATATGCGCACCACTGAGGTGACGGCAAAACTACGCTATGCCCCTGGTGAGACGTATATCAATAATAAGTTGCGCCGTCGTGTCATCAACCTTGACGCTCCTGTATTCAGCGTCTCTCATACAATGGGCTTCGACGGTGTCTTCGGGGGACAGTATTCTTATAACTACACAGAACTGCATATCTACAAGCGCTTTTGGCTGAGTAGTTGGGGTAAACTCGACATCTCCCTGAAGGGAGGTATGCAGTGGAATCAGGTACCTTATCCGCTCTTGATTCATCCTGCTGCCAACCAGTCGTATGTTATCCTGCCGGAGACTTTCAACCTTATCAATACGATGGAGTTCCTCAATGACCGTTTCGCGTCGCTGATGGTGTCATGGGACCTGAACGGTAAGATATTCAACCGTATCCCACTGCTTAACAAACTGCATTGGCGTGAATATATCGGTGTACGCATGCTGTGGGGTGAACTCTCCGACAAGAACAACCCGTTCCTGCCTGAGAATGCGGGCAATCATCGTCTGATGTATTTCCCAAAGGGCTCTCATGTCATGGATCCGGACCGTCCTTATGCTGAGATTGTTCTGGGCATCCATAACATCTTCAAGTTCTTCCATGTGGAGTATGTTCGCCGGTTGAACTATAACGACCTGCCGACGAGTCCGAAATGGGGTATGAGATATGTAATAGCGTTTAGCTTCTGAAAACCCGCTAACCGCTTAATCGCTTGACGAAGCCTTACGCAACTTGCGTAGGGCTTTGTCTCTTATCTGGCGCACCCGCTCCCGCTTCAGTCCCAGTGCCATCCCTATTTCTGCCATTGTCTTACGCTCCTCATCCACACCGTAGATGCCACGGATAACAGCCTGCTCCCTCTCGTTGAGAAAACCGATGGCACGCACCAGGTCGTCTGATAGCGCATTCTGCTCAACACCATGGTCAGCCTTGGGAGCGTCCTTGTCTTCCAGAACGTTCAATAGCGTGTAATTATTCTTTGAGCCCACAGGTAACGACTCGTCAGTGGAGAGGACAGGAACCTCACCTGTCACTTTGCGGATCGCCTCCTCGATGCTGTGGCGGATATAGGGAGCAGCAAAGGTGACGAACGGTTTGCCGCGGCTGGGGTCGTATTTCTCCGCCGCCTTGATCATACCGATACTGCCCTCACTGATGAGGTCGTCGGTAGACAGTAGTTCTGATGAGTACTGACGTGCCAGTGTCACCACATAGCCTATGTTCTTGCTTACGAGTTCGTCACGTTGTTTCTTGTCTTCGTTTGTCATAGTGCAAAAGTAAGAAGAAAAAAAAAGAAATCCAAATTTTCATCTGGATTTCTTCTCTTGTCTCAACATGATTCCATTATGAAATCTCAATCATACGTGAGACCTTCGTCTCCTCCTTCTTCATCTTCGGCAGCACGACGGTCAGGATACCGTTCTCCACCTTTGCTGAGATACCGTCCTTGTTGACATCCTCAGGCAGTGAGTAGTTCTGCTGGTAGTTGCTGTAGCTGAACTCACGGCGCAGGTAGTGCTGCTTCTTGTCCTCCTCTTTATGCTCCATCTTGTTCTCGATGGCTACGCACAGGTTGCCGTCATCGTTGATGTGCACCCGGCAATACTCCTTCTTGATACCAGGAGCGGCAACCTCCATGGTGTAAGCGTTCTCGTCTTCCTTGACGTTGACTGCGGGAGCGGTAGTTGTGGCGCAAGCCATCATATCGTTGTTCATGAAATCATCGAATACTGTTGGGAACCAACTGTTTTTGAATACTGGTAACATAATCATACCTCCTAATTCTATTTTTAATTGTTTATTAATGTTGTTTTTTCTCTTTTGCCTCTGCTTTCGCATCGGCGTTCACTTTAGGTAGTACAACTTATGTGCCAATAAAATGAATCCTGACAAGTTGACATTGTTATGTGTCAATCTGTCAGGAAAAGGGTTTGCCTGCGCCTTTAGTAAAGCAAATAAGATTGCTTCTTCGTAGTGAGTACGCTGTCTTTATTTCTTGATGAGGGAAGCAACCCAAAGGATAGCGACCGCACCGACGATGGCTGTACCGAGCTGTCCCAGCACGCCGCCCCATGTGATACCTAACTGGTCGAACAGCCATCCGCCCAGCAGACCACCGAAGAGTCCGAGTACGAGATTCATGATGAAGCCCATACCGCCACCTTTCATCAACTTACCGGCTACGAAGCCAGCCAAACATCCAATGATAATTGAACCAATCAGTCCCATAATTCTTATTGTTTTAAAGTTCTTTCTGTTGTATCACCCCTGTATCAAGGGATGATGCAAAGGTAGTGCAAAAATTTGGTTAAGCCAAGAAAAACGAGTTTTTCTTTGGTATTTCGCTCGATTCTCACTATCTTTGCATCCATAATTAACCAAATTAGCAACTATGGGCTACAATATCAAATTCAGTGTGCATCGGAACCCGCAGAAAGACAGCGAGGGGAACGATACGTATCAGGTGAGACATGAGACGAGTGAGACGGTAGGGAAGGCTTACCTCCTAAGGCATTTGAAGAATACGAACTTGTTTCGTCCGGAACTGATGGAGGCGGCGTTGACCGTGTTGGAACGGGAGATCATCAACCAGTTGACGGACAACCTGCGGCTGCACTTGGAGGGGTTGGGGACGTTCTACCTGAAACTGGGCTTCCGTCCACGCTATGACGAGTATGGTAACGAACTGAAAATCCAGTTTACCGACCCTGCCAAGATTACCGGTAATGACGTGTGTATCGACACGGTCGGCTTCACACCCGACCGACAGTTCCTCAAACAACTGAACGAGCACGGCTACCATTTCATCAATGCTACGGGCAGAGGCCGGGTGGGGCACTCTACCGAGCAGACGGAGGAGCAAGTCAGAAAGCGGCTTGACGAGTGGTTTAACGGTCATGAGATGCTGACTTGCCGTGACATGATGTGCCTTTTCGGAATAACGAGGTATATGGCAAACAAATGGCTCAACCGTCTTTGTGTCACTCCTTCTCCCTATTTGTTTCCTCGGAAGATAGGGGGTACTGTCTGTTATTATCCACACACCAGGAAGTGAGAAAGCGTCCAGTGCTGTTGTAAGTGCCGTTGTCATCGATGTGAAGAGCCGTTCAAAGCGGTTGTTACAAGCATCCTGATCACTTGTCGACTCCAGTCAACAGGCTTGCTGACTCCAGTCGACAAGGTTGCTGACTCTAAGTCAACAGACCTGCTGACTCCATGTCAACCGCTGATTCTCTATATATAAGCAGTTCTTTAATATTAAATAATGTTGCAAATACACATAAAATTGTCAATTGTCAATTCTTAATTCTCAATTATTTTGTACCTTTGCACCCATCATTTCGAAATTACAGTATTATTTATGGCACAAGAAGATGTATTTAAGAAAATCGTGAGCCACTGCAAGGAGTACGGTTTCGTGTTTCCCAGCAGTGAAATCTACGATGGATTAGGCGCTGTGTATGACTACGGTCAGAACGGCGTGGAGTTGAAGAATAATATCAAGGAATACTGGTGGAAGTCAATGGTCCTGTTGCACGAGAATATCGTGGGTATCGACTCCGCCATCTTTATGCACCCCACTATATGGAAGGCTTCCGGACACGTGGACGCTTTCAACGACCCCCTTATCGACAACCGCGACTCCAAGAAGCGCTATCGTGCTGACGTGCTCATCGAGGACCAGATCGCCAAGTATGACGAGAAGATCCAGAAAGAGGTGGAGAAGGCACGCAAGCGTTTCGGTGACAGTTTTGACGAGGCGAAGTATATGGAGACCTCAGAGCGTGTGAAGGAGACCAAGGAGAAGCGTGACGCGCTGCATGCCCGCTATGCCGCTGCCATGCAGGGACCCGACCTGGACGAGCTGAAGCAGATTATCCTCGACGAGGAGATCGTATGTCCTATCAGCGGTACCCGCAACTGGACCGACGTGCGCCAGTTCAACCTGATGTTCTCCACGGAGATGGGCGCCAGTGCCGACGGCAGTATGAAGGTGTACCTGCGTCCTGAGACGGCACAGGGTATCTTCGTCAACTACCTGAACGTGCAGAAGACGGGACGTATGAAGATTCCTTTCGGTATCGCACAGATCGGTAAGGCATTCCGCAACGAGATCGTGGCACGTCAGTTCATCTTCCGTATGCGTGAGTTCGAGCAGATGGAGATGCAGTTCTTCGTAGCACCCGGTACCGAGCTGGAGTGGTTCCCCAAGTGGAAGCAGACCCGTATGGCATGGCACCAGGCACTGGGCTTCGGTGCAGAGAACTACCGTTTCCACGACCACGAAAAGCTCGCTCACTATGCCAATGCCGCTACCGACATCGAGTTCAAGATGCCTTTCGGTTTCAAGGAGGTGGAGGGTATCCACTCCCGTACGAACTTCGACCTCTCGCAGCATGAGAAATACTCTGGCAAGAGCATCAAATACTTCGACCCACAGACCAACGAGAGCTATACACCGTTCGTCATCGAGACCTCTATCGGTGTCGACCGTATGTTCCTCTCTATCATGTGTCACTCGTTCTGCGAGGAGAAACTCGAGAATGGGGAGACCCGTGTGGTACTGAAACTGCCTGCAGCACTGGCACCTGTGAAACTCGCCGTGATGCCGCTGGTCAAGAAAGACGGTCTGCCCGAGAAGGCACGTGAGATCATCAACGATCTGAAGTTCCACTTCAACTGCCAGTATGATGAGAAAGACTCTATTGGTAAGCGCTATCGTCGTCAGGACGCTATCGGTACCCCGTACTGCGTCACCGTCGACCATGACTCACTCAACGATGGCAAGGTGACCCTCCGCTTCCGTGACACTATGGAGCAGGAGCGTGTGAATATCTCAGACCTCGCCGCTATCATCGAGGATAAGGTAAGCATCGCCAGTCTGCTAAAGAAATTACAATAGTAAATAATGAATATCAAGCAATACATCATCGCCTGTCTCTCACTGCTCGTCCTTGTGTCGTGCAGTGAGAAAGACGATGCCATCGTGGAGTATGCCGACTGGAAGAACAAGAACGAGAAGTTTTTCGAGGCTGCCTTCCTTGCTCATGAATATGACCAGGCATTGCTGAAATACTCCCTGACGGATGAGACTTCCACCAAGTATTCTGATTATGTGCTGGTGAAAGAGGTGTCCAGTGAAGAGGATGCCCCGGAGGCAACACCTTATCTGAACGATACCGTGCAGATCCATTATGTGGGAAACCTGATCCCGTCACCGTCATACTCGGCAGGATACCAGTTTGACCAGAGTTATCTGGAACCCTTCGACTGGGATACGGCAGTCCCCAGGAAGTTTGCCGTCAATGGTGTCGTGACAGGTCTGACCACTGCCTTGCTGAAAATGCATAAGGGTGACCATTGGGTCATCGCCGTTCCCTATCAGATGGGATATGGCACAGTGGACAATGGTGAGATTCCCGCTTACAGTACACTGATCTTTGAAGTACGACTTGAAGAGTTCTGGACGAAAAGAAAAGGTGACCGTTATTGATCGGTCACCTTTTCTTTTTCCATGTCTCTTCTGGACTTCGACTTCGTCACCAGCCATACACCACTGAATACTAATATGACGGCAAGGGCGTGCGTGGGTTTCAGTACACCAATGCCCATCAGCAGGGAGGCAGCGACAGAGACGATAGGTTGTACGTAGTTATAGACGGATACAACGGTCGGACGCAAAGTGCGCTGACCTATCATCGTCAGGATATATCCAAAGAAAGTACCGATGCCTACCACATAGCCTACTTCCCACCACGTCTTCGCAGGGATAGGCTGTGCCAACACGTCTGTCACATGGGAGAAAGTAAAAGGCAATAGCATGAGGGTTGCCCATGAGAACATATACTTGTTGATGGTGAACACATTGTAGCGTCGTATCAGGGGATTGAACAACGACAGGTAGAGGGCAAATGAGAACTGGGCGAAAAGACAGAACAAGTCGCCACGGATGTCACCCACTTTGTCGCTGGCGTGGGCGGCAGAGGTCAGTATCAGTATCAAGGCACCCGAGCATCCCATCAGGACACCTAACGCTTTCTTCCCGGTGATAGGCTCCTTCAGGATCAGTGCCGCAAGCACCATGGCGAAGATAGGCATGGAGGTCGTCACGATAGAGGCGTTGATAGGAGAGGTGATACTCAGTCCAATCGTATAGCAGCACTGGTTGCATACCAGTCCGAAAAGTCCTGCCCCGATGAACATCAGCTTGTCACGCAGAGGAACTTGCTCCTTGGGGGCGAAGAAGGAGGCTATCCAGAACAGCAGACAAGCTCCTACGACCCTGAAAGTCACCATGGTGATGCCGTCGAAACCATGGGTCATGGCATCTTTGCCGACGGGCGCCATAAGACCCCATCCCGCACATGCTCCAAACATGGAAAGGTGTGCGATAAGGGCGCGATTATTATTTGTTTTGTCCATTTTAATATTTTTTCGCCTGCAAAAGTACACATAATTCGGGAATAATCACTATTTTTGCGATATAAACATATTCGATATGCAAAAGTACGCGGATTATATCAAGCAGATAGAGATTGACTCCCTATGGGGTGGCAGGAAGCACATCGTATGGGATCTCGACCCGAAAGTGAATGTGCTCAGTGGTATCAACGGGGTCGGTAAGTCCACCATATTAAATAAGGTGGTGAGAAGTATCAGTACCAATGGTGATATACAGAACCACATGCTGAAAGGGGTGCGTATCATCAGTGAGCCGGAGAACGCCACCCATGTGCGCTTCGACATCATCCGCTCGCTGGACAGTAATATCTCGCAGACCCTGTCGGAAGGGGAAGGGGTGATGCGGGAGACACTTTCCGCACTTGCCGGTATGGGAGGCGGTTCGTTGCTCGACCTGCAGCTATATAACCTGCAGCGTAAATACCTCGACTATCAGGTGAATATCGGCAACCGTATCATCGAAGAGCTGCAAAAGGGTAATATGGATGCCGCCCAGCATCTGTCAGAGCCCAAGAAACGCTTCCAGGATATTGTCGATGACTTGTTCAAGGAGACGGGCAAGCAGATTATCCGCACGGAGAATGAGATACGGTTCTCACAGATTGGAGAGACCTTGCTGCCCTATAAGCTGTCCAGTGGCGAGAAACAGATGCTTGCCATCCTGCTGACCGTATTGGTGGAGGACCAGCAACCTTACGTGCTCCTGATGGACGAGCCGGAGGTGTCCCTGCATATCGAATGGCAGAAACAACTCATCAGTCTGATCCTGGAATTGAATCCTAACGTACAGATTATCCTGACCACCCATTCACCTGCCGTGATTATGAGCGGTTGGATGGATAAAGTGACAGAAGTGAGTGATATCACTATATAGTTACTATAGGAACTATAGTCACTATAGTTACTATCAAATATGAAAAGACTGAAAGATAATATCAATAGTCGCTATTTCGAGGCTGCTAACCAAATGACCTCGAAAAAGGCAAGACGACGTATCGTGGCTTATGTGGAGAGCTACGACGATATCTATTTCTGGCGTACGGTGTTAGGGCGCTTTGAGGATGATAAGCGTTACTTTGAGGTGATGCTTCCCTCGCATCAGAAATTGGAACGGGGGAAGAAGTCGGTGCTCATGAATTTTATCGAAGGAAAGATAGGAGAGGATATGATTGCCTGTGTGGATGCCGACTACGACTATCTGTTGCAAGGTACTACACAACAGTCAAAGAAGGTGGTGGAGAGTCCTTACGTGTTCCATACCTATGCCTATGCCATCGAGAACCTGCAGTGTTATGCTCCCTCCCTGCATGATGTCTGTGTCGCCGTCACCCTCAATGATCATCGTATCTTCGACTTTAATGACTATATCACGCAGTATAGTGAGGCAATCTTCCCATTGTTCATCTGGTCGGTATGGGCTTACCGGACAGGTAATCATAATAAGTTCTCTTTGTCTGATATGGCAAGGGTGATAGACCCTGGAGGCTTCAACGTGTTTGAACCGCAGCCCTCTATAGACCATCTCCGTCAGAAAGTCAACAGGAAGGTGAGGCAGTTACAGGCGGAGTTCCCGGATAATAAGGAAACGTATCTGATACTGAAGGCGGAGATCAAGGCTTTGGGTGTTACTCCCCAGACCACTTACCTCTATGTGCAAGGGCACTCCTTGTTCGACAATGTGATCGTCCCTATATTAAATAAGGTGTGCAACCGGCTCCGTTTGGAACGGCAGGATGAGATTGCCCGTACGGCACGTCATCACACGCAGCGCAGAAACGAAATGTCCTGCTATGAGCACTCATTGCAGGACATTCGTCAGATGCTTAAAAAGAACAACGGCTACATGCAGTCGGAGCAGTTCCGTCGTGTGCAGTCAGACATAGAGCAATTCCTTACGACAGCACGTAAGTCTCCAGAAACTTAATCGTTCCCTCTGTGTTTACCTCTTTGACCGTGGCAGGAAGAAGAATGGTCTCTCCGGCACGGAAGCTGACCAGCTCGCCATCTACGGTGAGTGTTCCTTCTCCTTTCATGCCAATCAGGATAACGAAGGAGTCCAGTTCACTGTAATCCATCGTCATAGGCTCTGTCAGGTCATAGACGGCAGTGTTGAAATAGGGGCACTCCACCAGCAGTTGTCCTTCGTTCTTCAAGGGCGTATATTTCGTCCTGTAGTCGTCAAGAACGGTATAGTTGATGCTCTCGGATGCCTCTTGTGTATGCAGTTGCCGATAGTTGCCGTCCTTGTCCTTACGCTTGAAGTCATAGATACGATAGGTCACATCGGAAGTCTGTTGTATCTCGGCGAGGAAACAGCCTGCACCAATGGCATGGATGCGTCCTGCGGGGATGAAGAAACAGTCGCCCTCCTTGACCTCATACTGGGCGAGTGCGTCACAGATGGTGTCGTTCTCCACCATCTGCTTGTACTGCTCAGGTGTAATCTGCAGCTTCAGTCCGTTATAGAGCTTTGCCTCAGGAGCACTGTCCATGACAAACCACATCTCTGTCTTGCCGCGACTCTTTCCCTGTCGGTGGGCTATCTCATCGGTAGGGTGTACCTGTATGCTCAGGTCCTGACGGGCATCGATGAACTTGATGAGCAAGGGGAACTCATCACCGAAGCGGTGGTAGTTAGCCTCACCTACCAGTTGTCCTTTGAGGTCATGTACCAGTTGGTTGAGGGAACGTCCGTCACCAACGGCAATAGTCTCGTTGTCTTTAACACCAGAAATCTCCCAACTCTCACCCACATTCTCTGTCTGGGCATCGAGCTTCTTGAAGGGGATAATCTTATCGCCCCCCCAGAGTGTTTGTTTTAAAAGTGGCTCAAATTTGTAGTAATTCATATATGCTAGTTCCTTTCTTTTTAATTATCCTTCCAGAATCCCCGGGTAAACAATACCAGCACGCTCATAATCTCCAGACGTCCTACCAGCATCAGGAAGGAGCATACCCACTTGATGAAGTCTGGTAACTGGCTCCATGACATCTCAGGACCGATCTGGGTTCCTAAGGAGGGACCTACGTTGCTGATGCAACTCAGGGCGATGGTAATGGCATTCGTGTTGTCGATACCTGCCACAATCATAATCGTTGCGGAGATCAAGACCATGAGAGTGAAGATAGCGAAGAATGCCAGTAGTGTGTTCAGCTTCTGCTGAGACACCGGTTGACCATTGATCTTTACAGGCAGTACCGCATTAGGATGGAGCAATTTATGGAACTCGTTGCGTATCAGTTTCATAATCATCACGCCACGGATACATTTGAATCCTCCCGTCGTCGAGCCCGCACAGGCTCCCATGAACATCAGACAGCCCAGGATGACCCATGTGATATGAGGCCATAGTGCCGCATCGTCGTTGAAAAGTCCTGTAGTGGTTATAAAGGATACCACTTGGAAAAGGGCAGAGCGGAATGCTCGCTCCAGACCGTATCCGTTGTTCGACATTAACAGATACATAATCCATATTGTGGATGCCGCGACAACGAAGATAAACAGTTTAAACTCGGAGTTCTTAAATAAATTGGCTATCTTGAATTTAAATATGGCAAGATAAAGCATGGTGAAATTAATGCCTGCCAAGAACTGGAAAAGGATAGCGATATACTCGATGGTGGGAGAATGGAAGAAAGCGGCAGAGTCATTATGAGGAGAAAATCCTCCTGTCGCAGTTGTCGTCATCGCATAGTTGATGCTGTCAAACACATTCATTCCTGCAAGATAGAATGAGAGGATGCAGGCAATGGTCAGTGCGGAATACACAGACCATATCCATTTTGCTGTCGTAGACAGGCGTGGGTGCATCTTCGACCTGATGGGACCTGTCGCTTCAGCGGCAAAGACTTTCACACTGCCATTACCTACCATGGAGGGGAGAATGGCAATGGTGAAGAACACGATTCCCAAAGCACCAATCCATTGGGTCTGGGTACGCCAGAATAAAATGGCATGGGGCATCCATTCTACATCGTCAATGATGGTCGCTCCTGTCGTGGTGAAACCTGACATGGTCTCGAAGAACGCATCTGTCACATTATCGATATACCCGCCAATCAGAAACGGAATCATACCGAACACACTGAAAACGGTCCAAGTCAGCGTAACCAAGAGATAAGCGTCCCGACGACTGAGGTTGTTAGTGGCATTCCTTCCCATGAATTTGAGAATAAAGCCGCAACTGTATGTGAATAAGGTCGACAGCAGGAAAGCCATGATGTCGTCTTCCATATAATAGAATGATATACCAGTACACAGGGTGAGCATTGATCCTAATAGTAGGAGCAGAGAACCAATGATCTTGTATATCAGGGGGAAGTTTACCATAGCGCGTTTGACTTGAAATACTTCTCGATTTTCTTGAGATTCTGCTCATGGCAGAAAACCATTACGGAGTCGCCTGCCATGATTTGTGTATTACCATTGACAAGGATTCCCTCTTCGTTACGTACCAAGCCACCAATGGTGACACCAAACGGTAAGCCAAGGTCCTTGACAGGTTTCTTGGTCACCTTGGAACCTTCTGCAGCAGTGAACTCCGCAACATCAGAGTCAACCATCATCAGCGAGCGGACATTGCTGACATCCGCATCCAGCATCATCTGATAGATATGGCTGGCGGCAACCGTCTTCTTATTGATAATCGTACCGATATCCAGACTCTCCGCCATCTCCACATAGTCGAGATTCTCCACCATTGCCACCGTCTTCCTGACACCCAGTCGCTTGGCGGTCAGACAGGCAAGGATGTTGGTCTCGGCATTACCAGTCAGGGCGACAAAAGCCTGCGTGTTCTCGATACCCTCTTCCTGTAAGAGACCAAGGTCGCGGGCATCCCCATGGATGATCATGGTGTCGGTATCGCACAGTAATTCATTCAGTTGTTCGCAGCGTCGCTCACTCTTCTCGATGATCTTCAGATTCATATAGTCGGGAAGGGTCAAACCGACACGGACGGCTGTCTTTCCTCCTCCCATGATGATCACATTCTTCACATCAGCATAGTGCTCTTTCCCTGAGATCTTGCGGATATAGGGAATGTACTCACTGGTTGTCATGAAGTAGGTGAGGTCGTTGACACACAACTTGTCATTACCACTTGGAATCAAAGTCTCTCCACCTCGTTTGATAGCTACGATATGGTAGGGGTCGTCAGGACCGCAAAGATTCTTCAGCGGTTGGTTGAGAATCTCACAAGTCTCCCTGAGCTTAATACCTAACATCACCAAAGCACCGCCATGTACGTCCCAGCGCTGTCTGACCCATGACATCTTTAAACCATTGGTGATGTCTATGGCTGCTAATACCTCGGGATAGATGAGAGAATTGACACCCATCTTCTCGAAGAATGGTTTCAGGTTGGGTGCAAGATACTCGTAATTGTCAATACGTGCTACTGTCTTTTTGGCTCCCAAGGCATGGGCTATACTGCAAGCATTCATGTTCTTGCTCTCGTCAGGAGTAACTCCGACAAAGAGGTCGGCAGACTCAACTCCCGCGTCTTTCAGTGTCATGATACTTGTCGGTGAACCTTGGATCGTCATAATGTCATAACGCCCGTCAAGTCCTGACAGACGTGTGGCATCAGCGTCTATCAAAACACAATCTTGATGGTCGCGTGATAAAAGTTTTGACAGGTGAGTTCCTACGGCACCTGCACCGGCAATCACAATCTTCATGACTCTATCGCTTTTCTTATACTTGCTGCGTCTAATCCTACGATATGTTGTAGTTCATCAACGGTGCCATGCTCGACAAACTGTGTGTCAGGCATGCCAAGACGGGTGATGCGTGGAGAGTAACCGTGGTCGTTCATCCATTCAAGGACGGCAGAACCCAAACCTCCGTTCTTGACGCCATTCTCTACTGTGATAATATGCTTGTATTTCTCAGCAACCTCACGGAGGATATTCTCATCAATGGGTTTCAGAAAACGCATGTCATAATGAGCTGCCGTGGTACCTTTTATGGCTTCTGTTACATTATTGCCTATCGGACCAATGGAAAGGATGGCTACATCCTCTCCGTCTTTCATCTTCCTGCCAGTTCCCACCTTGATTTCCTCAAGAGGACAACGCCAGTCTAACAGGACACCTCCACCTCTTGGATAACGGATGACAAAAGGTCCTTTATCTGGCAACTGTGCCGTATACATCAGCCGGCGTAACTCATGCTCATCCATGGGGGAGGAAATTGTCAGGTTGGGGATAGGACGAAGTGCCGCCAAATCGAAAGCCCCATGATGGGTAGGACCGTCTTCTCCTACAATACCGGCACGGTCGAAGCAGAATACGACATGCAGGTTCAGTAATGCGACATCATGGATGATATTGTCAAATGCCCTTTGGGAGAAAGCGCTATAAATGTTGCAGAAAGGAATCAACCCGTCTTTTGCCATTCCTCCGGAGAAAGTGACGGCATGTCCTTCGGCAATACCGACATCAAAGGCGCGGTCTGGCATCTCCTTCATCATGATGTTCATGGAGCAACCAGATGGCATGGCGGGGGTGACTCCCACAATCTTAGGATTCTGTTGAGCCAGTTCCAAGAGGGTGTGCCCGAAGACATCCTGGTATTTTTGTGGTTTGTTGGGGTCTTTATCCACCAGTCGCTCTCCTGTCTCAGGGTCGAACTTGCCCGGAGCATGCCATGTAGTGACATCCTTTTCTGCGGGTGCATAGCCATGACCTTTCTGAGTGTGGAGATGTAACAGCTTAGGACCTCCCATGTCTTTCATCTGGCGGAGAATGCGCACCAGCTCCTTGACGTTGTGTCCGTCAAAAGGTCCGAAGTAGCGGATGTTCATGCCATCGAATATGTTCTGTTGATGTGAGATGGCACTTTTGACAGCATTGGACAATCGGATAAGACCTTTTCGGCGGTCCTCCTCCAGGAATCCCTTGGAGTGCATCCATCTGGACACCTTGAAGCGCAGTGCATTGTAAGTCTCGTTGGTGCTGAGATTCAGCAGATATTGCTTCATGCCCCCCACGGAGCGGTCAATCGACATGTTGTTGTCGTTAAGTATGATGAGCAGGTCGTTGGGTGAGGACGATACATTGTTAAGTCCCTCGAAAGCAAGTCCGCCACTCAGCGCACCGTCACCGATGACCGCCACCACCTTTCTGGCGTCGTTACCCGTCTTCTTGGCAGCCACAGCCATTCCTAAGGCTGCAGAAACAGAGTTGCTGGCATGCCCGCAGGCAAAAGTGTCATATTCACTCTCGTAGGGTGAGGGGAAAGGACGGATGCCTCCCAGTTTGCGGTTGGTGCAGAACTGCTCTCTACGTCCTGTCAGGATCTTGTGTCCATAAGCCTGATGTCCCACATCCCATACGATACGGTCTTCTGGGGTGTTATAGACATAGTGCAGTGCCACCGTCAGTTCCACGACACCAAGACTGGAGGCAAGATGCCCGGGGTTTACTGAAAGTTCCTTCACGATATCCTCGCGAAGTTCTTGGCAAAGTTCAGGAAGTTGGTCGACCGATAACTTGCGGAGGTCATCGGGATATTTAATGTGATTGAGTAATTCCACCTTAATTATAATGCTATTTGGGTGCAAAGTTACTATTAAGTAAGCAAAAAAGCAAATATATTTGCATGAATTTTTAACGTGTCAGACTGAATTTAAGTGACAGTCCGAAGTCATGCGTGGTTGTAGGATAGCTACTTGCCGACAGTAGTGGCGTGTTGGTCTGTCTGTCGTAATAGGCACTGAGGGTCAGTAGGCGTGACAAGGTATAGTCTGCCATAAAGGATATCTTTAAGGCTGTATTGCCACTATTGGCGGCACTCGTCCGTGTGGCGATATCACGTGTAATGGCTGCTTGATCACGTAAAGAGAAGTCAAGACGTAAGTTTAAGTCGTGGTTCACACCCGTCTTCGGTGCTGTCCTTGCCGTGGTAGTATCTTCTTTCTTGGCATTCTTCTTACCACGTTGAGCCTTCTTTACCTTACGGTTGCCATTGCTTCCGAAGAGATTGAAGTCACTGATCTTGTAGGCAAGTCCAATCACCCAGTCATTGGATCGGCTTTCATTAATCTGTACGCTCGTCATAGAGAGGTTAAGGGCGCGGGTAGTGCGGTATTCCACTTTTGCCGTGAGGTTATTATTAAAAGTCACATCGATACCCAGTAATGGGGAGAACGACTCGTTGAGGCTGACGGTAGGCACGTTATAACCAAGAAGTGAACTTGTGCCTGCGTTTGCAGTATAGCTTCCCACCGCATAGATGCTCTTGTATGCATGGTTAATGGTGACACTCTTGAACACATCACGGAACCAGGGTAGTTTTGACAACCCGGTATAGCGAATAGTCCAGTTGGGTAATAAGCGGGTTAAGGCAGGGAAGAATGTCAGGTTAGAACCGCCACTGCTGGTATATGCGGACAGGAAAGCGGGAATCATGACACTGGCGCTATAGCGGTCTACTGTCGTCCCATATTTTGCCTCGGCACGTTGCTGGAACGTGTTGAGCATATCACAGAATCTCTCGAAAGAGGCAGAGTGGAAACCGTTGTTAGCATCTCCAATACCTTCCAAAGTCGATTTCAACGAAATGGTGGTCATGGTGAAGGTACCACTTTGTGTGGTGGGCATTCCGTCAAACATATATTGGATAGACTTTGCCTTTGTCTCTGTACGACTGGCGTTCAGGTCAATCTTCAAGTCGCGGATAGGTTCTAACGTTGCTCTGATTTGCAGGTCATTTGTCAGGTTTGTAGTAGCAGGGGTCGCCACATTGTCATTGTTCAGCAACCAGCCATTATCATGTGCCTTGTGTAGGTAATTTTCATCAACCATACCGAAGGCAAAACCTAAACCCGGAGCCATCACACTACCAGTTCTCTGACCGAAGAAGTCTCCGATATTGGGCATGAAGCCGGGGATGGACATAGCGTACTGATTGCGGTAAGAGATGCCGATGGAGCGTACCATCATCAGCACACGGGCAGCTGTCTGTGCGGGTTTATACCACCATTGCTTGTCAGCGGCAGGCTTGGGAGAGACACTCAGCATCACCTGTATCGTGTCACGGTTGTTAATGCGGATGCGGTTTTCATCCAACACCTTATATTTAAGTGAGTATTTCTTACCGTCCTTAGTACGGGCGATGACGCTGATCTTCTTCGACTTCTTTCCATGATTGACGATAATGGAGGAGTCTGCATTCAAGGTGACCTCCTTCTGCCAGGCGTTCTGGTTCTTGGGGAGAATCTTTTCCTCTTTCTTGTTTTGTTTGGCGTTCTTATCCTTGGCGCTTTTCTTTTTCCTGTCGGTATTGGTGCTCTGTGATTTCTTGAACCGTTCATTCACTTTCTTCAGGAAAGGAATGTGGTTATAGAGAGTCTCCATGTTGAAGTTACCATTGATATTCAACTGCCGGTTATTGGCAATGGTATTACCGAGATTCGTTCCATTCTCAAGGTCGGTGCCACGTACCCAGTCATAGGTGGCATTATAGGTTGCATCAGTGGTTACCCAGTCAAAGATGGGAATCTTGTTCAGTGGCAGTTGTAAGGAGGCGGTAAACTGCTGCCGGTAATCCAAGGGGACACCCATGTGCATGATGCTATGCCATACAGAGTCTTTCCATGCGTCGTAACGGTCTGGATAGAGATCTTTGTTGATAGGTCGCTCGTCATACGGCTCCTGGATCTCAGCGTGGGTTGCTGACTGGAAGTTCAAGTGCAGGTTCTTGGTCAGGTCCCAGCGGATGGAGAATGAGCGGTTCCATAGGAATTGTGAGCTCCAGGTGACAGGAAGCTTCTGTCCTCCCAGATCCTCCATGTCCCGTTCTTGCAGTTCATAATAGTTTCTCAGTATCTCGGAATTGAAGGAGATGTTCTGAGGTAACCAGTTCAGTCCGAACTGTTTCGGATATTGTGCCCATTTTGATTTGCTCTTGCTCTTCTTGAAAGGTTCCCAAGGTTTATAGACGGGCGTGTAATTGTAATTGAGGGCACCACGCCATTGGTCTTCCTTCTCGTAAACGATTGTCTCACCACTGGTGTCACGGTGTGAGTGGCTGTAGGAGAACGAGAAGTTGGCAGGGTCGTATGGCATCGGATGTCGTTTGGTCTTGATACCGACACGGACATTAGACAGGGAGAAGTTGGTATTGGTGGTCTTGGTGACCGCAATACTCTCAATAGAGTCACGTTCCTGTTTGCTGGCAGCGGCATCCAATGCATCTTTCAGCTCCATGTCAGTGTCCAGCGGGTTGTATTTAGGACGTTTTTCTTCCTTGGTGACGGAGTAGTAGAGGGGAGCACTGACCTTTGCTTTGTCAGGGAAGAATTTTCCTAATTCCACATTGGCAGTAATCGAATAGGTCTTGTAGTCGTCATTAGAGCGTTGCAGGATGCCTTCTTCCAGACCGCCAAAACCAGCAGTCATGATTCTGCCAGTCATGTTGAGAGAACCGACATCTGACAATTGTACGTTAAGTGCGCCACTTGCAGCCCATCCTCCCTTGTTATTGAAGTCCATCAGACGTAACTCGTTGACCCATACCTCTCCGGATTTCTGCTCGCTGGAGAGATTGCGAATACCAATCATCATGGTTTTTACCTCTCCTAATGTGGGGTTACCCAAGATACTCACAGTGTTGGTGGGGTGGTTAGGGTCTGCTATGGAATATATCTGGTTGAAAGATGAGCCACCGGTCGCACGTGCCTTGTTACGTTCCTTCTTCAATGAAGTGAACAGTGTGAGGTCCATGTCCAGCATGTTCGCCTCTGGCCATACGGCACGGCAGTCCTCTACCCTGTATTTGTTGTAGTCATTACGGTCTGGAGTCAGCGAGAGCGGAATAACATATTCGTAGTAATTGTTCTTGTAGTCGTTACCCAGGCGGACAAAGAGTGCGAGTTCACCGTCCTTCAGGTTCGTGTCGTCAATCAGGTGGTTGGCATGCGTGAACATCTGGAGATGTTTATATTTACGCAGGTCCAGCGTGGTGTTCTTGTAAACACCCTTTGACTCTCCAGGGGCAAGGTGACGCACAATCATATTCATAGACTGCTCGTTCTCCTCTACCAACTGGGGCTGTGAGGGGTCTGTTACTCTGCTGATACCAGGAGGCAGCACGTAGTTGACAGGACGCTTGTCGTTGTTTTCCTCAATGTTGACAGCACTGACTTCCAATGTTCCGCTTTCGGCAACATTGGATAACGGTTGCTGATAGATACGCCACTCACCGCGTACCAAGTCCAGGGAACCGAAACGTAAGACGATAGGACGTTTGAACTGGGTGAGGAACATACGCATAAAGCGGACACTGGTGAAGTCACTGATGTTACCTACACGGTCATCATACTGGTCGAGAGGGATGCGGAACTGATACCATTTGACGGTCTCACGGGTACCATTACGCAAGGGAACACTTGCCTCACGGACATCGGTGATATGGTTATAGCCCAGTCGCAAATCCTCAGGGCGGATACTTACCTTGTACTGGAAGTACCGCTCGTACTCGTTCAGTGTGTAGTCCTGGTTGATGTCCTCCACGTCGGGGTAGGTCTTGTAGCTGGTGTCATAGCCTTCCGTCTGTTGATCGCTGTCCGGAGAGTTTCCTTGTGGCATGTTGATGCGCTTATAGCGTTCAAGGATAGAGGCTTTCCGCGCGTCAAGGTCGCTGCCACGATAGTAGTGATAGTTATCGTTGGCAGGGTCTAAGTTCCATGCGGTACGTACACTGTCATTGACGGTCACACCATTGAGGAAATTAGCATAAGCGGGTTGTGAGCGCTCTTCCTCGTCTGTCAGACCGTTGAGTCCGACATCCTGTTTGGCACGGGCTCCGGAGGAGGTGGCAAAGGCGTATGTCTGTGTGGGCTGTACGGGAACCTTACCCCAGGCTGTCCTTGAGAATGTTCCAGTCCCGTCGACAGGCATGCCGCTCTCATAGAATTTCTTGCCATCACGAAGGATATCCTCGCTGACCTCGCCAAGGTTGATATAGAGATCACCGCCATATTCCGCTGCGTCACTCTGTTGTGAGGAGTAGATGAAGGGGTCCAGTAGCCAGAACTCGATATACTCCACATTGGCGGTCTCGAAGTCGTTTGTCTCCAGTTTGCGCATCATGCCACCCCATCGTTGTTGAGGGTTGGTAAGTTTACCGTTGATGTCAACATCTGTCGTTAAGTTATAGGCTCCTCGCTCTTGTGGGTAATAGGCAAGGTCAAGGATGGGCAGTGTTGCCGTTGCTCCGCTGTAGGTGCTCTGCTGGCGGTTAGGATACAGCTCACTGACATAAACGGCACGTACGTAGTGGTTCGACAACTGTTCCAGGTCGCTCTTGATATGACTGGGTGTCAAAGAGGACGTGCGGTAGGTGAAGATCGGGTCGATATTGTACCATGCGAGCAGGGAGCGGTTGAAACCGCTTGTCACAGAGTCTTTGTCGTTATACTCTCTGAACATGGTGGGAACACTTGACATGGTCCATGCCTTAGGCTCACTGACATCCAGTCCGTTCTTGGCATTCTCGAAGTCGTCGATATATGACGCATTGTCTTGTGTTCCTCCAGCCTGTCCTGCTATCAGCTGTGCAAATTCACCGGTGAAGGATATTTGCGAGGGTTGTGTGCAATGCAGGAGAGGCAGTTTGTTCAGCATGTTGGTGAGCCACTGACTCTCATGTTTCCAGTTGATGTTCAGACCCCACAGCATGTTGCGCAGCGGTTCCTGTCCCATCGTTACCTTAGAGGTCATGGTCTGTTCCGTGAGATATTGGAATGTACCACCTAACTGAAGGGCTTTCGAGAAGTCATACTCCCAGTTCATTCCCAGCATCGTCTTACGTTGCATTCCGTAGTCTGTATTACTCTCCAAAGACACATTGACACTCGTTCCTGCGTCGATGATGCTCTGGTTGAGGATAGTCACCTCACCGGCGGAGTAGTCTACGCTATAGTCTGTGCCTTCTGAGAGGATGACACCACCAGCTGTGACGACCACGGATCCTTGTGGTACGTTATAGGCTCCCAGTGAGATGACATTGGCGGAGGTGCCCTTGAACTGTCCCACTAACAGATACTTGTTCTTGTCGGTCATCTGCTTGGCAGCAGTACGTGTGGTGTCGTATAGTTCATTGAAGGCATATTTCTCTATTCTGTCAGCAGAGACACCATTGGCTTTCAGGAAGTCACGGAGGGTCTTGCCGAATGGTTCCACGGAGGGGAAGAACACACGTCCTTCGCTGACGGTATATCCTTCTATGAAATCGAAATAGCCGTTAGGATGGGCACGGTTGTTATTGTCCAGACGGTCACATCCTAATCCTTTCAGCAGCGTGATGTCCTTTACTTCTGGGATGTAGGTCAGGTAAACACCTGCCGTATCACTCTGGAACTTGATGTCGAGGCGGAACTTAGTCTTCTCCACGTTGGAGGCGAGGTAATAGACGTTCTTCATCATCAGTTTCCAGTTCTTCTGATGGGGGTTGTTGCTGGTGTTTTTCAGTGACTTGACGTACAATGCCTCACTGGCATTGGTACGGTCACTTGCAAACTCTCCCACCTGGTAGGTCTGTCCTCCGTAGGTGAACTCAAAGGCGACGGCGAGGACCTGGTCTGTCTGAAGACTGGACTTAAGGGAGATATAGCCTAATGACTTGTTGACGGTATACTCCGAACTGTTCAGCAATCGTGCCGAGGACAGTTTCTCGTAGTCTACGCTGCCTTCAAAATCTGGGATGGTTTCCAGTACTCTGGAGGCTTGCTCGATATTACGTGCCTCGGAGTACGTGGTCGTCAAGTCATTATATTCATTATTGGCGGTATTATTAGGAATGGCAGAGATACCGCTTCCGCTTCCCCATCGGGAGGAAGTGCTCTCGCCAAGGTCGGTGAGGGCGATGATGTTTCTGGTGTTAGCCGTTGTTCCCGATTTGTTGGTGACCCATACCTCCACACGGGTAATCTGAATACCTGTCATGAGGTTGGGGAGTTTCTGCATGGCGGCATCGTAATGCTCCCTGAAATACTGGGCGAGGAAGAAGTGCCGGTTCTCCTCATATTCTGCGACATTCAGTTCGAAGGGAGTCAGCTGCACACCGCCTTTCGAGGAAACACTGCTCGTGGTGGATTTCTTCTGCGAGAAGACGGTTTGCAGTTTCAGCCTTCCGAACTGCATATCGGTACGCACACCAAACAGGCTGGAGGCTCCCTTTACGAGAGAGTTGTTGGTGGGGAAGGTGACATTACCAGCCTCGATGAGTTTGATAATCTCGTCCTCCTTACCCTCATAGCGCAGTTTGATGTTCTTGGTATCGAAGTCGAAGGTGGCATCAGTGTTGTAGTTCAGGTTCATGTTGACCTTGTCGCCCACCTTACCTGTCACGTTCAAATTGATCTTCTCGTCGAAGTCAATCGCTTTCGTGTTTCTGTTGCGCTCTGGCAGCGAGGGATTGTCAATGCTCTTGAAATTTGCACCTAACTTTAATTCTGCGGTACCTTGTGTCTTGATACGTACGCCACCGGGACCGAAGATCTTCTCAGCTGGTCCTAAGTCAAAGTGCATATCCGCGAAGTCAAACTTGTCTTTGCCCTTGGCAGCGAAGTTGGCGGCGTTCTTCTGTCGGAAGAATTTGCGGAGCTCCCGCTCACGGCTCCATTCCTGATATTCCTCAGGAGTCATCAGAATAGGGGTATTAAGATAGGTGCTGCCAATCTTGGAACCGATGAGGTAAACGCCTGTGGAGTCGTTGTATTCCGCCTGTTGCTTGATATTGTCAGGCATACGGAGGTCAACGACAGAGCTGTCAAGGTCTGCAACGTATAAAGGACTGGTCTTCTTGATCTTCCAACGGGGGTGGAGCAGGGAGTCGGGTATTTCCTCCTCTTCAGCGAGGACGGGTTGCTCCTTAGGCGGAGGAGCAGCATTCTTCTGCTTCTGCGTCTTGTCATCTTGCGGAACCATAGCGAACGTGCTGATGCTCAGCAAGAAAGCGGCGATATAGGCAACCCGTTTGCTCAAAACTACTTGATTTGTTTGAGGGCGAGTTTGACGACTTGCTCGACGGGTGCGTCAGGCTGCTCTTTCTGAATGGCGACCACCACCTTCTGGGTGGGGGCAGGGGAGAATCCCAGCATCGTGAGGGCGGCTACAGCCTCGTCCTTGACGGCATTGTTGATGGGTGCCGCCATCGTTCCGCCTGCGGGTATCTCGTCGGCAATACCCAGGGCGACAATCTTGTCGCGAAGATCGACGATGATGCGCTGTGCGGTCATCTTGCCTATTCCCTTGATACCCTTCACGATACGCTCATTACCCGTGGAGATGGCGGTGCACAGTTCCTGTACACTCATCGACGAGAGCATCATGCGTGCCGTGTTGGGACCTACGCCGCTGACGGAGATGAGCAGTTCGAACATCTCTCGCTCTTTCTTGTTTACAAAACCGTAAAGCACGTAGGCATCCTCGCGGATCGACTCGTAGGCATAGAGCTTCACCTCCTTCTTTCCTTGGATGGCACTATAGGTGTTCAGTGAGATATTCAACGCATATCCCACACCTGCCGCCTCAACGGTTGCCAATGCGGGAGTCAGTTCTGTCAACTCACCCTTGATATAATCTATCATACGTACATCTTTTGTATTAATACAATCTTATAAACGTATTTTGCTTCCGATTTATTGTATTTAGCCCCCAAATAGAAACAGATTGTAACAAAAGGAAACTTTTTTGGAAAATATTCTTGCTTTTCGTTATGTTTTTCATCGAAAAAGTGTAATTTTGCAAGCGATAAGAGCATAAAAACAACTTAGATAATATTAAAAAGATGAAAAAGATTCGCGCCGCCGTCGTTGGATACGGCAATATCGGCAAGTTTACCATTGAGGCCTTGGAGGCTTCCGCCGATTTTGAGATTGCAGGAGTAGTACGCAGAAACGGTGCTGCCGACAAGCCCGCAGAGCTGGCTCCCTATGAGGTTGTGAAGGATATCAAGGAACTGAAGGATGTCGATGTTGCCATCCTTGCCACACCTACCCGCTCTTGTGAGGAGTATGCCAAGCAGATCCTCCCATTGGGTATCAATACTGTTGACTCTTTCGATATCCACACCAATATCCGTGGCTATCGTGAGCGTCTGATGGAGATTAACAAGCAGACGAATACCGTCAGTGTGATTGCTGCTGGTTGGGACCCGGGTTCCGACTCTATCGTCCGCACACTGATGCAGAGTCTGGCTCCTAAGGGCTTGAGCTACACGAACTTCGGTCCCGGTATGTCGATGGGACACTCTGTCTGCGTCCGTTCGAAGGCTGGTGTGAAGAATGCGCTGTCAATGACGATCCCCCTTGGTGAGGGCATCCATCGCCGTATGGTATATGTCGAGCTGGAGGATGGTTACACCTTGGAGCAGGTGACGAAGGATATCAAGGCTGACCCCTATTTCGCCAATGACGAGACGCATGTCTTCGCCGTGGAGTCGGTGGATGCCGTGAAGGATATGGGTCATGGTGTCAACCTGGTCCGCAAGGGTGTGAGTGGTAAGACGCAGAACCAGCGTCTCGAGTTTAATATGAGTATCAATAACCCCGCTCTGACGGCTCAGGTACTGGTCAATGTGGCTCGTGCCTCCATGCGTCAGCAACCAGGTTGCTACACGATGATTGAGATTCCTGTCATCGACATGCTGCCTGGTGAGCGTGCCGACCTTATCGAGCATCTGGTATAGGAATAGCTCCTGCTATTTGATAAGGATATAGTTTATCCCTCGTTCCGAT
The DNA here is from genome assembly GCA_902776195.1 of uncultured Prevotellaceae bacterium. Lineage (GTDB taxonomy): Bacteria > Bacteroidota > Bacteroidia > Bacteroidales > Bacteroidaceae > Prevotella. The sequence continues at coordinate 80,496 of CACYPF010000004.1, read as the reverse complement.
ATCAGTTATGGGGGTATTCCGATATCTCCCATGGGTCATGCAAGGCATCTTTTAGGGGGTAAAGGAACTATCCCCAAGGGGCTTAGGGATTATTGGTAAACACAGAGATACAGAGACACAGAGAAATAATAAAGACTCTGTATCTCTGTACCTTTGTGTTGAATAAAAAAAGAATTTCGCAAAAACATATAACCATATAACATGACAGGGCGCACCCCCCGATAACCAGAGGCTTTAAAGCATGTTATATGTTCAGCAAACATATAACATGCTTCTCACCCCAAATGTTATTTTTCTTCAGACATTGCTTTAAATTTAATGATCTACTGCAAAATTAGCAAATCTTTTTGAAACCATAAAAGAAAAGAAGAAAATTGATTAACTTTGCAGGGTAATTCGTTGGAAGAGATGAAAGTAATAGTATCGAATGAGATAGAGACGGTATGCCCCGGGTTTGTAGGGGCTTGTGTGGAGGCTGAGGTGGTGAATACCGCCTACTCGGAGGCGTTGTGGCAGGAGATTCATGAGATGGGGGAACGCTATCGGCAGGAACTGACCACTGAGTCACTGAAAGAGTTAAGTGGTATCGCTGCCACCCGTAGGGTCTACAAGGCATGTGGCAAGGACCCCTCACGTTACCGCCCTGCGTCGGAGGCGCTGATCAGAAGGATGCTGCAAGGGAAGGAACTGTACCAGATAGACACGCTGGTAGACCTCATCAACCTTGCCTCTATCGCCTATGGCTATAGCATTGGCGGTTTTGATGCCGACAAGTTTGTGGGTGACACCCTGACATTAGGTGTCGGCAGGGAAGGTGAACCGTATGAGGGTATTGGCAGGGGGATGATCAATATCCATGGACTGCCCGTCTATCGCGATGCCGAGGGTGGGGTAGGTACACCCACCAGTGACCATGAGCGCACGAAAATCACCATGGATACACAACACCTGCTTGTACTCATCAACGGCTATGACGGTGACGAGCAGCGGGTAGAAGGGAACGCACGCTTCATCCAAGGGTTGTTGCGGAAATATGCTCAGAGTGATGGAGGACATTTTTTCATCTATCGATAAGGAGGGGCATCCTTTCCATGAGTGGCTTGCTTTGTTACATTTTAGTTGCAAAGAAGTAAATAATTATTAATAATGTGTTTGTTTTTCAATTATTTCGTAACTTTGCGGGCAGAAGTTTAAACTACGATGCATTTAGATATCTCTGACGAACAAGTGCTTGACAATGCGGGTATCCGTGTGACAGCAGTGCGGTTGCTGGTGTGGCGGCAGATCAGGCATGGCTTTCACGACGCTTTCAGTCTGGGCGACTTGGAGGCTAAACTGCCTACTGTAGACCGTTCCACGCTGTTCCGTATTCTCACCTTGTTGACAGAGACACATCTGCTGCATCAGATAGACGATGGTTCCGGGTCACAGAAATACTGTGTATGCCATCAGGACGATACCCGGCATTGTGAGGGGCATGTCCATCTGACCTGTAACAAATGCCATCGTACCTATTGCCTGACGAATGTGCGAATCCCTTCCGTACCTCTGCCTGCGGGCTTTGAGATGGAGGAGGCGGAGTATGTGGTCAAAGGGATCTGCCCCTCTTGTCAGAGAAAGATGAAAGATTAGAAATCAAATTAATAACAAATAACAATGAACAAACTACTAAACTACGTGGCAGTGCTGTTGATGCTGCCAGTCGCCGTGGAGGCGCAAGACTACTCAAAGTATTATCAGAATCTCCCTGTTGAGGTCAAGCAGGTCAGCCGTCCTGTTATCCCTGCCAATGAGATAAGTCTCAAGGATGTAGGGGGTGTCGGTGATGGAGTGACCCTGAATACTGAGGCATTCAGCAAGGGTATCAGCAAACTGAACAAGTTGGGAGGTGGACGACTGAATATCCCGGAGGGGGTATGGCTCACCGGTCCCATCTCGTTGAAGGACAATATCGAGTTACACCTCGACAAGAACGCCCTTATACTCTTCTCTTCAGACAAGTCGCTGTATGTCGATCCCGAGGCAAAGGCAGGCAGTCGTGTTTATCCCTGCATCCGTGCCTCTAAGCGCAAGAACATCGCCATCACTGGTGAGGGAATCATCGACGGCAATGGTGAGCACTGGCGTCCCGTCAAGCGTGGTAAGGTGAGTGACGTGGAGTGGAATGTCTTCAAAAAGGTAATTGGTGGCGTGGAGCAATCCAATGGTACCCTCTTCTATCCTTGGAACACAAAGAACGCAGCGGCGAATATCGCAGAGACCCCCGAGGCACAGGAGAAGATGCGTAACGACATCATCCGCTTTACCGATTGTGAGAACGTGCTTATCCAAGGAGTCACCGTACAGAACTCCCCCCGTTTCCATGTTCATCCTTGCTATTCCAAGAATGTCATCGTGGATGGTGTCACCGTGCGCTGTCCATGGAATGCGCAGAACGGTGATGCCATTGACTTCAGTGATGTCAATATCGGACTGATCGTCAACAGTACGGTGGATGCCGGTGATGATGGTATCTGCATGAAGGGTGGTAATATAAAGCCGACCTCTCCCGCCAATGGCTGTGAGGATATCGTCATTCAGGACAATACCGTTTTCCATGCCCATGGTGGTTTCGTGCTGGGCAGTGAGACCATCAGCGGTATGCGCCGTATCATCGTCCGCCATAACCGTTTCGCTGGCACAGACACCGGTCTCCGTTTCAAGAGTGGTATGAGTCGTGGCGGCAAGACGGAGAAGTTGTTTATCTCTGATATCATGATGACTGATATCAAGGATGAGGCTATTATCTTCCAGTGTGACTATGTCGACCGTCCTGCCGGCAGTGACCCCAACAAGGTGCCTACCTTCACAGAGGAGCAAAAGAAGAAGGCTCCCTATTTCCAGGACATCCATATCTCGAATGTCATCTGTCATGGAGCCTCCACGGGTATCGAGGCAAGTGGCATCCTCGGTCTCGACAATGTGCGTGACATCGACATCGAGAACACCACCATTGTCTATACCAATACCGACAAGAAGATTGACGAGAAGACAGCAAAGCTCAATCTCAAGAATGTCAATCTGGTGAAGATGCCGTAACCGTTACTCCACCGCCGCTTTCAGTATCTCGCTGAGGGTGGGGTGGATATGTATCATATCACGTAATTCTGAGAGTGTAGTGTCCTTGCACATGAGGGCACTACATTCTTGTATGAGGTCGGCGGCATGAGCACCATAGGCATGGCAGCCGATGATACGGTCGTTTTGGTCGGCAAAGAGTTTCAACATTCCCTCCGTCTCATTCATCGCCTGTGCCTTTCCGTTGGCACGCCAGAACGCTTTCTTGCAGACATACGCCCTGCCATCTGCCTTCAGCTGGTCTTCTGACGGTCCCACACAGGCAGCCTCTGGCTCGGTGAAGATAGCGGCAGGCATGATGTCGAAGCGGATACCGTCTTTCTTTCCGATGATGTGGTTGACGGCACGTACCGCCTGCATCTCTGCGGCATGGGCAAGCATCTGCCTGCCATTCACGTCACCAATGGCGTAGATACCTTTGACTGTCGTCTCAAAGTTGTCATTAACGGTGATCCCTTTCCGCCCGTCATACTCAAAACCAGCCTTCCGGAAATCATCACCGACATTCGGCTGACGACCTGTCGCCATCAGGATTACGTCAGCATCAATCTCCTTGAGCGACTGCACGGCAGTTTTCATCTGGAACTTGATACCCCGCTTCTCAAGAAGTTTACGCAGCCGCTTGGCAATGTCGCTGTCCACCATCGGCAAGCACTCCTTGAGATACTCGATGACCATGACCTCTGAACCGAAGCGGTTGAAGACGCTGGCAAACTCCATGCCGATAACACCGGCACCGATGATGGCAAGACGCTGTGGCAGGGTAGGACGTTGAAGCAGTTCTGTGGAAGTGACAAGACGCGGGTCGTCGATATCTGGCAAGGGCAGCAACTTGGCACTGCTTCCCGTGGCAATGATGATGTGGGGGGCAGTGATAGTTTCTGTAGTAGCGTTGGCATCGCTACATACTTCCACCGTCTGTGCGTCGATGAAGGAGGCATGCCCCTTGATGAGTGTGATTCCTGGGGTACCGAGAATCTGCTCCACCCCACTGCGCAGCAGACTGACCACCTGCTGTTGACGCTCGAAGGCATCAGCAAAGGTGCTGGCATGCACATATGTCTTCGTGGGGATGCAGCCACGGTTGAGACAGGTACCCCCCACCTCGTCCTGTTCGATAATCACTACATGCAGTCCCTGTTTGGCGGCATACTCAGCGGCGCGGTAACCACCAGGTCCCGCGCCGATAATGATAAGGTCAGTTGTTGTCATTCATCATCTGTTTATAAGTAACAATCGGATGCTTGGCGGCGAGCACGTCATCCACCCTGCCGATAGGTGTGTTATGTGGAGCCGTCTTCACCACATCGGGCTCCCTCTTCGCCTCCTCAGCGATTTTCCGCATCACATCAATGAAACCGTCGATAGTGTCTTTCGACTCATTCTCGGTCGGCTCTATCATGAGGCTCTCATGGAAGAGTAAGGGGAAGTAGATGGTGGGCGCATGATAGCCATAGTCCAGCAGACGTTTGGCAACGTCCATCGTAGTGACACCCGTCGACTTGTCCTTCAATCCGTCAAACACGAACTCATGTTTGCAGAGTCCGTCGATAGGCAGTTCATAGACATCCTTCAGACACTCCTTGATATAGTTGGCATTCAGAGTCGCCAGAGGTCCCACCTCCTTCATATGCTCCTTACCCAGTGAGAGGATATAAGCATAGGCACGCATCACCACGGCGAAGTTGCCACTCTCGTAAGGACTGACATAGGGAAGGAACGGCTCCAGACCCTTGCGTACTCCCACCGGACCACTGCCAGGACCGCCACCGCCATGTGGCGTGGAGAATGTCTTGTGCAGGTTGATGTGCATCACGTCAAAACCCATGTCACCAGGGCGGCATGCACCAAGCATAGGGTTCAGGTTGGCACCGTCGTAATACATCAGTCCTCCGCAGTCGTGAATCATCTTGGCAATCGTGGGGATGTCACGCTCGAAAAGTCCGAGGGTATTGGGGTTGGTCATCATCATGGCAGCGATGTTGGGACCTTCTTGGGCAACCAGGCTTTCCAGGTCTTCCAGGTCTACCAGCCCATCCTTTGTTGACTTCACCTCTAAAATCTCCAGACCGCAGACGGCGGCAGAGGCAGGATTGGTGCCATGGGCAGAGTCGGGCACGATGACTTTCGTGCGAGCCTCGTCATGACGTGACTGGTGATAGCCACGGATGACCATCAGTCCGGTCAGTTCACCATGAGCCCCCGCATAAGGTTTCAGCGTGAAGTCGGCAAGTCCTGTCAGTTCACAGAGTGCCCTCTTTAATAAAGTACTGACGGCACGTGCGCCCTTAGTAGTCCCTTGGGGCTGCAGGGGGTGCAGGTTGGCAAACTGTGGCAGCGCCGCCATCTCCTCATTGACCTTGGGATTATACTTCATGGTGCAGGACCCCAACGGATAGAACCCGTTGTCCACCCCGAAGTTATTGGCGGAGAGGTTCGTATAATGACGCACTACCGTCATCTCGTCACACTCCGGCAACTCAGCAGGCTCCTTGCGTCGCATGCCTGCCGGTATCTCATAGTTACCGAACCGGTTCTTGGGAAGAGAATATCCTTTGCGCCCTTTCTTCGAGAGTTCGAAGATCAGGTTTCCATATAGTCTGTTGTTCATGGCATTATTTCATTTACATAGTTATCAATATCCTCTTTCGTCCTCTTCTCGGTAACGGCAATCATCAACTGGTTGTCGCCCAGTTTGACACCACCGAAGATGCCATGGGCTTGAAGTTGCCGCAACAGAGCGTCAAGGTCACCGTCGTAGCTGACGACAAACTCATTGAAGAAAGGTTTGTCGTACACCATTTTGAAGTGTCCCGTAGCCAGAAGCTTGTCGCAAAGGTAATGAGCACCGGCGTACGACAGCTCAGCAGCCTCACGCAGCCCCTCCTTACCCATCAGAGACATATATATCGTGACGAAGAGTGCCATCAGACTTTGGTTTGAGCAGATGTTCGAGGTCGCTTTCTGACGGCGGATATGTTGCTCACGTGCCTGTAGTGTCAATACGAAAGCACGCTGTCCACGGTTGTCCTTTGTCATGCCGACGATACGTCCGGGCATCTTGCGGATGAGTTTCTCCGTGCAGCACATATAGCCGACATACGGTCCTCCGAACTGCATGGGGATACCCAACGACTGCCCATCGCCCACAGCGATGTCTGCCCCCCATTCGCCGGGTGTCTTCAGAACGGCGAGATCGGCGGCAATGCTGCTCATGATAAAGAGTCCCTTCCCGGCATGGACAGCATCAGCGTACCCATTGTAATCCTCAACGATACCGTAGTAGTTCGGTTGTTGCACGAATACACCAGCGACCTTTCCCTGATGCAGAGACAGTAGGGATTGCAGGTGTGGCAGATCGGTGATGCCCTCCTGTTGACGGATCATCTCTATCTTGATGCCGTGGAAGTGGGCATAGGTCTCTATCACTCTCAGTGTCTTCGGGTCGACGGTCTCACTGATGAGTACCGTGTCCTGCTTCTTGCCGGCAGCGACAGCCATCATCACAGCCTCGGCGGCAGCTGTCGTACCGTCGTACATGGAAGCATTGGAGATGTCCATTCCCGTCAGCTCTGCCATCATCGACTGGTATTCGAAGATGTAATGGAGCGTGCCTTGTGATATCTCCGCCTGATAGGGAGTATAGCTGGTGAGGAACTCTGAGCGGCTCAGCAGAGCAGGGATGACGGCTGGCGTGTAGTGGTCGTAGACACCAGCGCCCCCGAAACATGTCAGCTGCTCGTTCTGCCCGCCCAGTTTCTCAAACAACTGGCGCACCTCCACCTCGCTCATCTGCTCCGGCAACTGATAGTCGCCACGGAAGCGGATCTCATCGGGAACCTCGGCATAGAGGTCGTCAAGGCTCTTCACCCCGACTTTCTCCATCATCGCCTGAAGGTCCTCGTCTGTGTGGGGAAAATATTTGAACATGATCGTAATATCGAAATCCAGAAAATTAATTACTTCTCACAGAAAGCAGCGTAAGCTTTGGCATCCATGAGGTCGTCAAGCTCACTCTTGTCACTCATCTCCACCTTGATAATCCAGTTGGCGAAGGCATCCTGGTTGACGAGCTCCGGCTGGTCGTCGAGAGCCTCGTTTACCTCCACGATGGTGCCGCTGACGGGTGACATCAGGTCGCTTGCTGCCTTCACACTCTCCACGGCACCAAACTCCTCACCTGCCGTTACCTCGTCGTCTACATCGGGAAGGTCGACATATACCACATTACCCAAGGCGTTCTGCGCATAGTCGGTGATACCGATAAACCCGAAGTTGCCTTCTACTCTCACATACTCATGTGACTCACTGTAATAGAGTCCTTCAATAACTTTTGCCATATCTTCAAAATTTAATGTTCAATCTTTCTTATAGTGTTTGTCATAGAAACGCTTCTTACATACCGTACCGGGGAAGGTCTTCTTGCGAATCTGTATCTCCACGTCTGTGCCCAAGGCAGCATACTGGCTGTCGATGAGGGCGAGGCATACGCTCTTGTCGGTGGAGATGGTGTGATAGCCGGTAGTGACTTCGCCGATGACATTGCCGTCTTTCAGTACGCTGTAGCCATGGCGGGGTATCGCCTTGTCATGCAGCTCGATGCCCACCAGTTTCTTGCTGACACCCTCCGCTTTCTGCTTGGCAAGGGCATCTTTTCCGATAAACTCCTCCTTGTCCAGTTTCACGAAAATGCCCAGTCCCGCCATGATGGGAGAGATGGTCTCTGATAACTCATCGCCGTAGAGGGGCAGTCCTACCTCAAAACGCAGGGTGTCGCGACAACCGAGTCCGCAGGGCTTCACTCCTGCTGCCATCAACTTGTCCCAACACTCATTAATATAAGAGGATGAGGCATAGACCTCAAAACCATCCTCTCCAGTATAGCCTGTACGTGATACGATGATGTCACCGATGACCTTGAAAGTGTAGAAAGTCAGTTCTTTGCAGGAGATGCCCAGTGTCTGCTCCATCACCTGCTCCGCTTCCGGACCCTGGACGGCAATTTCACCGTATTGTTCACTCTGGTTTTCCAATGTGACATCAAAGCCGGCTGCCTGCTGCTGTATCCATTCCCAGTCCTTGTCGATATTCGAGGCGTTGATGACGAGGAAGAAGCTACCGGCATCTTTTTTATACACCAGCAGGTCGTCCACGACACCGCCGTCCTCATAGCACATCATGCCATAGAGGATCTTCCCGTCAGCCATACCTCGCACGTCATTGGTGAAGATGTGGTTGACGAAGCGCTCGGCATCGGTGCCATACACCAACACCTCGCCCATGTGGCTCACGTCGAAGACCCCACAGTGCTGGCGCACTGCCTGGTGCTCATCCACAATATTAGAATATTGTATAGGCATGTCAAAACCGCCGAAGGGGGAGATGAGTGCCCCCAGTGCTACGTGTTTGTCATATAGACAGGTTCTTTTGTTTTCCATATTTATAGGTTTGTTAGGTTTCTAGAAGGTTTGTTAGGTGTGTCAAGTGGTAAGGAGGTCGATGAAGTCTGTTTTCATCAGGTTCAGTATGATGTCGTCAATGCGGTCAGGTAGGATATGGTTTAATGCACCAGCCTCCAACGGTACGTTCCTCAGTTTCTTGAGCAGACCGTTATCGAGGTCTCCCACAAGGAAGAAGTCGCCCATGAGGTTCACACTCTTGATGATGCCGTTCTTCACTTCTATGCGTGCCTCAAACTCACCCACGCCTTCTATGCGGCGTTTCTTGATGATGGTATAGCGGGGATTCTTGCCATAGATAAACTCGTCGGAGAGGTATTCCTGTTCCAGCAGCTCTATCTGCCGGATATCATCCTGTGTCAATGTCAGCTCGTCGTGACAGAGTTCTTTGAGTACAAACTCCATGAACTCCCCCAGTCCCAAGTTGATATGATTCTTCAGCACGTCGATATGCTGGTGGATGCTTTGTACCCCCTTTGAGAGCAGTTTCTCCGTAGGTGGCGTGAGTGCCCCTGCCATATTGAGCATATCCGTGTCGTAGAGCATCGTCCCGTGTACGATACTATGTCCGGGGATCTTGTAGAAGGCGTTGCCCGACACCTTACGGTTGCCGATCATCACGTCGTTACGACCGGATGGCGAGGCATCGACACCCAGTTTATGGAGTGTCATCACCACCATGTTAATATATCTGTTGAAGGTGAAGCCCACCTGCTCCTCACTGGTGACATACGAGAACATCACGTTGTTCATGTCCGCATACACACATCCCCCACCGCTCTTCCGCCGGTACATCCGGATGTGGTGCCGGCGGCAGAAGTCGAGGTTCACCTCATTCTCTATCAGCTGGTTGCGCCCGAAGATGACACTCGGCTCCACCTGCCACATGAAGAAACAGTCCTCCGCCTCCACATGTCTTGCCACGTATTCCTCCATGGCAAGGTAGAAAGAGAGTCGTCTCACTTGTTTGTCAGGCAGTGCGATATGCAACATGATAAATGACTTATTTTTTATCGTAAGCATGCAGGGGGTAGTCGGTCGTGAAGTGCAGCCCGCGGCACTCCTTACGCTCCAATGCCCAGCGTGTGATAAGATAGCCGACATTGATCATGTTACGGAGCTCGCAGATGTCACGGCTTGCCTTCACACGTTTGAAGAGGCGCTCCGTCTCCTCATAGAGCATGTCGAGACGGTCCCATGCACGGTGCAGTCGTAAGTCGCTGCGGACGATACCCACGTAGTTGGACATGATCTGTGTCACCTCCTTGACAGACTGTGTGATGAGCACCTTCTCCTCGTTGGTCATCGTACCCTCGTCATTCCACTTGGGCACGTCAAGATTGAAGTCGTACTCGTCCACATGCTGCAACGAGTGCTTGGCGGCAGCATCAGCATAGACCACCGCCTCGATGAGGGAGTTGGAGGCAAGGCGGTTGCCACCATGCAGTCCCGTGCATGAGCACTCTCCGAGGGCATAGAGCCGCTCGATGCTCGACTGTCCGTTCAAGTCGACCTTGATACCGCCGCACATATAATGGGCAGCAGGGCGGACGGGGATATAGTCGGTTGTGATGTCAATACCCATCGACAGACATTTCTGGTAGATATTGGGGAAGTGATGGCGGGTCTCCTCAGCGGGCTTGTGTGTCACGTCAAGGCAGACATGGTCGATACCATGAATCTTCATCTCCTTATCAATGGCACGTGCCACAATATCTCGGGGTGCCAATGACAGACGCTCGTCATATTTCTCCATGAAGGTCTCCCCATTGGGCAGTTTCAGGATACCACCATAGCCGCGCATCGCCTCCGTAATGAGGTAGGCGGGATGTGTCTCGTTGGGGTTATGCAGTACGGTAGGATGGAACTGCACGAACTCCATGTCGGCAACAGTACCCTTGGCACGGTATACCATAGCGATACCGTCACCGGTGGCAATGACAGGATTGGAGGTGGTCAGATAGACGGCTCCACAGCCACCCGTACACATCACTGTCACCTTGGCAAGATAAGTGTCTACCTTCTCCGTCTTAGGATTCAGCACATAGGCACCATAGCACTGGATATGTGGTGAGCGGCGGGTCACACGGACACCCAGATGGTGCTGGGTGATAATCTCAACGGCGAAATGGTTCTCCTTGACATCAATATTGGGGTTGTTACGCACAGCCTCCATCAGTCCGCGCTGAATCTCCGCACCAGTGTCATCGGCATGGTGGAGGATGCGGAACTCAGAGTGACCGCCCTCCCGGTGCAGGTCGAACTGCCCGTCTTCCTTCTTGTCGAAGTTAACACCCCATTTCACCAACTCCTCTATCTGGCTGGGGGCATTGCGTACCACCTGCTCCACCGCCTTGCGGTCTGAGATATAATCGCCGGCGATGATGGTGTCAGCGATATGCTTATCGAAGGTGTCCAGCTTCAGATTCGTGACACTTGCCACACCACCCTGTGCGAAAGACGTGTTCGCCTCGTCCAGCGATGTCTTGCAGATCATACACACTTTGCCTTTGTTGGCACGGGCTATCTTCAGGGCGTAGCTCATTCCTGCCACGCCAGCACCTATAACCAGAAAATCGTATTTGTAAACCATTGTCGTAGTAAATTATGTTGCAAAGTTACGAAATAATTCCTAATTCCTAATTCCTAATTCCTAATTTTTTGTATCTTTGCATGTAAATATGAAAAGACTGAAGATTTTTTCCCTTTTATTGTTGCTAATCCCTGTCTGTCTGAATGCTCAGACAGTGCAGCAGGTAACGGCTGACGGTGATACCATAGACGTGGCATTGCCTTGGCCACAGAATATCCAGTATCGTCTTGACTCTCTGCTGCAGTCAAGGATTTTTGAGACCTCTATAGTCGGTATGATGGTTTATGACCTGACAGCAGATTCTGTATTATATAAGGTGAACGAACGACAGGCATTGCGCCCAGCCTCCACGATGAAGGTCGTCACCGCCGTTGCGGCTCTTGACCGTTTAGGGGGCTCCCATCAGTTCCTCACAAAACTTTACTATACCGGTGAGGTACAAGACAGTACCCTTTATGGCGACCTCTACTGTGTGGGTGGTTTTGACCCAGCCTTCAATAGTGATGATATGCGCGCTTTCGTCGAGAGCGTCCAGCAAATGGGAGTCGACACCATCCGGGGGCGTATCGTCGCCGACCGCACCATGAAGGATGGGGACCTGTTTGGTGAGGGATGGTGCTGGGACGATGACAACCCGAAGATATCACCGCTCTCCCTCGGTCGTGACATTGACTTTCTAGAGCGTTTCGTCAAGGAACTTTCCAACGAGGGCATTGTCCTTGACATCCGACTCTCCGAGGGAAGTCTTCCCAGTGAGGCACGAATCCTTTGCAGTCGTTTCCATACCATGGACCAGATCCTGCAGCGGATGATGAAGATGAGCGATAACTTCTATGCCGAGGCGATGTTCTACCAGATTGCCAGTTCGACTGGTCGCCGTTCTGCCAAGGCGAAGGATGCCGCCAGTGTCATCAAGCAACTCATCCAGAAGGTGGGGAATGGCAAGAATCCCTATCGTATAGCCGACGGCAGTGGTCTCTCCTTGTATAATTATGTGACTCCTGAGTTGGAGACACGATTGCTACGCTATGCCTATCGCAACAAGAACATTTACGAGCATCTGCTGCCTTCGCTGCCCATAGCGGGATGGGACGGTACGCTGAAAACTCGTATGAAAGGTACTGCAGCCGAAGGAAATGTGAAGGCAAAGACAGGGACGGTGACAGGTGTCTCGGCACTGGCTGGCTACTGCACTGCGGCAAATGGTCACCAGCTTTGTTTCTCCATGATTAACCAGGGCATCATGAATTCGGAAACGGGAAGAAACTTCCAAGACCGTGTCTGCAATGCCCTTTGTGAACTATGATGATGAATACTATCCAGTTATATGTAGAGCAGTTGCTCGCCCAGATAGGACTGTCTGCTGACAGCATTCCTGTTATATGTCATATCGTATTAGTGGTTGTCGCTATTCTTTTGGCAGCTTTTGCCGGCTGGTTGTCACGCCGTTTCATTCCCCTTGTCCTGAAAATTACCGCCAAGACAGAGTCGAAATGGGATGACGTGGTGTTCAACGAGCGGGTACTGCGGTCTGCCTCGCAGATTGTACCGGCTATTGTCATCTGGCTGGTACTGCCGTCAGTGTTCTATGATCATCCTACGGTTCACGAAGTGCTGGCACGACTTACCGCCATCTATATCATCGTGATGGGTGTCCGCTCCATCTTTGCGATGATAGACTCGCTAAAACAGTTGGATGACGGTCGGCGTACCTCCAAGAAACAATACCTCTATACCTTCTGTGGCGTGTTGAAAATCGTCATGGTATTCGTGGCACTGATCATCGTCGTTGCCATTGCGGTCAAAAAAGACCCATCGACACTGCTGGCAGGACTGGGTGCTGCCTCCGCTATTCTCATGCTCGCCTTTCAGGACACTATCAAAGGATTGGTGGCGGGCATCCGCCTGACCTCTAATGACATGGTGACCATCGGTGACCGTATCACTGTTCCCTCAGCAGGTGCTGACGGTATCGTGGAGGAGATCACGCTGACAACGGTGAAGGTACGTAACTTCGACAATACCATCATCACCGTCACTCCACAGACACTGGTTGACGGCTCGTTCCAGAACTGGAAAGGCATGACGGAAAACACGGGTCGCAAGGCGGCAAGGAAGGTGTTCTTTGATTTCCGGTCACTGACACTTGACGAGGAGGGTGTTCCCAACCTGACCCGTTACCGGGAGCACATGGAACAATGGCTTGCCCAGCAGGAAAATGTACTCAGCGACAAACCCATCCTGGTGCATCAGCTGGATGCCACCCCGACAGGACTTCCCGTGGAGTTTGTCTTCTGGCTAAAGGACCAGGCGGCAATCCCATACGAGCATGCCATCTCCGAAATCATGGAGTATGCCTATGCCGAGGCACCCGTCTTCGGACTCCGTATCTATCAGCAGTTTCCCGAGCAGTAATTTTCAAAAGCCTCACGGTAGGCATCGGTGACACGGATAATCTCGTCACCGATATAGACGCAAAGGTTACGGTCAACCGTTCGTATCTTGTCCAGTCGTACAATATATGAGCGGTTGATGCGCATAAAGGTATCTGTGGGCAGGGTATCCTCCACTGCCTTCATGGTCATGTGGGTTGTCAGTGGCCGTGGCTCTCCCTCCACATGGAAGCGCACGTAGTCCTTCATACCCTCCACATAAAGAATATGGTCGAAGTTCACCTGTCTGAGCTCACCGTCCACACGGATAAACATCGTCTTCTTCTGGACAGTTTCCGCACTCTCAGCTTTCGACTCTAAGCCAATCAATCGCTCCACTTTCTCAACGGCAGCGATGAACTTATTGTATCGGATGGGCTTCAGCAGGAAGTCTACCGCACTCACCTCATAGCTCTCGAAAGCATATTCCTTGAAGGCAGTCGTGAAAATCACCTTCGTATCTTCCGGCAGCATACGGGAGAGTTCCATTCCGTTGAGGTCGGGCATCTGGATATCCATGAAGGCGAGGCTCACAGGATGGTCTTTCAGCCATGCGAAAGCCTCTACAGAGTCAGTAAAGGAGTGCTCCAGCTGCAGCTGGGGTGTCTTCTGCACAAATGACTCCAGCAACTTGACGGCAAGGGGCTCGTCATCGACGATGATACAGGTAATAGGGTTCATAGTTGGATGGTGACTTTTACGTGATAGATGTTATTGTTGAGGGACTGCTCCCAGGTGTAGCGGTCTTTATAGATGAGTTCCAACCGGCGCTTGGTATTCTCGACACCGATGCCTGAGCCACTGCGGTTCTGGTCATCCTTGGGGTAGTTGGTATTCTCGCAGACGAATGTCAACAGATGGTCCTCCGTTGTGAGTGTGATGTCAATACGTGAGTCACGCCCGCTGCTCACCCCATGCTTGAAAGCATTCTCTATCAAGGAGATAAAGAGCAAGGGGGCTATCTCTTGTTGAGAGTTGAGAGTTGAGAGTTGAGAGTTGACCACGGTCTTCTCATTGCAGCGCAGTTTCATCAGGTCGATATAGTTCTGCATGAATTCCACCTCTCCTTTCAACGGTACCTTGTCATGGCGTGTCTCATACATCGCATAGCGCAGCAGGTCACTCAGCTGGGCGATGGAGTCCTGTGCCTGGTCTGCGTCTATCTGTACCAATGATGAGATATTATTCAAGGTGTTGAAAAGGAAGTGCGGGTTCAACTGGTTCTTCAACCACTCCAGCTCAGCCTCTGTATGCTTCTGTTTCTCCTCTGCGAGTTGGCGTTTGATTTCCTTTGTCCTCACCAAGTGGTGAACCAACAGGGCAACACCTGCCAGGATGACATATACGAAAAGGAAGAATGCGGTAGAGGCATAATAGCCGATGAGCGTTGCTTTCTTAAACTCCTCGTGAGGCTGCATGTCCATGATGGACTGCGGGTCGACCGTGAAATAATGCCATGCGGTACCGCACAGGAACACCGCATTGACCAGGAAGAACAGCCAGCGTCTTCCACGATAGTAGCAGAGGGGTATCAGAATACAGAAATTCACGAAATAGACACCTGCAGGCATGGCGATAATGCGCATGGAGTAGGTCAGGGCATGATAGGTGTCCATCCAGCTATGCGTACTGAAGAACGTAGTGATGGCAGGCACCAGCATCAGCACCAGCCATGCTTCGGCTTGTATGCCTAACAACTCAAGGTCCCGTTTCGTGATCTTTATCTTCATTTCGCAGGAGTCATTTTTATGACCATCATCGTCACGTCATCAGTCTGTGGCTCTGAACCCCGATAGTTTTCTAAGGTCTCTGCCATCTTGGCGAGTAGTTTCTCTGTACCGCACCCTGTACGTATCAGACTCTCAAGGCGTGTCAGCATGCGCTTCCGTCCATATGCCTCCTTTTTATTATTTATTGTCTCGTAGAGACCGTCGTTATAAAGAAACAAGGTGGAGCCTTCTTGTAGTGTGAATTGTTGTTCTTCGAATGCGAAATCGGCTATGACACCTACTGGTATGTTGGGAATCACATTCAGCAGACTGGTACTTGCCGAGGAGTCAATTACTACTGGTGCCGGATTACCTGCACAACAGTAGGTCATACGACCATCCTCGATATGGAGGACACCCACGAAGAGGGTGGCGAACATTTCATTATGGCTGATGGAATTCAGTGCTTTGTTCATTGCCGTCACGATGACTGCAGGTGAGATATCTTGCGACTCGCTGTTCATTGATACTGCCGTATGAAAGGCACTGCGTGTGACAGCCATCATCAGCGAAGCTTTCACATTGTTGCCTGGAACGTCACCAATACAGAATACCATCTGAGAACCCACATAAAGGTAATCATAGAAGTCTGCACTCACTTCAGGGGCTTGCATGATCTTCACCTGCATATCCAAATGATGACCGGCATTATCTTCTGATGATATGTTTGGCAGCATGGCATTCTGTATGTCACCTGCAATCTGGAGCTCTTTGTCTATCAGTTCCATCTCCATGACCAACTTGTTCATTTGACGGAGCTTGTCGAAATACCGCCATACAATCCATGCGATAAGTATCAACCCCAGCAACTGAAGGATAAAACCATAGATGTTGACACGGTCGACGGCATCGTATACAGGGGCTTTCTTGTCTGCCAATTGATCGAAGTGAACATCAGCGGTGAGGATACCTATCACGGTACCATTGCTGTTATGGATAGGTTGACTATAGGTGTGTACCACCAAGTCTGAACCTCCGACATCGGTATAAGGCTCACTCCACATGGCGGAGTCTTTCTTGAAGGGAATGGCATACCAGTCCAGCTTGGTGTAGTCGTAAGGTAACAATTTGGTAACGGGCTGACTACTTCCTGCTTCGGGATAGGCGAAAGGAGCGAAAAGACTGTCTTTCTGCGCATAGAAACAAGGAGTCATGGCAACGGTGCTACCCACTATATAGCGGTTCCGTGAGACGAGACGTGTTACAATACTATAGAAATTGTCTGGCTCGTTGATGTTTGCTAACACGTCGCCCATCGCATTCTGTACAGCGGTCTCTACCGTTGTCTTTAAGTTTGCGACACGCTGTATCTCCCGAAGGTCGTTGGTAGTCTTTCTCTCAGTTTGCTCTTTGACGGTTTTGCGAGTATAAACGTATTGTGCTATATTGAGCAACTGCGACAGGAGGGCAGCGGCAACAATCAGCACAATACCTTTTTTTGATTTGCCAATAAAGGCTTTGATATTTTCTTTATTCATCCTATAAAGCACATTTGCGTACAAAATTAGTTCATTTCAGTAAAATATCAAAGGAAAAAGGACAAAATCTCAAGAACCCATCGCATCAACTCTTACTGCTGTCCCATCTGGGCATTATTGATGCTCTCACTCTGAGACTGGTGCTCGATGTAGTCGTTCTCCACACGGCTCTGGTGCTGACGGAACTGTTTCTTGGTGTTTCCGAAGTTGTAGGCGATGCTGAAAGAGAAACTCTGCATCGGCACTCTGATCTGCATGTGATTGGTGAAGTCCTTGCCGTGGCTGTAGGTCTCGATATTCAGTTTGCCACCGTTACCCAGTCCCGTCATTGCCGACAAGGTGAGTGTCAGTTTGTCGTTGAGGAAGGTCTTTGAGAGGTTGGCGGTCAGAATGTTGAAACCCGTGCTCCATCCCTGCAGGGTATACCGCTTGGTGGAAGTGATGAGGTAGGCACCGAGTTTGATATCGGCAGGCAGTGTCTGCTGGAGTCCCACCATCGCATTGGCATGCCATCCGTTATTCTTCAGGTCGAGCGCCTTGGAACGCATGTCGCTATAGTCTACGCCACCGTTAAGGAATAGTCTGGTATTCTTATGCAGCATCCACTGGACATAGACATTCAGACTGCTGACATGGTTCTTTCCCGTATTGTCGTAGGTTGTGTTCAACAGGTTGGCATCATCGTAGAAAGAATACTGTTCGATGGCATTGTCTGTAAAACTGTGACGTAGGTTGACATTCAGCATCAGTTTCGAGGTGAAGGTGTTGAACACCAGTCCCACACTGTGGGTCTTCTCGGTATTTAAGTCAGGATTACCATAGGTCAGTGCCGTGGGATTCGAACGATCCACGTAAGGATTCAGGTAACTGATACCGGGTCGTGAGATGCGCATGTTGTAGGTCAGTCCGAGGTTGGTGGCAGGAGCGAAACTGTAAGACAGACTTGCCGAGGGTACCAGGTTGCCGTACTTTGTCGTGAAGTCATCACCGTTACCGAGGTGGTAGTTCACACGCTGCCAGGTTTGTTCATAACGGAGTCCTGCCTTTCCGCTCCATTTCCCAAACTTGCTGACAAACTCGGCATAGCCTGCGAGGATGCTGTTCTTATAGTCATACTCCGAGCTGAGGTCCTCACTATAGACATCGGCAAGATAGTATTTCGCGTCAGAGGTCGCCTTACGATGACTGAACTTGAGACCGGCATTCAGGGTGGTGCTCCTGCTCAGTGGTGTGGTGTAGTCGGCTTGGAAGATATGATCGGTGGTACGCTCCTTATTGTCGGAGAAGCGGTCTGTAAGGTTCAGCCACGAGCTACCTGTCGTATTACTGAGGTCGAACTTATTGTCCATTTCATTATTGGTAGGAGCATATGTCAACTGGTAGGTCAATGCCAAACTGCTGGTACGCTCCTTGTTGAAGAACCGCTGGTAGTCGATGCTACCGTTGAAGGAGGTACGTCCCATCTTCATATCGGTAGTGGTACCATAGGAATAGCCGTTGCCATACAGTCCGCCACCCATATTGGTGGTGCTATAGCCGTGGTTCTTCACACGGAAGGACGTGATACCTGCTGTCAGACCTAATGTACTCATTGAGTTAACATCATAGCTCAAAGAGAGGTTGCCCATAGTGAACGGAGTCTTGGGTTTTGAAGTTGATTCCGTTATGATCTTCGATGATATTGTCCCAAATTGCTCTTGCTCCATGGTCGTGGTCGTCGTTCCAGGGTTCGAATGGTTGAACATCACATTGGCACTATAGGTCAGTTTTCCTTGCTGTCCACTGACGAAGGCACTGCCACCCCAGCTTTTGTTTCCTGCCTGGGCTCGGACGTTACCGTTATATCCGTTCATTGTACCACCCATTGTGGCAGCCATTTCCTTATTCATGATGATGTTCAACACTCCTGCGCCACCCTCAGCGTCATATTTTGCACCAGGGTTGGTGACCACCTCGATACTCTTCACCATTGAGGCGGGCATCGCCTTGAATACCTGACTGGGGGCTGAAGACATCATCATATTGGGCTTTCCGTCCACATAGACCTTGAAAGAGCTTGATCCATTGACGGTGATGTTGTCCTCGCCGTCTACTGTCACCATAGGTACCTTACGCAACATATCCAGTACGGTGGAAGCCTTGGCATCGGCATCGTTCTTCACGTCATAGCTGATTTTGTCGACATCAGCCTTCACGTTACGACGCATACGGGTCACGGTGACACCATCCAGTTGCTTATCCCATGTGATACTGTCATTGACGTTTTTGTTGTCCTGTGCCATCACCATTGTAGCGATGAGGCTCATCATGAAAGTGAGGATTGATTTTTTCATATTCTGTTTCGTTTTGTTCTTTATTCTACTGCAAAGGTAGGTATAACTATTGTACATACCAAATGACTTTCGACGAAATACCCTCAGTCTTTCGACCAAATATAAGAAAAAAGTAGTACCTTTGCAGCCAAAAGTCAGTTAAATGAGTTTTACGACAACGATATTGCAGTGGTTTCAGGAGAATGGACGAGTGCTTCCCTGGCGGGAGATATGTGATCCGTATGCGATATGGTTGTCTGAGGTTATCCTGCAGCAGACACGCATCGAGCAGGGACGTCCCTATTGGGAGCGTTTTATGCGACGGTGGCATACTGTGGAGGAACTTGCTGCCGCTTCTGAGGATGAGGTTCTGCGTGAGTGGCAGGGACTGGGTTATTACAGTCGTGCCCGAAATCTGCACTATGCGGCAAAACAGATTGTGGCGATGGGGGAATTCCCTACCACATTGGAAGGAATCAAAAGTTTGAAGGGAGTAGGCGACTATACGGCTGCCGCTATAGGCTCCATCGCTTTCAATATACCTGCTGCTGTTGTTGATGGTAATGTGTATCGTGTGCTTGCCCGTCATTATGGGATAGCCACTCCCATCAATACCACCGAGGGTAAAAAGGAGTTTACAGCTTTGGCACAAGAACTGTTGCTCCCCGCCCTCAACAAGGATGGGATGGGGGCTGGTCTCTTTAATCAGGCGATGATGGACTTTGGCGCTATTCAATGTACTCCCTCCAGTCCGTTATGTGCCTCATGTCCATTGCAGGAAAGTTGTGTTGCGTTGCGAGAGGGTAGGATAGAGCAACTGCCCGTCAAGCGTAGAACATTGAAGGTCAAAGAACGGCATCTGACTTATATATATATAAGGTATAAGGGGATGACAGCCATCCATCGTCGCATGGGAGGTGATATCTGGCAAGGACTCTATGAACCTTGGCTGACGGAGGCAGTTCCTTCTGAGGCTGTTTTGTTGTGTCATAATGTGAAGCATGTCCTTACCCATCGCATACTCTTTGCGGACTTCTTTTTATGGGAACCCAGGAACAAACCGGCATTGCCAGATGATTATATCTGGATACGTGAAAGCGACATTGACCAGTATGGCGTCCCCAGATTGATAGAAATACTATTAAAGAAACTAGACAGATAATATGGAAAAGATCAATATTGCCATTTTCGTTTCAGGTAGCGGCTCGAACTGTGAGAACTTAATCAAATATTTTGAACCATCATCACGGTATTGTTGTGCCTTGGTGGTGAGCAACAAACCAGAAGCCTATGCATTGACTCGTGCTGAGCGTTTGGGCGTGCCCACTGCTGTCGCCCCCAAGCCGCAACTCAATGACGCGTCATTTATGATATCTTTGCTTCAGCAATATGACATCCAGTTCATTGTACTGGCAGGTTTCCTGCCTCTTATCCCCAATTTCCTGATTGACGCTTTTCCCCGTCGTATCATCAATATCCATCCAGCCCTCCTCCCTAAATATGGGGGCAAAGGCATGTGGGGACATCATGTGCATGAGGCAGTGAAAGCGGCAGGCGAGGAAGAGACAGGCATGACTGTCCATTGGGTGACCCCCGTTTGTGACTCAGGTGAGATGATAGCACAATATAAAGTTGCTCTTTCTCCGACAGATACCGTAGAAGATATCGCAGAGAAAGAGCATCAGTTGGAAATGCAGTATTTCCCGAAGGTCGTAGAGCAAGTGCTTAACGAGACATTCCCTATATCTTAGCCTTTGCCTCCGATAAAAAGTATTTTCATAAGTCTTCTGTTTTTAGTGCTTTGCAAAGATACTGTATTTTCTGGGAATTTTGTATCTTTGCAGTCGAAAAATATATGATTAATGGCAGAACATAATGACTTGGGCAAATGGGGAGAGCAGATGGCAGTGGATTATCTGCTTCACAAAGGATATCAGATTCTGGAGCGCGACTGGAAAAGCGGGCACCGCGACTTGGATATCATTGCTTTGGACGGTGACACCGTTGTCTTTGTGGAGGTGAAGACCCGCAGCAACCGTCTGTTCACCGATCCTGTTGATGCCGTAGGCTATCAGAAGATACGTCATCTGCAGTTGGCTGCTAATCATTATGTGAAATACCGTCATTTCGATGGCGAGATACGCTTTGATATTGTCAGTGTCATAGGCTCTGTCGGGATGGAGCCAGAGATAGAACATATTGTTGACGCATTCTGATAAGAATAAGAAGATGATGAAGAGAATTTGTGATTTCATCGCCCGTTGGATGGGTGCCTTGGTTTTGGTCATGGCACTATTGTCTTTACTGGTTCCTGCTCCGTTTGCCGCTGTAGGAACGTGGGTAGTCAATCCCATGCTCGGATTGATTATGTTCGGAATGGGACTGACACTTAATCCCAATGATTTCCGTATAGTGTTCAGTCGTCCGAAAGATGTGCTGATAGGTTGTCTGGCGCAGTTCACGATTATGCCTTTGTTCGCTTGGCTATTGACTAAGGCTTTCTCCCTGCCACCCGATCTGGCACTGGGTGTGATACTCGTAGGCTGTTGTCCTGGCGGTACTGCCTCTAATGTCATTACCTATCTTGCCAAGGGCGACTTGGCGTTGTCTGTGGGTATGACGGCAACCTCGACGGTGCTTGCTCCGTTGTTGACACCGTTGCTGACATGGCTGATGGCGGGAACTTTCGTGGATGTGGATGCCGTAGGTATGCTGTTGTCTATTGTCTATGTGGTGATAGCCCCCATCCTTGTCGGTTTCTTGATTCAGCATTATATGCCAGAGTTGACACGACGTATGGTGGCGTATCTTCCTGCGTTCTCCTCCGTGATGATTGCTTCACTGGTAGCGATCATTGTGGGACATAATGCCTCCAAACTTCTCACAGGCGGACTGATTGTCGTTGCCGTTGTTGTTCTGCATAACCTTTGCGGACTGGCTTTGGGTTATGGCATAGGACAGTTGTTACGGTTGACACATCCCAAGCGTACTGCCATCTCCATCGAAGTAGGTATGCAAAACAGTGGTCTTGCCTCATCCTTGGCGACCATCCACTTTGCCGCATTCCCCATGGCGTCTATTCCTGGTGCCATCTTCAGCGTATGGCATAATATCAGTGGTGCCTTGGTGGCAAAAATCTATAGCATGAAAGAAAAATCCGATGAGTCTGTGTGACCCATCGGATTCTTTTTTATGGAATAAACTGTTGTTTATGCTTCAACTTCTGCCTCGGGTTCTGCAGCCTTAAAGTTCTCCAGGTCTTCTACCTTGAAGTTCTTGATGTAGGCAGCCTTACCACAAACATCCTCTTCGGTCATACGAACATAAACGTTGGCAGACTTCTTGAAAAGTTCAGGAGCCTTTGAGGCATCGCGGATGATGAGCAGACTCATTACGAGTTCGGCAGTCATATCGTAGAGACGACGAGCGAGGAAGTCGTGTGCATCCTGATTGTCGAGTGCCTTTACATAGTTGAGGGCATCCTCGTAGACGGGGATGAGTTTCTCCACCCGAGCCTTCAGAGCAGCATCGGCTTCGGCAGGCAGGGCAGCGAGCATGTCCTTGATGTTGCTGAGCATGGTACCGTTAGAGATATAGCGGATGGCAGCAACTACCTGCAACTGGGTGGTACCCTCGTAGATAGAGAAGATACGGGCATCACGGAACAGACGCTGACTCTTATACTCCATGATGAAACCGGATCCACCGTGGATGCTGATGGCATCGTAGGCGTTCTGGTTGGCATACTCGGAGTTCATACCCTTGGCAAGTGGAGTGAAGGCATCAGCAAGACGCTGGTACTTCTTCAGTTCCTGTTTCTCCTCAGGTGTCAGTTTACGGTCACGCTCGATATCCTCCAGGCACTTGTAGACATCCACGTAGCATGCTGTCTCATAGAGCAGTGAACGACCAGCGTCCAACTTTGCCTTCATACGGGAGAGCATATCGTAGACAGCGGGGAAGTTGATGATCTTGTCACCAAACTGCTGACGCTCCTTGGCATAGGCAAGACCCTCGTTGTAAGCCTCCTGCTCCACACCTACCGACTGTGCGGCGATACCCAGACGGGCACCGTTCATCAGTGCCATCACGTACTTAATCAGACCCAGACGGGTGCTTCCGCAGAGTTCTGCCTTGGCATTCTTATAGGTCAGCTCACAGGTAGGTGAACCGTGGATACCCAACTTATGCTCGATGTGACGAACGTCAACACCGCCCTGGCGCTTGTCGTAGATGAACATAGACAGACCACGTCCGTCCTTGGTACCCTCCTCAGAGCGGGCGAGTACGAGGTGGATATCTGAGTCACCGTTGGTGATGAAACGCTTCACACCGTTCAGACGCCAGCAGTTTTCCTTCTCGTCGAAGGTAGCCTTCAGCATGACACGCTGCAGGTCAGAACCGGCATCAGGCTCTGTGAGGTCCATAGACATACCCTCACCGGCACAAACACGGGGGATATACTTCTGGCGCTGCTCCTCTGAACCGAACTCATAGAGGGTGTCGATACAGCTCTGCAGACTCCAGATGTTCTGGAAACCGGCATCAGCGGCTGAAATCATCTCACTCAGCATGGAGAACACTGCGTTAGGCAGGTTCAGACCGCCGTAGCGACGGGGCATGGAGACACCCCACAGACCAGCCTTGCGGGTGGCGTCGAGGTTCTCGTAAGTCTTAGAGGCGTAGATCATGCGACCGTTCTCGAGGTGCGGACCTTTCAGGTCAACAGCCTCAGAGTTTGGCTCGATGATGTTAGCGGCAACGTCGCCGGTGATGTCGAGAATCTGCTTGTAGTTCTCGATGGCATCGCCCAAGTCAACGGGAGCATAGTCATATTCTTTCGCATCAGCGAAACCCTTTTCTTTCAGCTCAACGATACGAGCCATAAGGGGATGGTTCAAGTAGAACCCGATCTCAGGATGATCGCTATAATAGTTTGCCATGTTATTTCGAATTTTGCTTGTAATACTTAATGAGTTTCGGAACAACCTCTTCCACAGTACCCACAATCACGTAGTCGGCGATGCGGTTGATAGGAGCATCGGGGTCGCTGTTGACGCTGATGATGATACCAGAATCCTGCATACCAGCGATGTGCTGAATCTGTCCAGAGATACCACAGGCGATATATACCTTCGGATGAACGGTGACACCCGTCTGACCAATCTGACGGTCGTGGTCGAGCCAGCCGGCATCGACAGCGGCACGAGAACCACCGACCTCACCATGCAGCACCTTAGCCAATTGGAACAGCATGTCGAAGTTCTCCTTCGAACCCATACCGTAACCACCGGCAACGACGATGGGAGCCCCCTTCAGGTTGTGCTTGGCAGCCTCCACATGGTGGTCGAGTACCTTTACCACGCCGGCAACAGCCATATCCACATATTTGCTAACCTCAGGATATACGACATCATTCTTAGCTTTACCCTCGTAGATAGCCTTCTGCATCACACCGGAGCGGACGGTAGCCATCTGTGGACGGTGCTCAGGATTCACGATTGTTGCCACGATGTTACCACCGAAGGCAGGACGAATCTGGTAGAGCAGGTTCTCATAAACCTTACCGGCTTTCTTGTCTTCATACGGACCAATCTCTAACTCTGTGCAGTCGGCGGTCAGACCGGAGGTCAGTGAGGAACTGACACGGGGACCGAGGTCACGACCAATCACCGTAGCACCCATCAGACAGATCTGCGGCTGCTCCTCCTTGAAGAGGTTGACGAGGATGTCGGTGTGGGGAGCTGAAGTATAGGGGAACAGTCCCTCGCCGTCGAAGACAAACAGCTTGTCGACACCGTAGGGCAGTATCTGGTCCTCTACCTTACCCTTGATACCTGTACCGGCAACAACGGCATGGAGCTCTACATTCAGTTCATTGGCGAGTTTGCGACCTTTGGTCAGCAGCTCCTGAGATACTTCCTGTACCTGAGTACCTTCTATCTCGCAATATACAAATACGTTGTTCATAATCCTATATTAACCAATGATTTTCTCGTCCAACAATTCCTTAATCATTCCCTCGATATCAGCATCTGAAGCCGTTAAGGTCTTCGACTCCTTTGCCTGGAACACGATGTTCTTGATGGCCTTCACCTTGGTGGGTGAGCCACTCAGACCGCACTGGTTCACATCGCCATCAACATCGGCAACACTCCACTGGTTGAGCGTCAGGTAAGGACGCTCCTCATAGAGGTTGTCATAGGGCGTGCCCTCGGCAGGACGCTCCATCGGACAGGTGGCGCGCTTGTACTTCATCACCAGCTTGGCGTTCTGTGGGCGACAGGGAGCGGCACTTCCGTTAACTGTAATCACTACGGGCAGGGGAGCCTCTACGGTCTCCACACCACCGTCGATGACACGCTTGATAGTAGCCTTGCCGTCCTTCACGCTGATGACCTCCTCAGCGTATGTCACCTGATTAAGTCCTAACTTCTGGGCTACCTGAGGACCTACCTGTGCGGTATCACCGTCGATAGCCTGACGACCGCCAATCACGATGTCTACGTCACCAATCTTCTTGATGGCAGTGGCAAGTGCGTAAGAGGTGGCAAGCGTATCGGCACCGGCGAACAGACGGTCAGTCAGCAACCAACCCGTATCGGCACCACGATACAGTCCTTGACGGATAATCTCACCAGCACGTGGAGGACCCATCGTGAGGATTCCTACTGTAGAGCCTGGATTCTGCTCCTTCAGGCGAAGAGCCTGCTCCAAGGCATTCAAATCTTCGGGATTGAAGATAGCGGGTAGGGCAGCACGGTTGACCGTTCCTTCGGCAGTCATTGCATCCTTACCCACATTACGGGTGTCTGGCACTTGCTTGGCCAGCACAACAATCTTTAAAGCCATATTATTATATTAATAATGTATAATATTGAAATTTCAAAAAAAGCGCTGCAAAGGTAAGGTTTTTTCCGCACACGGCAAAATAAAATGCACAAAAACGACCGCTTTGTGCACAATTCCGTCGTTTTGTGCAATCTAATGACTTTAAACTCAGATTCCCTTGCGCACACGCGCGCATACATAAAGTTTTTTACCCTTGCAACCGTTGCCACCTTGCAACACTTATTGAAAATCAGTATGTTACGTGTGACAACGAGGTGACAAGGGTGACAAGGATTGGTGTTTTTGACCTTAAAATACGTATAAAAACGGGTAAAGTCCTCCTTACGGAGCCTTAGGCGCCATGGGTCGAAGCTTTAGGCGCCGAGGGTCGAAGGTACGGGCTTCGTGGGTTGAAGCCTTAGGCAGCGTAAATGAAAACTATATCATGTAGAATTGCAATCTACCTTAGTTTACACTGCAAATCAATTTGATTTACTCGGTAATTCAATTTGATTTACTTTGCAAATCAATTTGATTTACTTTGTAATTCAATTTGATTTACAATGAAAGGAGGCATCCTTTACAAAGGTTGTCGTTACGGATGGCAAAAGCAAACGGCACCTTCTGCTGATGTAGATGTCGTCACTTAATCGTACCTTTGACCTTCGGTCGAAGGTATTCACGTTCGAAAATGCTCAAATAAATTTGGCATTTTGCTCACTTAATCGTACCTTTGCACCAATGAAACAAGTACGACCGAAGAAAAATCTGGGTCAGCATTTTCTGACTGACCTGTCGATAGCCAAGCGTATCGCTGATACGGTGGATGAGCCATATAGTGACATCCCTGTACTGGAAGTGGGACCAGGTATGGGTGTGATGACGCAGTATCTGGTGGAGAAAGACCGTCCTTTCAAGGTGGTGGAGATTGACAGGGAGAGTGTGGCGTACCTGAACGAGCGTTTTCCTCGGTTGCGGGAGAATATCTTAGGTGAGGACTTTCTTCGCATGGACTTGCAGAAGGTGTTTGACGGACAGCAGTTTGTGCTGACGGGTAATTACCCTTATGATATCTCGTCGCAGATATTCTTCAAGATGCTTGATAACCGTGATCTGATACCCTGCTGTACGGGTATGATACAGCGGGAGGTGGCACTGCGCATCGCCTCGCAACCCGGTACGAAGGCGTATGGCATCCTCTCTGTTCTGATACAGGCATGGTATGACGTGGAGTACCTCTTCACCGTAGAGCCATCAGTCTTCAATCCTCCTCCCAAGGTGCAGAGTGCCGTGATCCGCATGACCCGTAACAAGGTGCAACATCTGGATTGCGACGAGAATTTGTTTAAGCGAGTGGTGAAAACAGTATTCAACCAACGTCGCAAAATGTTGCGTGTTTCCTTGCGACAACTGACACAAGGGTCGGATGATGCTCCTTTCGCTACAAAACGTCCTGAACAACTGACAGTTACGGATTTTGTGGAGCTGACGAACTGGGTAGGTAGTCAGTTGTTGTGTGCGAACACAAAAAGTTGATGTAAGTCAAGAATAATCCCTTTTTTCGCTCAAAACAGAAAGATTTCATTGCAGGATGATGAAATCTGCTTACCTTTGCATCGTGATTCAGAGGAACACACAAAGGTAAATAAGATTAAGGATAACAGACAATAGGTTAGTAGTAAGGAAAAGATTGAGGATAACGAATAGGACATAAGTTTTTGGTTTGTTAGTAGTTTTAGGTTAGTAGTAAGGTATTAGTTTTGTAGAGAAAGCAAGTTTTTAGTTATTAATAGGAAAAGGAAAGTAAGCATGCCGGAAGAGTGATCTCCCGGCTGCTTTGTTTTTTATCCCTGTTTAATCGTTCTTGATTCCTTTTGCCCAATTACCAAAGAACAGGCGCAAAAGGAAGATGGTACCACGGAAAGTGAGTTCTACCGCCATTGCCGTCCATACACCGGGCAGTCCGTAGGTAGGTGCCAGATAGGCGGCAAAGGTCAGGCGGACCGCCCACATACTGGTGAGGTTCATGATAGACGGTTTCAGTGTGTCGCCGGCACCCACGAAGACACCATAGCAGACGATGGACGCTGCGAACATCGGTTCAGCGAAAGCCTCGATGCGCAACGACTGCGCACCAATGGCGATAATCTCCTCCACGGGAGTCAGCAGTGACATCAGCTCTGGTGCGAATATCCACATCATGACACCCATGATGGTCATCACCACCATGCCCAGTCCTACGGACATACGGGCAAAAGACTGTGTGAGCAATCGCTTGCCGGCACCAAAACTCTGTCCTACCAGTGTCGTGGCGGCATCAGCGATACCGTAGCCAGGCATGTAGCACAGACTCTCGACCGTGATGGCAAGGGAGTGGGCTGCGATGGCGATGGTGCCAAGGGGTGCGACGATGATGGTACTCACAATCTGTGCACCGCCCATCAGCATGTGCTGCAGTCCCATCGGTGCCCCGATCTTGAAAGCATTGTTGACGATATCTGCATGTGGACGGAAAGAGCGGCGTGGCCTTCCTTTCAGTCGCAGGATGTCAGAACGGCAGAGCAGGAAGTAGAGCATCAGCGAAGCCGTCACGAACTCAGCGAGCCCGGTACCAATGGCTGCGCCAGTCACTCCCATGTCAGCGATATAGATAAAGAAGTAGTTGAAGACCACGTCCAATGCACAAGCCATGATGTTCAGTATGGAGGGAATCTTCATGTCGCCGGAACATTTCAGCATCGAGCTGCCCAGACCGTTCATCTGGAAGAAGATGCCGCAGAATCCGATAATGGCGAAATAAACGGAAGCGTCATGGGCAATCTCCTCAGAGCCTCCCAGCCAATAGGGAAGTGGACCACTGATGAGAATGCCGGTTATCGAGATGACAAGACTGAAAATCAGACAACAGACCAGTGCCTGGCGTAAGATGCGACGTGCCCGTTTGAAGTCATTGGCACCGATGGCATGCGCCACCTGCACCGAGAATCCCATGTTGGCAGCGGAACCGAGTCCTCCCATCAGCCATCCTGTCGTCTCTACCAGTCCGATGGCGGCAGATGCCTTGGCACCCAGATGTCCTACCATCGATGCGTCGATGAAGAACATGACCGTGGCAGAGATCTGTGCCAATATACTAGGAATACTCAGGCTGATGATCAGCCTGAGTTTCTCTGCCTGCGTCATCTCGCGACCCTCGCGGATGCTTGCCAGAAGACTTTCGCTTTTTCCGATGCTCACTTTTCTTTCTCGAAGTTATTCTGCCTCCAGCAGAAGGACACGACTTGACCAGTCGGTCTTCTTCGACCATTCTGGCTCATTGCGGTATGGCATGTCCAGACCATGGTTCATCAGGTAGGCACCGCTGAACGACTTACCCTCCACACTCATCGGCTTGAGGTCGATGCGGTTCAGCTCCTTCACCTTATACATACGGTTGGCATCGAGTCCTGCCATTCTGACACGGGGCAGGTGCTCGTTCTGGAACGACTCCGTTTTCCACCAATAGAACACCGCCTTGTCCTGCTGGTCGGTGACATACATCATAGAGGCGAGTCCCTTCTTGTCGTAAGGAGACACCAGACGGTAGATATTACCAAACTGCACGATAGGACGTATCTGCTTGTACTCAGCAATCGCCTTGCGACAGAGCTCCTTCTCGGCATCCGTCATGTTCTTGGGTTGTATCTCCATTCCCAGTCGTCCGCTCATTGCCACGTCGATACGGTATTTCAATGCTGTCGTGCGGAACACGGTGTGGTTGGGCGTGGCGGAGATATGACTTGCCATGGCGATGGCAGGGAAGAAATAACTGGTGCCCCATTGCATATAGATACGCTGGAGGGCATCGGTATTGTCGCTGACCCAGAACTCGTCGAAGTAGGGGAGTACGCCCCAGTTGGCACGTCCACCGCCAGAGGCACATGCCTGAATAGTGACATCAGGGAACTTGGCACGGATGCGCTGGCAAACCTTCTCGAAACCACGATGGTATTCGATATACATGTGGCTCTGGTCGTTCATCGTAAGGTATTGTGAGCCATGGTTCAGGATAGGCATGTTAGCATCCCATTTGATATAGTCTATCTCCGGATATTTCGTCATCAGGTTGTCTACGACACCGAAGACGAAGTCCTGCACCTTAGGATTGGCAAGGTCGAGGACCACCTGCGTACCGCCACGTCCTAATACGGCATCACGCTTGGGAGCCTTGACGATCCAGTCAGGATGCTGCTCATAGAGTTCACTGGTTGTGTTCGACATCTCGGGCTCTATCCATATTCCGAACTTGATACCGTGTTTCTTGGCATCACGGAGAAGTCCCTCGATACCCTCAGGCAACTTGTTCTTGTCGACGACCCAGTCACCCAGTGAGGAGTTGTCCGTCTTACGGGGATATTTGTCACCAAACCAGCCATCGTCCATCACGAAGAGCTCGCCACCCATGGAGGCGATGTCTGCCATCATCTGGTCCATGCCCTTCTGGTTGATGTCGAAATAGACACCCTCCCAAGAGTTCAGCAATATCTTACGCTCTTTGTCACCATGCATCAGCATGTACTTACGTCCCCACTTATGGAAGTTACGGGAAACACCCGAGAGTCCCTGTTGGGAGAATGTCAGCGCCAACTTAGGAGTGACGAACGTCTCCCCCTTCTTCAGGTGATACTCAGAGTTATCCTCATTGATACCAGCGAAGAAATAGTGGTACTCTGTATCGTCCGTATTCACCTTCAGCCGGTAGTTACCCGAATAGCATAATGCGGCACCAATCACCTGTCCGCTGTTCTCCTGTCCTTTTCCGTCGAGCGAGAACATCACCTCGGCATGGTCGGTGTGTGAGTTGCGGGTACCATCCTTATTGACAATCACTTTCTGCCCTGGAGTCAGCGGCTCCTCCACCAGTTGTGTCTCATTCGCCCAAGAGCCATAGAAATGACTGAGCCATACGTTGCCGCGACGGATGGGTAGCATTGCCGAGGCGAAAGTCGTCAGGGTGACGGTTTGCTTCTCGTTATTGACAATCTCCGTCCAAGCCTCTATCATATCCTCGTTCGGATAGGTTCTGTATTTCAGGTTGACGAGGATAGGGTAGACAGGATCCTTCAACTGTATCGTCGTGATGTTACCATTCCGTTGTACCCCTTCCACCACCAATGCCGTGGAGAGGTTGCCGTCCGAGTGGCGCATGGCAAGAGCTGCCTCGGCAGGGGTGTTCAACCCATAGGCAGGATAAGCATCCATACGTCCGAACATCTCGGGTTTCTGCAGGTGCTGAAGTTCGTTGGCACTAAGTTTGGCACCGAAATAGACATACTGAGGTTGTGCCCCCTTAACGACGTCAAGTACCATGGAGACATGCTGTGTCTCGATGATGACTTGCTCTGCCCATGCCATAGTGGATGACAGACAAAGCAATAGCGTTGAAAAGATTGTTTTTCTCATCATATACATTATTAGTTATAAATACTTACTGGAATCCAGAACCAGAAGGTGGAACCATTACCTATCTCGCTGTTCACACCAATCTGTCCCTCACAGCGTTCTACAATATTCTTGCAGATAGAAAGTCCGAGACCCGTGCCCTGAACGAACTCATTGAGTTTGACGAAACGCTCGAAGACAGCATCCTTTTTCTCCTCCGGGATACCACTTCCGGTGTCCTCGCAATACACGTAGATACCAGTCCTCTTCTCTCCGTCTTTCTCTCTTGTTTCCTCCCGGTATCCTACACGGATATGTCCTTCTGTAGTGTATTTCACAGCGTTGGTGACGAAATTGGTGACAATCTGCTGGATACGCCCCATATCCAAGACCGTGATGAGTTTCTGATATGGATTGTCCTTCTGGAATGCCACGTTGGGATTGTCCACACGTTGTTCCAGCGTCTGACACATCATGTCAAACGCTTGTGCGAAGTCTACCTCCTTCGGGATGATCTGCATCAGCGTGTCCGAGATATTGGAAGCCTCCAGGATGTCGTTGATGAGTCGTAGCAGGATATCACAGTGGGTGCGGATGATATGGATGAATTCCTTCCGTTCCTCGGGGGTATCAATGGTGCGGAGCAGGTCAGAGAAACCGACGATGGAGTTGAGGGGAGTACGTAACTCATGTGTCATGGAGGCAAGGAACATGCTCTTCTGTTGTCCACTGCTCTCAGCACGCAGTGTCTCTTCTTTGAGTTTACGCTGGGCTTCCAGTTGCTGGGTGATGTCGCGCAGAATACCAAACGCGCCCTTGACTTGTCCTTGTTCATCCAAGATGGGTATGCTGGAGATATTATACCAGTGGTCAGCATCACCTTCACCTACCAGCGGTTTCTTGAAATGACGGTCGAAGGACATCTGTTTCCTCCACACCTCTTTGTCCTCTAACCCTTTGACTGCTTGCTCCTTCTCTGCTTCGAAAACGCAGTCGTAATACTCCTCAAAGGTCTTGACATATTCTGGGGTGCTTAACTGTCGGGTATAGGATATCAGGCGTTGCTGGAAATCAATCTGGAACACATACATATTCGTGTTCTCAAGGATATACTGCAACTGTAACTCCAGATGGTTGGTCTGCTTGACGGCTTCCTGGATCTCCCTGTTCATCTTGTGCATGTCCAGGTCACGGTCGCGTGCCTCTGTCACGTCAACGGCAGAGATGATATAGTTGAAAGTTTCCCCATGGTCATCCAGCAACGGACGGACATCATATTCTATATAGGTATCTTTCCCGTCTTTGTTAGGCTTCTCCATCCGGTGACACGCAGACCTTGCCTCTTTGTGGTCATGAGGGAAGATGTCACGGAAGACTGGTATCTCGAACATATTGGACAAGCGGAAGAACCGTTCGTTTTCTGGTTTGTCGAACTCGCAGAGTTCTTTCATGGACTCATTAACGGCAATCAATCCCCCTTTTTGGTCATAGAACGACATGGAGAGACCGGGGATGTTCTTCAGCCGGTCATATTTCCTGATCAGCTCATGTGCCGTCCTCTCACCCTCCACATCATTGGTGATATCATGGATGGTGTTGACAATGTAGACAGGATGTCCGTAGTCATCATACTCCACCATGGAGTGTCCTTTGAAGTTGAGCCATTGGGGATGCTCAGGTGTTCCGATGTTCCATCGTTTCTCAATAGCGGTCTTTTGTTCCAGTCCCTTTATCATCTGGTCCATCTTCTTCATGAATTCTTGCTGTTCCGTAGGATGGATATGATCGACGAAATCCTTTAAGGACATACCGTTCTTTGGGAGGAAAGAGCCGTAATGGTTTGTGAAATGCTGATGGGCGATGTCGTATTGCATCACATAGAAACGTCCCATGTGAAGAGCCTTCAGCATCATCTCATTCAGTTCTCTGGAATGGCGTGACGCTCTCTTGACATGTGACTGTGCCAGTCGGTTGAGCAGATAGCAGAACAGTGTCAATAAGATGATTCCAAGAATGATATATGCCGTTAGGGAAATGTCTGGCAGACCGCTCACTTTCTCGGGGTGCAGCCATCTTTGTTTGATGTCTTCCACCTCACCGCTCTGTTTGAGGCGGGAGTAGACATCATCGATGTCATTGATGAGGTCTTCGTCGCGTCCGATGATATGAACCTGACTGACAGGAATATTCACATCATTGAGGATGAAGCCCTCGTTCTCCATATTGAACTCCCTGATTTTCCATTTCAAGGGTTCCTCTCCCCATACAAAATACTTATAGTCTTTGTCGTGCAGTCCCAGAAGTGCCACTTTAGGTGACTGGAAGTCGATGTGGTTGATGTAGGACGAGTCCTTGGCAAGGAAATAAGCCAGCGTGAAATCGGAGGGCTTGAGGACGACTCCTTCCTTCACTAACTGTTGTATGGAGAGTGAGGGAACACTGTCACCAATCATCAAGGCACGGATACGGTTGTAGTTGATGACGTTGCGGGTGCTGTGGTAAGGCGCCTTACGGTATCTGCTGGTATTGGCAAAAATCAGATCAGCCTCTCCCCGTTCAAACGCCTTGATGGCATTACCCCATTCTTTGAGCACGAATTTACACGGGAGTCCCAGTTGTTCCATGATGGCTCTCATCACGTCTATGTTTGAACCGGCAGGCTCTCCCTTGTCATTCTGGTATTCATAAGGAGGCTTATCCCAGTCACCGGCAATGATGACAGGGTGCCGCTCATCGTATACCCTTGGCTGTGCCCATGCTGGCAGACAGAGGATGAGGGTCATCGCCATGATGATGTATCTTGTATAGCGTATGTGTCTCATATTAGATAAACTTCTTTCGTTTTATAACAGTTGCCTGACATGGTATCATGATCCATACAGTGGTGCCCAGACCTTCCTCGGAGTTGATCTCCAGAGTGCCTCCCATCTGCTCTACCAGTTCCTTGCAGATAGGGAGCCCCAGTCCGCTTCCTTTGTTGGAACCTGCGGCAAACCGTTCAAAGATACGTTTCTGAATGTCCTCACTGATTCCTTGTCCTGTATCCTCAATGGAGATCATCAGTCGGCGGCCGATATAGTCATAACGTGCTCGTACTGTTCCACTAAGGGTATATTGCGCTGCATTTGCCGCAACTTGCTCGATGACATGTCCGAGATTGGTAGCGTCGATGTCCACAACCAGTTGCTGGTATGGACTATCCACGATATAGTTTACTCCTTCACGCTTGTAACGCTCCCACCCCTGTTGGCAGTTGCCATCAAAAATCATGGCGAAGTCGCATGGTTGATGTTGTATCTTAATCATATGTGCATCCAGTCGTGAGAGGAAAAGGATGTCGTTGATCAGTCGCAGCAGGTGGTCGGAGTTGTCCAGGATCTCCTGAACGAAAATCTCCTCGTCCTCAGGCGTGTGTTCTGTCTCAAAAAGCTCTGCGAAACCGACGACGGCATTCAGTGGCGTGCGGATCTCATGGCTCATATTCTTCAGGAAACTGTTCTTGGTATTCTCCACCTCTTGTGCCTTGAGGGTCTTCTGTTCCAGCTGCTGTTCATTATACATCTGCTCTGTCACGTCGCGACATAGTCCGAAGTAGTCTTCCACTTTACCGTTGGTGTCAAAGGTAGGTACGAGATTGAAGTGCAGATGCATCAGTTTCTTGCCCGAGACATGTATACTGGTCAGGATATCCGTGTCAATGTGCTTGGATATCCGGTTGTCCATGTTGTTCAGGAGATGCATCGCTTTTCTCCTGTATTTGTCGTCCACCAATGTCATGCAGCGTGTCTGTGTAATCTCATATTGTACCTTATTGATGCCACTATAGATAATCAGCGTATGAGACCTGGGAGAGTAGGTGACCATGTGGATACCACCCGACTGGAGGACATAGTTCATATTGTTGATATGCTCTGTCAGGTCCTTGACAATCTTTCTGGTGCGGTTAGCCTGCTCTTGTTGCTGGTTGGTGGCATTCATACGGTCTGTCATATCTCTTCCGACGGCAAACATACCCATCAGTTGACCGTCTTCCTCATAAACAGTCATCAGATGTACCTCATGCAGGAGTCTTCCTTTCCGCTTGCAGGCTTTCAGTTTCCTCTCTTTCTCTGCTATCTTGTCGA
Source organism: uncultured Prevotellaceae bacterium (assembly GCA_902776195.1). Classification (GTDB taxonomy): domain Bacteria; phylum Bacteroidota; class Bacteroidia; order Bacteroidales; family Bacteroidaceae; genus Prevotella. The sequence goes on along the minus strand of CACYPF010000004.1, from coordinate 44,960 downwards.
TGTCGATAACCTGTGTGAAATAGAAACCGTCTAATTCCTCCATGGGCAACTCGATATCGAACATGTCGTGATAGGATATTCTTTCGTCTATCAGTTCCTGACGGTCACACTCATAGGTCTGGCAAGCCTTTTCGTTGATGTTGGTCAGGATACCCTCCCTGTTGAAACACATGATACCTACCAGCGGGGTGTTGAAAATTGCCCAATACCGCATGGTGCGTTCCTCATCCAGTCTTTTCTGAATCTGTTCTTGGGTGATGTCTTTCTTAGTACCGAGGATGACGAGTGGTCGTCCTTCCTTGTCACGTTGCAGGACAGATAAGGAGATCATGAACTCATGCTCCTGCTTGTCACCGTCTTCTACGTCCTTCGCCTTGAGGTATAAATTGATTTCCTCTTCCTCTGCGGTGAGTCCCTTGCTGTTCGTCAGTTTATGGACGGCTTCGCGCAAGCGCTCAAAGTCACCGGCATGGTAGCGCTGGGCAAACTCTTCGACCGTATAGGTAAAGGACGCCTGTCCTTTCTCGTTACGCCACGTAAAGAGTTTGGTGCTGATGTCATAAGTCCACATACGTACATTGCTTGCTTCCAGAATGAGTGCCAGACGCTGGTTGTTCTTATTGTTGAGCTTGGTAATCCTGTGCTCCTTCGTCCGGTAGTTGATGGCATATACCAGAAAAAGCAGGATGATGATGGCGGCGACGGAAGTGACATACCATACCCATGGGGCTATCTTCTTCTCGCTGCGCTCAGGATAGAACCATTTGTTCTGTATCTCAGTGAACTTATTGGCAGAATTGAGTACGGTATAGATACTGTCCAGACGGGCGAGCAGATGGGGGTTGTTCGACATGAACTTGTATTCCCCGTGTGGCATGTCAACGGGTGTGATCTGTATGTTGTCAATCTTGTATTTCTTCACCAACCATTGCAGGGAGAGTGTGTTCCACACAATCTGTCCGTCTTCTGTCAGGCTCAGTTTCTCGATAGCGTCCCTCATGTACTTCGTCGGCATTGCCTTGTCTTCCCATCCGTAGTCCTTCATCAGGTGGTGACAGATACTGCCTTCCCATACGGTGACCTGGTATTCTCCTAAGTCACGGAAAGTCTTGATCTTAATGGGCTTGTTGATGGGTGTTGCCACACTTTGCGTGAACAGGGTGATGATATTGCTACTGTATCGTCCGAACCCGTCATTGAATCCCGCCGCCAGCCCGAACATCAAGTCAGACTTCCCGTCTCTCAGGTCCTGGAAACATTCCTGTTTGGGCTTCATCCTGATGACATAGGGAATATCCAGTTCCTTGAGCATCATATGGACCAGCTCTACATTATAGCCGTCGGGCTCACCGTTCTCATTGAGGAAAGAGTAGGGCCACAAGTCGAACACATCCTCATATACCAAGGGATTCTCCTTCGTGTACACTCTGATGTTCTCATCTTGTGAGGCTGCCTGTACAATGATATTCGTACACCACAGCATCACGACTGTTAGTATAATGGCATAGGTTCTGTTAATCATCTTTACTCACCGATAGCTTCTATTTGATCAATGACACAAGGTATCCATATCCAGAAAGTGGAGCCTTGTCCTACTTCACTGTCTACTCCGATCTTGCCGTTGCAACGCTCAGCAATCGCCTTACAAATAGATAGTCCCAATCCTGTTCCCTGAACATAGTCATTCAACTTGACGAATCGTTCGAACACTTTAGCGCATTGCTCCTTGGGAATACCTGTGCCCGTATCTTCGCAATACATATATATGCCACTGTCTTGCAGGCGGTATCCTACTTTGATATGTCCGTTCTGAGTATATTTGACGGCATTGGTAACGAAGTTCGTCATCACCTGCGTCATTCGTCCAACATCCAGATGTGTCTGCAGTGTCTGATAAGGATTCTCTTTGATAAATTGTACGTTCGGATTCTCCACCCTTTGTGCCAATGTCTGACACATCTCGTTGAAAGCTTTGGCAAAGTCTGTGTCTATTGGATTCATGGTGAGACCATTGGCATCCATTGCGGAGATCGCCATGATGTCATTGATGAGTCGGAGTAACATATCACAGTTGTTATGGATGACATGAATGAGTTCACGCTTCTCTTCCGTAGTTGTCATCATCTGCAGCAGATCAGAAAAACCTACGATGGCATTCAGTGGGGTACGGATCTCATGGGTCATATTGGCAAGGAAGACACTCTTCAGTCGTCCCGACTCATTGGCACGCTGTGTCTCCATCTTAAGTCTCTCCTGTGCTTGGATGAACTTCGTCATGTTACGGATCAGTCCGAAGCCGCCGACCAGGTCGCCTTTCTCGTCATAGATAGGCACACTGTTGATCTGGTTCCACTGCACATCCTCGGTCTCGTGGAAGATAGGGCGCATCTTGCGAAGGACGGTCATTGGCTGGGTGAAGTATTTCTCAGGATGACTGAACTTCTCTCTCAGTTCTTCCTCGTCGTCAATGAAGTGTTTGACATATTCCTCGAAAGGAATCTCCCGCTCAATACCGCTAAGTCCTTTCAGGAACTGGACGGTCCCCTCTTCATAAGTCATTCGCCAGGCACGCATGTCACAACCTTCCATCATATACTGAAGCTCCATCTCGTAGCGCTGAATCTCTTCGTTTGCTTTTTGTATCTGGATGTCATTGAGCTTCGATTGGAGATACATCTCACGCTCTTCTGTGACATCACGTACCGCCAAGGCGATATAAATTAGTTTGCCTTCTTCATTACGGATGGGGTGGAGTCGGATTTCCAGATAGACGTGTATGTCTCGCTCTGGGATGTCACTGCGTGAGCATGCCCAGAATTCCTCTACATTATATTTGTCGATACAGTCCCGGAAAGGATTCGTGTCGAAAAGGTTGGTGTTTGAGAAGAAGCCATCGCTGTCCTCGCTGTCGAAATGGCAGATGTCCCGCATCACTTTATTGGCATCCAACAACCATCCGTCAGGACTATAGAACGACAGACCGATGATAGACTGTTCGAAAATCAATTTGTATTTCTCTGTGAGTTCCATCTCTTTCTCCTGCTGTTCCAGGATGGTCGTCTCGTCCACTAACGTACTAATGACTCCTACCGGGCGCTTGATGCCTGGCAAGTACTCACCCACACTGACGTTGTGCATATATCCCCATCGAGGTTCTCCGCCATTATATTCAAAGTTCCAGCGGTAATGGAATTCCTGTGATTTCTCCTCGCCATTGATAATTTCTCTGATATAGTGAAGAGCCTTTTCGACATCGTCAGGATGTACGTGTTGCTGCCACTCTTCTGCTGTTAATCCTTCATCAGGCATCATGTGACCATAAAGTTGTGTGACATAGCGTTTGGAAATGTCATAGTATACCACATTGCTCGAACTGATTTTCAGTGCTTGTTGCATGATGGCATGCTTGTCGCTGGTCATCTGTGACATGCGGCGTATCCTGCGCAAGATAATTCTGTTGATTAAGATAACTCCAGCCAGTAAAACTCCTGTCAGTATCGATATCGTCACTGGAATCAACAGAGAGGGTTCCGCTTGCAGCAGAGTAGTCATATATATAGTGTTCATGCTCGTTCTATTCGTTAATGATTATTTCACTCTTCTTCACCACTGTCTTTGCTTGGGAGGGGAGGAAAATCCATACTGTCGTACCTTTGTTAATCTCCGACTGTAGTTCAATGGATCCTCCCATCTTCTGGATTATAGCTTCAATGATAGGCAGGTTCAGACCAGTCCCACAGAGCTCCTCATCCTTGTTGCGATTGAAACGCTCCATGGCGTGTGGCAGATTGTCTGCATCAATACCGACACCTGTGTCTTCGATGCTGATAACTAACTCTCCTCTTCGATACTCATACTTGGCTCGGACACTTCCTTCCTTCGTGTAGAAAGCCGCATTCTGGCAAAGCATGTTGATAGCCTTTCCTAATTGCTCAATATCACCTTCAAATACCAGGTGCTCATAAGGATTCTCTATGTATGTCTTCACATTCGGACGGACACTGCTCCAACCCATCTGGCAGTAGGCGTCAAAATATTCTGCAAAGTCAAATTCGTCGTGTTTGAACTCCACCATATCGGCATCCAGACGTGAAAGGAACAGAATGTCATTGATCAGCTGGAGCAGTGAATTGGTGCTCTTTTTAATCTCTTCGACAAATACAGGCTCATCACTCTCGTCATGCTCTTGCTCGAAGAGTTCTGCGAATCCAAGGACAGCTGTCAGCGGAGTCCTTATCTCATAACTCATGTTCGTGAGGAACGATTCTTTCAACATCTCTGCCTCTTGTGCTTTCTTGGTCTCAATGGCAAGCCGGCGCTCGGTCTCTACGATGTCTGTTTGCTCCAGGCACATGCCGAAATAACGTTCAACCTGCCCTTGTCGATTGATGATGGGGATGAGGTTGAACATCAGGTACGACTGTCGTCCTTGCTTGTCGTGAAACTCTGTCGCTATCGTCTGGGTGATAGGGTAGCGGCTCAGGTGGTCCATGCGGTTCAGTACGCTGGATACATTCCTTCGGTCTTGCGGTGCGGCAAGACGGATACACCGCAGTTGCGAAAGGCGTATCTGTGGTTTGCCGACAATGTTTGACACATCCAGCGTGTAGCTTTCCGGGTAATAATTAACCAGTCGGACATTGCTGATGCGAAGTGCGTAGTTGATGTTGTTAATATATTTCTGGATATGCTGTGTCGCTTTCTTTAATTGGATGGCACCTTGTTGTTGCTGATGGAACGATTCTACCATTTCGGTGATGTCGCGCCCGATGATGTAAATGCCATCCAGATTCCCATGCTTGTCATGAATGGTGTTGATGGATGCCTCGTAATAGAGTTTCTTGTCCTTATACGCCTCATCTAAGAACCGCGTGCCTTTGTATTTGGCGAAGTCCACGAAGCCAGAGGTCACAGTATGTCTTGTCTGGCGGTAGTCGATGTGGTTGAACAGGGGATTGTCATCATAGGCTACTCTATGCTGTAACAACTCCTTTTTGTCATGTATTTTTAAAGAGTTACATGCTGTTTCGTTAATCTCTTTCAACACACCCTCTTTGTCATAATAGAACACGTCAATCAAAGAGGAGTTGAAGACGGTATGGTAGCGCATGAGAATCTCATTGGCGTTGTTCTTTTTCACCTGCTCGGCAGTAATGTCATGTTGCACTCCTAATATCTGATGGATATTCCCGCGAGCATCTTTCTTGGCAATCGAAATGTACGTCTCATAATAATTGAGCGCTTTCCCATCATCCTCGTTGCTGCGGAGATTCACGGTGGCTGTCAGCCTTCTCCCTTCACAAATGTCAAAGATGGCGGTACGCAAATTCTCGAAGTCATCATAATGAAAGAAACGGGCAAACTCCACGGGGTTGTATTCTCGGGAGTAGTCTCCATTTTCCGTAATGAACCTGTAATGCCGCGTGTCCGTATTGTATATCCACAGCTGGAGCCTGCCAGCCTGCATGACAAGTCCTAAGCGTGCATTCTGGCTCTTTAGCTCATTATCCCCCTCTTGCTCTTTGAATGCGTAGAGCCGGTTGTAAAACAAAAGGACGAAAATAGAGATGAACATCCCTGCTATGAGATAGGTAAGCAGATGGGTTGCGTCAAATGCTTTTTCAAAATGGAACTCCTGTGCTTGTGCCATGACTGGTATTAGGGCAGTAGCGGCAAGTGTCAGTAGTCGGTAAGATCGGTTATGTAGATTTTGTAGGCTCATCGTTATTAGCTTATTTTTCTATCTGCCCACAAAGATAGGTTATTTCAGCCATTATTCCAAATTTTTTTGTCTGTTTTTATAAAAACAGCCACGAATGTCATGCATCCGTGGCTGGCAGTGGAAGAAAAAGAGGTTTTAAAGTGGATATTCGTCAAAAGCGTAGAGCACGGTCGACAGGTAACGCTCACCCGTGTCAGGCAATAATGCTACAATGGTCTTGCCTGCATTCTCCGGGCGCTGGGCAATGAGAGTGGCGCCATAGGCGGCGGCTCCGGAGGAGATTCCTACCAGCAGCCCGTCCTTCTGAGCGAGCTCACGTCCAGTGCGGATGGCATCGTCGTTGTCGATATCCAATACCTCGTCAATCACACTGGCGTCATAGGTCTTGGGTACGAAACCGGCACCGATGCCTTGTATCTTGTGTGGACCGCTTGGCTTTCCGTTCAGGACGGCGGAGGAGGCTGGCTCCACGGCGATGATCTTGATATTGGGATTCTGTTCTTTCAGGTATTTACCGATACCGGAGATGGTACCGCCTGTTCCGACACCTGCCACGAAGATGTCAATCTTACCATCGGTGTCCTTCCAAATCTCAGGTCCCGTGGTGGCATAGTGCTTGGCGGGGTTGGCGGGGTTCTCAAACTGCTGCAGGATGATGGAGCCAGGAATACTGTCACGCAGTTCCTCGGCGGCACGGATGGCACCTGCCATACCGTCCTTGCCACTGGTCAGTCGTACCTCTGCACCGTATGCCTTGACGAGGTTGCGACGCTCCACGCTCATCGTCTCGGGCATCGTCAGGATGAGTTTGTAGCCCTTGACGGCGGAGACGAGGGCGAGTCCCACACCGGTGTTGCCACTGGTCGGCTCGATAATCGTGGCACCGGGTTTCAGCAGTCCCTTCTGCTCCGCGTCCTCTATCATGGCGAGGGCGATACGGTCTTTCACACTACCGCCGGGGTTGAAAAATTCCACTTTGGCGATGATGGGGCTCTGCAGTCCTTTCGATGCAGAGTAGTTGTTCAGTTCGAGCAAGGGAGTTCTCCCAATAAGCTCGGTCAGTTGTTTTGCAATCTTTGTCATAATATTTCAATGCTTAAACTTCAGTTCTTCAATCCTTCAAATCTTCTCAAACGCTTGCTGGAGGTCATCAATGATGTCGTCGATATGCTCCGTGCCAATACTGAGACGGATAGTTGATGGCGTAATATGCTGCTGCTCCAGTTCTTCAGGTGTCATCTGTGAGTGCGTGGTGGTGTACGGATGTATCACCAGACTCTTCACGTCAGCAACATTGGCAAGCAGGGAGAATATTTCCAAAGAGTCAATAAATTTCCAAGCCTCTTTCTCACCGCCCTTAATCTCGAAAGTGAAGATGCTGCCACCACCTTTCGGGAAGTATTTCTGGTAGAGGGCGTGATCCTCATGGTCGGGCAGTGACGGATGGTTGACTTTAGCTACCTTCGGATGGTTCTTCAGGAAATCTACCACCTTCAGGGCATTCTCCACGTGACGCTCTACACGCAGGCTCAGCGTCTCCAGTCCTTGTAATAGTATAAACGCATTGAAGGGGGAGATGGTGGCACCGGTGTCGCGTAGGATGACGGCACGGATGCGGGTCACGAAGGCGGCGGCACCGGCAACGTCGGCGAAGACGGCACCATGGTAGGAGGGGTCTGGTTTTGCCAGTGTGGGGAATTTGTCAGCATTCGCCTTCCAGTCGAAGGTACCTCCGTCCACGATGACACCGCCGAGTGAGGAGCCGTGTCCGCCAATAAACTTTGTAGCGGAGTGTACCACAACATCTGCACCGTGCTCGATAGGGCGGATAAGGTAGGGGGTACCGAACGTGTTGTCGATAATCAGGGGGATGTGGTGCTTGTGGGCTACCTCGGCAACAGCCTCAATATTCGTCACGTCAGAGTTAGGGTTGCCGAACGTCTCCGCATACACCGCCTTGGTGTTGGGCTGGATGGCAGCCTCCAGGGCGGCGAGGTCGTTCACCTTCACGATGGTGTTCGAGATACCTTGTGTCGATAAGGTGTGGGTGATGAGGTTGAAGGAACCGCCATAGAGGTTGTCGGCGGCTACGATATGGTCACCAGCCTGTGCGATGTTCTGCAAGGCGTAGGTCACGGCAGCGGCACCACTTGCCACGGCAAGACCGGCGACACCACCTTCCAGGGCGGCGACACGGTCCTCGAATACGCCCTGTGTCGAGTTGGTCAGACGACCGTAGATGTTACCAGCGTCACGCAGTCCGAAACGGTCGGCGGCATGCTGTGAGTTACGGAACACGTAGGAGGTTGTCTGGTAAATGGGTACTGCACGTGCATCTGTTGCGGGGTCGGGCTGTTCTTGTCCCACATGCAGTTGTAATGTCTCGAAGTGTAGTTTCTTGTTGCTCATAATCTTTTATTTTTTAATGTTAATACTTAGTCTTCTTTATCACGAGTGCAAAGTCAGTGCAAGTCGAACGCAGAGAGCTTGCTCTATGCTGAGGCGCAGCCTGATTTCGCAGTGTGAACGAATCACACTGCAAAGGTACGGCGAAATCCTCATACCCGAAATAGCACAAATGGGGCATTCCGCATACCACGATTGTGGTATTTAGCAGAAATTGTCATGTCACCCCTGGGGTGGTTATCAAAACCGAAAGTGAAAAAGATGTAAAAAACTTTGGGCATTGCGATACATTTCTTTGATTCTTTGTATATTTGCAGAAAATATATATGATTATGAAGAACGTGAGACGATTCTTATGTGTGGCATTGTTGCTGTGTGCCACTATTGTCAAGGCGCAGTTCGGACCAGAGCCCGACTTCGACGCTAAGTATGCCACAGAACTGGTAAAGGCAGGGACGGTAGCTCCCGACTTCAAGATGAAGACCATCGATGGTAAGACGTTTAAGCTCTCGCAGTTGAAGGGCAAGACGGTGGTGCTTGACTTCTGGGCATCATGGTGCCCAGACTGCCGCAAGGATGCTCCTGAGGTGGTGCGGATGTATAAGGAGTATGCACCGCAGGGTGTGGAGTTCGTCGGTGTCTCGATGGATACTGATATCGCCGCATGGAAGAAGGCTTGTGAGCAGTATGGCATCACCTATACGCAGGTCAGCGAACTGAAGAAATTCAAGGAGACGGATATCGCCAAGGCATATGGGGTGAAGTGGATTCCCTCCATGGTGGTCATCGGCAAGGACGGCAAGGTGGCTCTGTCGACCGTACTGACCTATAAGGTAGACAAATACCTGAAGGAGTTGCGTCCTACTGGGTACCAGCCTGTCAGGGAGCGTGTGATGATAGACGGTGACCATGGGAAACTGCAGGCTGTCATCCAGAAACCGGTTCTGAAACAGGGAGAGCAATGTCCGATGGTCGTGTTCTGTCATGGTTTTGGGGGAACGAAGGACGGTCCGCTCTTTGAGCTTATCACCGACTCCCTACAGAAGCATGGCATTGCCTCTGTCCGTTTCGACTTCAATGGACACGGTGAGAGCGAGGGTAAGTTTGAGGATATGACGGTACCCAACGAGATAGAAGATGCCAAGAAGGTCGTTGCGTATGTCCGTGACCTGCGTTATGTCTCTAAGGTCGCTTTGGTAGGTCACTCACAGGGTGGGGTGGTCGCTGCTATGACGGCAGGAGAACTGGCACCAGATATCGCTGCCGTGGCACTGATGGCTCCTGCCGCCGTGCTGCGTGACGATGCCATCCGTGGCTCTACCTTCGGAAAGATGTATAACCCGCTCGACCCACCGGAGTATGTGGAGTTGTGGGGAAACCAGCGCTTGGGGCGCAAGTATATACAGACAGCTTTCTCACTGCCCATCTATGAGACGGCGGCAAAGTATCAGGGACCAGCCTTGATCATTCACGGTAATGGTGACCGTGTGGTACCTTATACTTATGGCGAACGTTTCCACCAGTTGTGGAAGGGCAGTGAGTATGTGTTGCAGGAGTATTTCGATCACGGCTTCTCACAGAACATCTATCGCACGACAGACTATGTCAGTGAGTTCCTGATACGGACACTGAGATAACAAAAGAAAGCGGTTGAGATATCAACCGCTTTCTTTTGTTTCTTGTTTAATTCTATTTAATCAGGTTACCGAGGATGTCACGGGTGAGTTCCCTCGTCACGGAGCGGGTAGCAGCACTCGTGGCATTCTTGACCACTCTACCTGTCGCCGATGTCCTTGACTTCGTCTTCTTACCCGTTATCTTGTCGCTGACATAGGTGCCGAGGATGGTGGCGAGGGTAGAGGTGATGGCGGTGAGTACCGCTTTCCATACCTTACTCATGATACCGGGTTTCTTCTTCTCTTCCTTTTGCTTCTCCACCTCAGCGGCTTCTGTCTCTTCTGTCTCGGCAAGAGCTGCCTGCTCAGCTTGCGCCAGCAATACCTCGAAAGCACTCTGACGGTCAACGGGGTTGTCGTATTTCCCATAGATACGACTCTGCTTCATGATGTCCATGCGCTGTCCTTCTGTGATGGCACCGATCTGCGAGAGAGGGAAGAGTATCTTCGCACGCTCCACCATCGTGGGAGCACCTTTCTCGTCCAGGAAGCTGACGAGAGCCTCACCCGTCTCCAGGTTCATGATAGCCTCGTCGGTCTTGAAGGCAGGGTTGGCGCGGAACGTGTCAGCAGCCGTCTTCACCGCTTTCTGGTCTTTCGGGGTATAGGCACGGAGGGCATGCTGCACACGGTTACCCAGCTGTCCGAGGATGTTCTCTGGGATATCGGCAGGACTCTGTGTGATGAAATAGATACCCACTCCCTTCGAGCGTACCAGACGGATGACCTGCTCTATCTTGTCGAGCAATGCCTTCGAGGTGTCGGTGAAGAGCATGTGTGCCTCGTCGAAGAAGAACACGAGTTTCGGCTGGGGCAGGTCGCCCACCTCCGGGAGGGTGGTGTATAACTCAGAGAGCAGCCACAGCAGGAAGGTGGAGTAGAGCTTGGGCTGCATCATCAACTTGTCAGCAGCCAGCACGCTCATCACACCCTTGCCGCCCTCTACTGCCAGCAGGTCCTGTATGTCGAAGGAGGGCAGTCCGAAGAACTTGTCCGCTCCTTGGTTCTCCAACTGTAATATCGAACGCTGGATGGCACCGATACTCGTGGTGGTCACATTACCGTATTTCAGGGTAATCTCCTTCGCGTGGTCTCCCATCCAGTTGAGCATCGAGCGCAGGTCCTTGAGGTCGTCAAGCAGTAGCCCTTGCTCATCGGCTACGCGGAACAGGATATTGAGAATACCGGCTTGCGTCTCGTTCAGCTGCAGGATGCGGGAGAGCAACAGCGGTCCCATCTGCGATATGGTGGCACGCATGGGATGACCCTGCTCGCCGAATACGTCATAGAAGCGGACGGGACATGCCTGGAACTCCGGGTTCTCAACACCGAACTCCGGGAGACGTTTCTCGATGAATCCACTCATCTTACCTACCTGTGAGATACCGCTGAGGTCGCCCTTCATATCTGCCATGAAACAGGGAACACCTGCCTGACAGAAGGTCTCTGCCATCACCTGCAGGGAGACTGTCTTACCAGTACCTGTGGCACCGGCGATGAGTCCATGGCGGTTCGCCATCTTACCTTGAATCGAAAGCGCCCCATTGGCGCAATGGGCAATGTAAAGCCCGCGTTCTTTGTCGTACATAAGTTTATAGGTTTATTAATATTTTTGCAAAGATAATTTTTTTTTCTTATCTGACCAAATGATTGAACGACAAAATAAATCAGGCAGTCCTGCTCTTACGTTTATAACCATGTCATAACTCTTCGGTTATAGATATTATAATACCATCTTCAACTCCCCCAAATATATGTTTCTCCTACCTATAATTATTTAGGAGTGAAACTTTTTGACAAAACGTCACTGTAGTTTCGCGTAGAATCCATCAAGACCTAAGTTGGTCTCAAATACGCGAAAATACAGCGGTTTTCGTAATGCGTTGTGCGTCAAACGTTTAAGCTGTTTACGCTCTTGATTGCACTCTGAAAAGCCCCTGAAAACCACCGAAAATCACAGTTTTTAGTGCTTTCTTTTACTGATTTAGGTGGCACCTTCGAGGGAGGAAGGTGCCACCTAACGGGTGGGAAGGTGCCGCCTTCGTCCCTCGAAGGTACGTTCAAGCTCCGAAACAGCCAGTTTTATCCCTCAAAGGTGCCCCCTGAAATCCTAGAAGGTGCAAAAAAACATACACGTTTTTCGGCAAGTTTTCTTGACAAAGAGGGTAATACAGTTGGCGGACAGAATATTATTTTAGAGTTTCGCCAGTTCGATGACCTTGTCGACAGCAGCGCTGAGTCCGTCGGCATTCTTACCGCCAGCCTGTGCGTAGTGGGGCTGACCGCCGCCACCACCCTGGATGAGTTTTGCCGCCTCGCGAACCATCTGTCCTGCATTCAGTCCATGGTCTTTCACCATGTCATCACTCATCATGATACTGAGCTGAGGCTTGTCCTGGAACTTCGAGCCGATGGCACAGAGGAAGGGAGGCTCCACGGCGGCACGCAGCTGGAAGACGAGGTCCTTGACAGCGGCAGGCTGCATCTCCACGACACGTGAGATGACATTGACACCATTGATGGTGCGGATCTCTTTCATCAGATAGTTCTTCGTGCGCTCCACAGCCTGAGCCTGGAACGACTCTATCTCCTTCTTCATGGCATCATGCTCGTCGATGTATTTCTGGATGACACTCTCTAAGTCCTTGGCGTTATTGAACAAAGCCTTGATAGCCTTCATGTGGTCTTCCATCACGTACAGCAAGTCCTCACACTCCTTACCCGTCTTCGCCTCGATACGGCGGATGCCGGCAGCCACGCTGCTCTCCGAGATAATCTTGAAGAAACCGATACGGCCTGTTGAACTGGCATGGATACCACCACAGAACTCACAGGACGGTCCGAAGCGTACGACACGCACCTTATCCCCGTATTTCTCACCGAAGAGGGCGATGGCACCGAGTTTCTTTGCCTCGTCGAACGGAACGTCACGATGCTCGTCGATATGAATGTCCTGACGGATCATGTCATTGACCATCCGCTCCACCTGACGCAACTCCTCGTCGGTCACCTTCTGGAAGTGAGAGAAGTCGAAGCGCAGGGTGTCAGGTGACACATACGAACCCTTCTGCTCCACATGGTCGCCCAGTACCTGTTTCAACGCATAGTCGAGCAGGTGCGTAGCGGTATGGTTGGCGGCAGAAGCGTCACGCTTGTCGGTATCCACACATGCCATGAACTCCGCAGTGGGGTCTTTAGGCAGCTGCTTGACGATATGTACGCTCTGGTTGTTCTCACGCTTGGTGTCGATAATCTCGATAGTCTCATTCTCGTTGCAGAGCACACCGCAGTCACCGACCTGTCCACCCATCTCGCCATAGAAAGGAGTGGCGTCGAGAACCAGCTCATAGAACTCGTTCTTCTTCTGGGTTACCTTGCGGTAGCGCAGGATATGACAGTTGTATTCGGTATAGTCGTAGCCCACGAACTGCTGTTCGCCAGCCTTCAGCTCCGTCCAGTCGCTGTTTTCCACAGCAGCGGCATTACGGGCGCGCTCCTTCTGTTTCTGCATCTCCACATTAAACTGCTCCTCGTCAACGGTGAAGTTGTTCTCACGGCAGATCAGCTCAGTGAGGTCGAGGGGGAATCCGTAAGTGTCGAACAGACGGAAAGCCTGTACGCCATCCAGCTGGTTCTTACCTTCTGCCTTCAACTTCTCCATTGCATCGTTCAGCATGGCGATACCCTTGTCGAGGGTACGCAGGAAAGACTCCTCCTCCTCTTTGATGACCTTGGTGATCAGTATCTGCTGAGCCTTCAGCTCAGGGAAGGCATCACCCATCTCATGAACGAGGGTGGGAACGAGCTGATAGATGAATCCGTCCTTCTGACCGAGGAAGGTGTAGGCATAGCGGACGGCACGGCGCAGGATGCGGCGGATCACATAACCCGCCTTGGCATTTGAGGGCAGCTGTCCGTCAGCGATGGAGAAAGCGACGGCACGCAGGTGGTCGGCACATACTCGCATGGCGACATCCGTCTCTTCCTTCTCTCCATATTTCATGCCGCAGATCTGCTCCTCCGCCTTGATGATAGGCTGGAAGACATCCGTGTCGTAGTTGGAGTGCTTCCCCTGCATCATACGCACCAGACGCTCGAAGCCCATACCGGTGTCGATGACGTTCATGGAGAGCTTCTCCAGTGAGCCGTCAGCCTTGCGGTTATACTGCATGAACACGAGGTTCCATATCTCGATGACCTGCGGGTGGTCCTTGTTGACCAGTTCACGACCCGTAGGACCGTTCTTCTTCTCTTCCTCCGTGCGGGAGTCGACATGAATCTCAGAGCAGGGACCACAGGGACCTGTGTCGCCCATCTCCCAGAAGTTGTCGTGCTTGTTGCCGTTGATGATATGGTCGGCAGGCACATGCTTCAGCCAGTAGCCGGCAGCCTCGTCGTCACGCTCCAGTCCCTCAGAGGGATCACCCTCGAAGACGGTGACATACAGATCCTCAGGATTCAGTTTCAGCACGTCCACCAGGTATTCCCATGCCATATCAATGGCACCCTCCTTGAAATAGTCGCCGAACGACCAGTTGCCGAGCATCTCGAACATGGTGTGGTGATAGGTGTCATGACCCACCTCCTCCAGGTCGTTATGCTTACCGCTGACACGCAGGCACTTCTGGGTATCGGCACGACGGCGTGGCTCAGGGTCACGTGTGCCCAATATGATATCCTTCCACTGGTTCATTCCCGCATTGGTGAACATCAGGGTAGGGTCGTCCTTAATCACCATAGGAGCAGAGGGCACGATAGCATGCTGCTTCTGCTCGAAAAACTTCTTAAACGATTCACGAATCTCGTTAGCTGTCATCATCTTTCTTCTTAGTTTTTACAAATTTGGTGCAAAATTAAATAAAATCGGGCAAATAGCAAAGTATTTGCCCGACTTTTGTATATGTGTGCGTGTTCCTTATTGTGCAGACCGGATATTGACGGTGCCGCTCTTCAGTCCGGTGGAGGTGCATTGCAACAGGATATTGCCGGCACTCTTCTCACTCTGGATGATGACTTGTGCGTAACCGTTGAAGGCAGGAATGCTGAACTCCTTGCAGTCCTTGTCTTTCGGGTGGTCGGCACCGGGATAGGAGGGGTCACCATTCCCCGCGCCGATGATGCGGCCGTTGCCTTCAATACGGAAGGTCAGGGGCTGGCAGGCATCAGGAACGACACGTCCTTTGGCATCCTGCAACTCGATGGTGACGATGGCGACATCCCGTCCGTCGGCAGTGATGCTGGGGCGGTTGCTCTTCACGATGATCCTGTCGGCAGGTTTGGTGGTCTCTATCGTCTCCGTGAGGATGCGCTTGCCGTTCTTATAGCCTACGGCAACCACCTTGCCAGGCTGGTAGACCGCCTTCCACTTCAAGTGTCCGTTCTTAGGCATCTTCTGACGACCCAGTTTCTTGCCATTGACCGTCAGCTCTACCTCGTCGCAGTTGCTGTATGCCCATACCTCCACTTCCTCACCCTCATGACCTTGCAGGTTCCAGTGGGGGAAGATATGCAGGGTGGGCTCGTCGGTCCACCATGACTTCAGATACCACGCCTCGTCTTTCCAGAAACCGCAGTAGTCGAGGATGCCGAACTCTGAGTCGTGGGCAGGAAATGACAGGGGGTTGGGCTCGCCACGGTAGTCGAAACCGGTCCAGTAGAAGAGTCCCGCAGCCCATGGACGGTCAGCATAGAACTTCCAACCACGCTCGATACGGTTGTAGGTGCCGTCCTTGTCAGCGCTCCGGTTCATCGATACCATGCGTCCCGGGAATTCCGGATTGTCGTAATAGACACCACGGGTACCACAGCCCGTCGTCTCCTCCGTACCTACAATCTTCCATGTCGGGTTGTTCTTCTTGCGGTTGTCCACATCATTCTGCAGGATATAGTTGAACCCCACTACGTCAAGTCCCTTGATCATCTCTCCGCCACCGGCATTGGCGATGGTAGAGTGGCGGGTGGGGTCGAGCAGTTTGGTATACTCCCTCATGGCAGCGGCGATGCGTGTTCCCTGGATGGTATTCTCCATTCCCCATTCCTCATTACCGTCGCTCCACAGGATGACGGAAGGATGGTTACGGTCACGCTTGATCATATTCTCCAAGAGGCGCAGGTGCTCGGTGTTGATACCCGAGAGACGGTTCTCGTCGATGACGAGGATACCCTCGCGGTCGCAGATGTCGAGCAGGGCAGGAGTCATGGGGTTATGTGAGGCACGGTAGGCGTTACACCCGAACTGCTTCAATTGTTGGATGCGCCATGCCTGCAGGGCATTGGGGATGGCAGCCCCCACGCCCGCATGGTCCTGGTGCATATTGGCACCTTTCAGCTCGATGGACTTGCCATTCAGCAGGAAGCCCTTGTCGGCATCGAAGACCACCTCACGGAAACCTGTCGTAGTGGTATAGACATCCGTCACCTTGCCATCCACCTTCACCGTGGTCTCCACCTGATAGAGGTAAGGGTCCGTAGTGCTCCACAGGTGTGGGTGACTGACCGTCATCTGTTGTTTGCAACTGCTGGTCTGTTTGCCTTTCAACTGCATGGTTGCTGCAGCCATCCTGCCAACCTCCTTTCCGTCGGCATCCAGCAGGCGTTGCTCCACCTGGCAGGACTGTGTGGCGGGGGTGCTGTTATGGATCTCTGTCTCTACAACCATCGTGGCAGTCGTGTAAGGTGCTTTCATGTCGGCATAGACGAAAGTACCGAAGGGAGCCACGCTCACCTTACCCGTCTTGACAAGCCATGCATCCCGGTAGATACCGGCACCCTCGTAGAACCAACCCTCCTCAAGGGTAGCGTCGGCACGTACACAGATGAGGTTGTCGCCTCCGTAGTTCACATATTCCGTCACGTCATATACCTGAGTGGCATAGCCACTGGGCTCCGTGCCCATATAAAACCCATTGAACCACACACGGGCATTGCGGAAGATACCGTCGAACTGCAGATAATACCTGCAGGGAAGGTCTTCGGTACTTCCACTTTTCAATTCTTCAATTTTCACGATTTTCCTGTACCATCCCACGCTGGTCTCCGGGTATTTATAGCCTACGGTCTTATAACCGTGAGAATGACTGGCTTTCTGTTCATACGACAGGGTGGTCACCCAGTCGTGGGGGATGCGTACCTCCTCCCATTTCGAGTCATCGAACTTCGGGGAATATGGTCCCTCGTTATGTATCGAGTTCGCCTTCGTCAGGTAGTTGAAATACTCCGTTCCGCATCCGAAGTCCTTGGCAGGGTCAGCGGCGTTGCCGAAAGCGAACTTCCACCCCTCGTCCAGTCGGATGACCTCTCTCACATTCTGTGCGTTCATGGTGAGTACTGTCATCCAGACAGTTATCACCGTCATCAGTTTTCTTAGGTTCATATTGTTGGTTTAATTATTGATTAGAATTCTACCCCCTCTGATATACATCCCTTTGCGTGGTATTTCAGAGAGGCGGTGACCTTGAAGGTCATAGATGGCAAGATTGGTATGCTTGCTGACTTTGGGTGACTGAATACCAGTGTATGCTTCCCAGCCGGCGGATAAGTCCTCAAGGGTGACGACACGGCTGTCGTTCATACATTTCGTCCATTCTTCCTTGCTGGTCTGGTCGACGAATTTGCCATTCCATGTGTGATACCAAGGCATCCACCACGACCATACAGCCTCCTCGTCAAACTCCTTGTCGATATCAGGGATGGGACCATTCTCTGATAAAGCGAGAATCTTCTTGCCTCCAGTGAGTACTTTGAGTTTGTCAAACAAGACATAATTACTGGAGTAGTCGAAACTTTTGTTATAGATATCCGCTGAGACGACATCATAATAGGCTTCGCCCGGGTTCCAGTCTTGGTCATACTCTCCCGCATTCCATACCCAGATGACATTATGAACACCCTTGACATTCACCATCTCATCGTAAAGCAGATGGTAGAGTTTCTTGAAAGGTTCCGCTCCCTCTCGTCCCCACCAGAACCAACCGCCACTTGATTCATGGAGAGGGCGGAAGATACAGGCGACACCAGCATTCTGTAATTCCAGGAAATGATCGGCAATGGCATCGATGTCCTTGATGATGTACTGATAGAGAGAAGAAGAGGTGTTCCATGTGCCGTCATTCTTTAAGGCATTGGTAATCTTCATGTTACATTGATCAGAATAGAACTCGCCAGTGCTGCGGCTGGGGTCACGCCAGTGCCATGTGAAGGTTGGAACGCCTCCACGCTTGTAGGTGTCTTTTGCCAGCTCAATGACATTATTGGTATATGATTTAGTCCAATCGGCATTCTCGTAAGCACCAGTCGTATTCATGAAGTCGAAACCAACGAGGGCTGGGTATTTGCCGGAGGCTTCATAGACAGCCTTTATGTCGTCATGCTGTGTGACATTCCCATTGGCAGACGACATGTCACCAGTCATCATACCAGAAATGGTCTTCTTTCCAAAATTGTTATAGAGGAAGGAGTATACTTTCTTAGCATTGGCTGTTGCCTGAGGATCAACAGGGGCTGGCGATATATTAAAAGGCAAAGAGATACTATTATCCTTCTCGATGCGGATATAGTCAATGCGGAACCATGTCCAACCGGGAGTGATAATGATGGTGTTATTGCCTTTATTCATAAAGAAAGTACCAACGGCTGTCTCTGCTCTCCCCTTGGTCGTGAAAGTACCGTTACTGCCGTTCACGGCAAGGTTCACCACCTTGTCGCCATGAAGTCCGTCATAGCCCACATAGACGATATATTTCCCTTTTTCCGACTGATTGTAGGTAAAGGTGATTTTGGCATTTTCTTCTGTTATTTCCAGTGCTTTCCCACCAGAATACTTGCTATCTTGAATCAGTTTGCAATTCACGTAATTAGCATTTTCTGCCTCTAACTTCGTACTGGTTTGGGCAAGGATGCCGATAGTAGCGAAAAAAAGGAAGATAAGGGATAGTGTTGTTCTTTTCATGATTATTGTTTTATGATTAAACGATATGAGACAACGTCACGGGCTTTCACCGTCAGTTTACGTTCTGTCTTGTTTTTGGTATTGGTCTTTCCTTCCATCTTATGTGTCCACAGATTGTATACCTGATAGACTTTCGTATCAAAAGAAGTGCTTAGACCACTCACCTCTTTGTCAGTCAGGTTAAAGTCTTGCCAGTTGAGCGCATAGGTGATATCTTGTTTTGTCGGGTTGAGAATCGTAAATGCCCAGTCTCCTCCCGCAAGAGGCTTGAACCAGAATTGCAGTCCATCATGGTCACAATAGTGTAACCCTTGAATACCTAATGTGTCCTGGTCAACAGCTATCATCTCCTTATTCATGATGATGTTTCGTGTTGCCTCACTCATGGAACGAAGGTCGTTTCCCAGGATGAGAGGACTCGCCATCATACACCACATCGTGAAGTGAGCACGGTCCTCATTCTCAGTCATTCCATTGCCAACCTCCAGCATGTCGGGGTCGTTCCAGTGCCCCTTGCCGGCATACTGACGAAGGGAGTCGTTGAACTGGATACACTGCATCACACCAAATTGCGTGTACCCTGCCTCAAAGACACGCAGAGAGTCGAAGTCGCACCAGATGTCGGGGGTCGTTCGCCAAGAGTGACCAATCTCCTTTGCCCATTTCCAAGGGCGGCTGTTTCCCCACTCACACATACTGAGGAATATCGGGCGACCCGAAGCACGCAGTGCGTCACTGATGAGTTGGTAGGCACCCTGTGGGTTGACATTGGTTGTGTTACACCAATCGTATTTCAGATAATCCACTCCCCAACGGGCATATTGGATGGCATCCTGGTATTCATGTCCTAAAGAACCGGGCATTCCTGCGCAGGTACCTGTCCCGGCATCACTGTAGATACCCAGTTTCAGTCCCTTGCTGTGGACATAGTCCGCAACAGCCTTCATGCCATTAGGGAATTTCTTGCTGTCCACCTGTATGAAACCGTCCGCATCACGCTTGCCGTGCCAGCAGTCATCAATATTGATATAGGTGTAGCCAGCATCACGCAGTCCGCTTTCCACCATGGCATCCGCTATACCCTTAATGATGTCTTCAGAGATATTTCCCTGAAATTTGTTCCATGTACTCCATCCCATCTGCGGGGTGTCTGCTAAATGTTCCCATTTCTGTGCCTTTCCAGGCATTACCATGAGGGCAAGGATAACGCCCATCATGAGTCTTTGTTTTAGATTCTTCATATTTGACGTGTTAATGATTTTGCTGCAAAGATAACTCTAAAAATTGAAAGATGCAATAGCACCCGGTTGTTATGGTACATTTTTGCAACATTTGTGACATATACTCTTATACGTTTTGATGTCGTAATTCGGAAAAAAGCACTATCTTTGCAGCAGAAATAAGAACCTGAGACTTATGCGGAAATACTATGCGTTTATTTTCTTTTTTGTAAGTATTCTGTCAATTCACGCACAGAAGAACCTGCAATTCCGTCATATAAACACAAAAGGCTATAGCGTACGTGCCGTCTACCGTGACACAAATGGCATAGTATGGTTAGGTACTTCCTCAGGAATACTGAGCATGCCACAGTTGGAGAGCAGGAATCCCGGAAGTTACCAGCGGCTGTCTTCCGACATCAATATGAGCGTCAATAAGATTACTGGTGATTCAGGAGGTGGATTATGGATCAAAACGATAGATAATGATGTTTATTATTATCATCCACAGCGCAATGAGTTTGTAGAAGATGTCCCTGCGCTGTTTGCTAAAAAAAACATCAAAGTATGGAAAGAGTTTGATGTGAATGCCGATGAGGAAGGGCATACGCTTGCCACCAAAGACAACAAACTCTATTGGTTGGATCAGAAGACAGGAAAAGTGACAAGTCTTTCTATAGGAGCAGAAGAGTATATTATCGCTGTCTGCCGTAATGAGTCCTGTTACGCTCTCATTTCCAACAAGAGCCTTTATGTTCTATCCATCAAAGAAAAGCGAATCATTCGTCAGGTGACACTTCCTGAGGGGTACCATGCTCATAAACTTGTCAATATGGACGAGGCGGGTAATGTCTGGGTATGGTCTGATAATAAGGTGTGGAAATATGACCATTTGCATCGTCAATGGGTGTTGGTCGTTCAGATCCCCTCAAATATTGCGGGATTTCAATTGGACGGTAAGCAGCAATTATGGATAGCAACGGACTCGGATGGTATCTATCTTTGTGATATGGACGGACACGTTCTTGCTCATTTACTACATTCCACGTGGGATGGCAATAGTCTTCAGAGTAACAAAATAGACATGCTCTATTATGACAAGAAACGGCAGACGATGTGGATATCCTATACCAAAGGCGGTTTGTCAATTTGTACCAGTCATCAGGAGAACTATTCTCTCAACAAAATTGTGGACATGGCGACACAAGAGTCCATTTCCGACATTCTCACTTTTGCACCAGCTCCACATAACGGAGGCATGTGGATTGGAATGGAAAATCGTGGCGTGTACCTTCATGATGGGGATACTGACAAGAGCATCATGGGTAACGGTTCTGCTACTGCTCTTCATTCAGGTAAAGACGGCTCACTTTGGATCGGACTCTATTATCAAGGGCTGTGGCACCGGCAACAGAATGGAAATACCACTCGCTATTTCAAGGACAGCTCACCCTATGACGTCGTTGAGAATGACAAAGGTGAATTCTTTGTTGCCTTATTAGGAAAAGGTGTGTGGTGGCTTAACCCTGTAACAGGTGATACCATGAACACGCATTTGAAACCATCATACGCATTAGATTTAGCGTATCATAAACATCAGCTCTACGCAGCAACCACCGAGGGACTTTATAAGGCAGGCAAAGACCTTGTCTGGGAGAAAGTGTGTGACGGACGTTTCCGTTACTTGTGTGTAGATAAAGACGATTATGTTTGGATGCTTGGTAATGAGGGCTGTGAGGGTTTGACCTTGTTGGATAACAACGGCAGGGAAGTGAAGGTGTTAGCCGATTTAAAGCATGCCCCATTAAAAAATATCTCTGTTGACAAGGATGGGAATGTATGGATAGTCACTCCCACGGAATTACTGATGCTGCGTCATCAATTAGAGGACAGGAGCAAGTTTGACCGTTATTCTTTCAATATCAATCCTGATGGCAAGCAGCTATATTATAATTTCCGTGCCAGTGAGATAGATGCCAATGGTATTCTCTGGCTGGGTACGACAACGGGCTACCAGCGGGTGGATACCCATAAACTCTTGTCGCAGGTTAATCAACTGGAGGAGTCACACCAGCTGTTACTGGGAGCGGTTAGTGTTAATGACAAGCTGTTAACTCCTCAGACTCTGGGAAAGGATATTGTTTTCATTCATGAGCTTTCCTTGAGCTACCATGAAAACAATCTCGTGATAGAGTGTTCCAATCCTGATGATGATGGTTTCTCTGCAGATGCCTATTATTATCAGTTGAAAGGATTCTCAGACACCTGGCATCCTATAGAGGGACGGACTATCGTCTTCTCCAACCTGCCGTCAGGTGATTATCAGTTACTTACCCGTACACAATTCTCACAACCGAGTCTGTTGCTGGCAATACATATCGCTCCGCCGTTTTGGTTGTCTTGGTGGGCTTTCCTCTTATATATAGTTATTGTAGTCCTGACGGTATGGGGTGTTGTCCGTTACTATCATCATCGTCGTGTTTACAAACAGCGGATTCATGAGTTGCAGCTGCAACAGGAGCAGCAGGAACAGATGAATGAGATGAAACTCCGTTTCTTCACCAATATCAGTCATGATTTGCGGACACCTCTGTCCTTGATTATCAGTCCTGTAGAGGAACTGTCTAAACAAGTGAAGGACCCTCAGCAGTTGTCAACCCTTCAGATGATTCATCGCAGTGCGGACCATCTGCTTTCTTTGGTAAACCAGATTCTTGATTTCCGCCGTCTGGAGTCAGGACGTGAGAAACTGGTTTCTTCCTATGGCGATATTATTACTTTGCTGCGGGATGTCTGTAACTCTTTCCAGCTGAAAGCAGAAAAAGAACAGGTCAGTTTCTCCTTCCAGTCGTATGTGGAGCATGTGGATACTTTCTTCGATAAGGACAAGATGACAAAGGTTATGATGAATCTTTTGTCGAATGCTTTTAAGTTCACTGATGCAGGAGGGAGTGTTACCGTAGGGGTGGATATTGCCGACCGTCAGGTTGTTGTGACGGTGGCTGATACTGGAGTCGGTATTCCGGATGCAGACAAGGAGCGTATCTTCGACCGCTTCTTCCAGTCAGCGTCAGGAAACCGCATGTCTATGGGTAGTGGCATCGGTCTTCATATCGTCCGTGAGTATGTTCGTCTACAAGGTGGTGACATCACCGTGTCTGATCAACCAGAGGGGACGGGCACAGTGTTCCGTTTCACCATTCCTTTAAAGAAGAATGGCGATCCGTCAAGACAGGCAGAAGAAATCTCCCCCATGGCTGGCAAACAGGAGAGTGCCGGTTGTCAGTCGTCAGAAAAGGAGGGATTGCATACACTGTTACTTGTTGAGGATAACAAGGATTTCCTTGCTTATATGCGGCAGAGCCTGGAAGGTGATTACAATATATTGACTGCTGTCAATGGTGCTGAGGCTCTTGATCTGTTGAGCAAGAAGGATGTAGACATGATTACCAGTGATGTGATGATGCCTGAGATGGATGGATTAGAACTGTGCCGTCGTGTAAAGACGGATATTAACACTTCGCATATCCCCGTGATACTCCTGACGGCAAAGAGTATGGCTGGTGACGAGCTGCAAGGCTTGGAGGCTGGTGCGGATGACTATATCACGAAACCTTTCAGTATGGAAATACTCCGGCAGCGCATCCATAAATTAGTGGAGAGAAACCAGAAACAGCATGAGCGCTTTGCCCAGGAGGTGGATATAGAACCTTCCGAGATTACGGTGACATCCCTTGATGAGCAGTTTATCGCACATGCTATCAGTATCGTGGAGGCACATATCAGTGACCCGGATTTTGGTGTCGAGGAGTTAAGCAATGAGATGGGCGTTCATCGTTCTCAGTTATATAAGAAACTCTACCATCTGACAGGTAAAACTCCTGTGCTGTTTGTCCGTTTGATACGTCTCAAGCGTGGTAAGCAGTTGCTGGAGCAGAGTGGGATGTATGTCTCCGAAGTCGCCTACCAGGTAGGCTTCAACTCTCCCCGGCTTTTCTCCAAGTATTTCAAGGAGGAGTTCGGGGTGACTCCTAAGGAAATAAAATAATTAATAAAGTATGGCACATAAAACAAGCGTAAGGTGCATCTACTTCCTCGACCCCGGCATCGTCTTACAGGAAGTCCTGGTGCATAAAATATACCCAAGTTTTTAAAATCAAGAAATATCTGTCAATCTATCAGGGAGAGGGTATAACGCTCTGACATACAATCGATTGTGCGCTGATAGATAGGCTGATAGATTGATAGATTCAATGACGGCATCTCCTTCAGCAGGAGGTGCCGCTTACTTTTGCCATCCGTAATGGCAACCTTTGTAAAGGATGCCTCCTTTCATTGTAAATCAAATTGAATTACCGAGTAAATCAAATTGATTTGCTGAGTAAATCAAATTGAATTACATTGTAAACCATATTAGATTTCAATTCTGTACGATAGAGTTTTCATTTGCGTTGCCTAAGGCTTCGACCCTCGGAGCCTAAAGCTTCGACCCATGGCGCCTAAAGCTTCTACCTTCGTTGCATAAAGCTCCTGTCCCCGTAACCTAAGGCTTCGCAAGGAGGATGCACCTCGTTTTTTCACTCATTCTAAGGTCAAAAACGCCATTCGTTGTCACCCTTGTCACCTCGTTGTTACCGCAATTGCTTGATTATCAAATAGTTTTGCAAGGCGGCAACGGTTGCAAGGGTAAAAAACTTTATGTATGCGCGCGTGCGCGAGAGGAATTCCGACACTCCTAAATCTCCTTTTAATCCTTTTCCGGTGGAAGTAATGGCTCAGAGGCAAGCATGGAACCAGACTCATAGCTATGAGCCAATTCATTCTGCACTGCCCGATTAATAAAGTCATTGATAGTAGTTCCCGTAGAATCTTACGAAACAATACGACTGGCAGATTTTTCATTCCGCCAGTCGTATTGCCGATTAGTACTTGTTGTGAATGACCGTCTTGCCATTGATGATATAGATGCCCTTGGCAAGTCCATGGAGGTCTGTCACATTCGAGCGTATTTTATTACCTCGGAGGTCATAAACATTGGCAGGCTCATTCTTCTGGTGTACCTCGTTGATACCCGTTACCGTTCCATCCACACCAACCAGCAATTCATTGCTGATAGTGGCAGTACCTTTTAGGGCGATATTCAACAGCACGTCTTTGTTGGCACGGAAAGGAGCGCTTGTCATCGAGTAGACGATCACCCGACAGGTGTTCTTGTCAACCATCTTCCAAATCACATGATGGTCACTTGCACCGTTCATCGTGATATTGACAACCGATTGTCCATTCGATAAGTTGATGTCAAACTGAACGGCGGTATACTGTTCCGCATTTCTCAACTTGATGGTTCCACCGTTCAACTCCAAGTTATGAGTGGCAGCCGCACGGTTCGTCAACTCACGTGCGTTCGGCGACAGGATGATGTTCACCACACTGACGATATCCGTCACGTTCACCTGTCCATCATTATTCACGTCAGCAGCCACCTTATTGAACTTGTCGGACGGATTGCCCAAGATATAGTTCACCATCTCCACGATATCCGACACGTTCACATTACCGTCGCCGTTGGCATCGCCATCTGTCACTACCCGAGATTGTGTGTCTCCTAATTTACATTTAGCGGCATTGATAATCTTTCCCGTATTCTTATCAACGATTAAAGCAATTACACTCAAGTTTTCCTTATCCTGAATAAATCGGTTGTCAGTTATATCAGCCTTAAGATCGTATGGATTGGTAGCTTCTGCTATCACTTTCTCAGGGATGGAATTTTCTATACCATATATAGGACTCCATGCAGCTACAGGCACGTTGTTAAAGGTCAAACCCTCAACAGGATTTGGCTGTGCCGCCCAATAGTCAAATAATTGTTCCTCTTCGTAATTATATCCTGACAATTGGTTTGCCTGAGCCCAGGCAGAACCCGTTCCGTGAAGTCCATCCTCCAAGAGAACAAATCCAAGTCTGAACGGTAATTTATCAGCATCCATCATAAAGTGTGTATCTGCATGGATGTTAATGATATTCTTTTCATCATCCGCCCATGATGCCTTTACGCTGACATAGCCAGGAACAATAGTGTTCAGAGCATCCTGTACGTCTTTTTTTATACCCCATGCTTCAGAATAGTTGCCACGGTACATGTCTTCAATTTTCTTTCTGTTTAAAAATCCCTGCTCAAGGTTATATGTCTTGTCCGACAAAACTTGGTACTCGTCAATAGACATTATATCTAAGCGGTGAAAGGCAACTTGAATCAGTTTATCGCCAAAAATGTCCGAAAGTTTTTCTCTGATAGTCAAGTTCCTAGTACCTTCACCAGACAAAGTTGAAGTCTTGTTTTCAAGAACAGCCGTGGTTTTGGGCTGACGAACAAGCGAATAAAGAATACCCGTTGTACTGGTTCCCTCCTGTAACTCGTTGTCAACTCCGTTTACCTTAATCACAGATATTGTCTTTTTGTCGGCACCTTGTGTAACATCAGCATCCAGTTCAAATGTGCCAGTTGCCTGTACATAAGAAGTATTGGTCCTCATGCGTACGCTCAAGGGAATCGAGAGCGTAACATTTCTTTCATATTCCGTTCCATTCTCGCCAACGATGCTCACTGTAACATTATCCATAGGATTTGAACCCTCATTAGAGAGTGTCACTTGGGCTTTTGTCTTGCCTCCTACCACAGCCGATGCATAAGAGAAATCAGATATTTTTACAGCGTTTTTATATACATTCCCTCCCA
Source organism: uncultured Prevotellaceae bacterium (assembly GCA_902776195.1). Classification (GTDB taxonomy): domain Bacteria; phylum Bacteroidota; class Bacteroidia; order Bacteroidales; family Bacteroidaceae; genus Prevotella. The sequence continues at coordinate 18,250 of CACYPF010000004.1, read as the reverse complement.
GAAGAACTTGTGCCCTAAGGTTGCCATAATTATTGGTCATATCATCCCACTGTGGGTGATTTGATGCCTTTAGCCAGAATCCCCCATTCCGATTCTTCGCACTATTGGTGAATTCACAAGGATATCCAGCGTTCATCATATCAGCGGTGATATCGAATGAATAGCCCACATACAATCCCCCTTCGGGTATTTCATGAGGCTGAGAAAATGCTACCTGATGATATTTGAATATTTCTGTTGACAACTGGTTATTAGGGATATCCAAGATTTCAACATCAGCATCCAGTTCCGTTTTAGGTAAGCGAGTAGATACCCATACCGCAACATTCTGGCAAGCAAGTGTGTTCCTATAGAAGCTAAAGCCATCTACGGTGGTGCCTTTTCTTCCTGCAAGCCCTTCGGGTATATATATTGCTACATGATATCTTACACCAACTCGTTGACTACCTACACAGCTCTGATTGGCACCTAATTCGTTTACGTCATGGTTATACCACCAAACTTCTCCATCTTTCAATTCGACATTGTTTACAATCTGACGACCGTCATCAATAGGAGTGTCGGAAGATACAAATGGGGTCGTCCCTGAACTATTTGCTGCTATATAGTCCTCAGTTCCATTGACGTTGGAAACGGCATAGCTAAACTTATGATATCTTCCTTGAAGAGATGCAGTGAAGTCAAAGTCATGAAAAGAAGATTGTCCAGGTTGAAGGGTCGTATCAAATGATTTTGTATTTTGTTGTCCTCCATCAACATCCCATACAAAGTCGAAAGAAGAAATTGCTTCTTTTGAACGATTATTGACACATATCTTCACGTTGTACTTATCTGTTTCACCTTCAATTCGATTTACCTCTATATTCAAAACAGCAATATCAGCAGGTTTTGCCTCACCGCTTATAACAAATCGCAAGGGGATAGGGCGCTCAAAGGCCTCGCTTTGGTCTGGTACATATTTCCACGTACCAGGTGTCATGTCATGGCTGGTGTCTGTCCCCATCGTCCTATACCAGAAACCGTCAGAAATCTGCGTGTCAGTATCAGATATGCGCGTTACTATGGTGCCACGTCGTCCCACGCCAACATATATTTCCTCGCCTGTAATAACATAAGGTTCGGCTAATTCTACATCCATCCACGCTCCCTCTAAGAATGGAGCAGCCTGTTTGACAATATAGTCTGTGCCTGGCTTTGTGATAAATACATAGTCGCAACCCTCTGCAGGCTGATAGAACTGGATATGGCTTATCGTCATACCTTGATAGGGAGCCAACTGTTCCGCTGGTACATGAATCGCATATTCGCCATTATTGTTTCCACATTCATCGTAAACAGTATTATCCGTCACTTGCCAGCCGTTGCAATAGCCCCATTCTATTCCATGATTACTTGGCAATGGCTGGTCCTCAACAATCTTCCAGCCTTGCCACCCCATTGTCTCATACTTGCCTTTTGCTCCCTTTGGAACATGGATGGTTACTTGATTGTTAGTGATTATTTCTCCTGCGTCATATCTGAAGCTCGCAGCAGGGGATGCGAAGTAGATATCCTTCAGCGAAGGCATGGATTCTATCTGCCACTGCGGATAGAATGTAAAAATGACATTACGAGAATTGTTGAATTTGATAGACTCTATTCCGTCGTTCCATTCTACAGCATGCTCTATATTAGTCAATGTAGCAGGAAGGACTATCTGCTTAAGCTTGGGACAATTGATGATGGCATTGTTAAGAGAGCAGACACCCTCTCGAAGGTCAAGAGATGTCAGATTCTGGCAGTTGCTTATTCCATATAGGACAGTCGCACCAATAGAAAGTGAGATAAGTTCGGGACAATCGGAGAATGCGTTATACTCTGACTTAGCAACATGATAAGTTGAGCCATTACAATCCAAATCGTCGGGAATATATATATCACCCCGTAGTTTGCCATTCGCAACACCCAATACCGATGCCTTCTCCCTGCCGTACTGCTTGTACAGGGCATACGAGATGCCGTTTGCTGTGGTAACTCCGATGTCTTCAATGGTACGTTCATCTGCGTTCAATTGGAATGTGCGCAAACGCATCCACTCGCCATCAATCTTCGCTTCAAGATAATAGTCGGAAGCATTAGCATCAGCCTTCCAATTGTCGCTATCAGAAGCACGACTGACGGGAACAATGCGATAGACACCATCTTCAAGACTGGTATCTATGGTGAAGGATGCGTTCATTTCATACTCTTCCGCAGGAATAAAAGTATGAGATTCTTGACTCAACACCTTTAACAGACCAGAATCGTTATAAATTCCCAATCCGATGGCTAAGGTCGTGCTTTCTTGTAAGTCAGAGACAAGTTTTGCCTGCACCGCAATGTCGAAAGAACCATCTCCACTACGTGAGATAAATCGTGTACCGTAATAATTAACTTCTTTCACTATCACACTTGGACGGTCAGGAGTGAAACCTGTAGGGGGGCGTATGCCGATTGTCGCAGACTGATCAGAATTATAGTCACCCATATTCGTTTCAAGACCTGTCAGACGAAAATATCCATCCTCAGCGCCTCCCCAGCCCCAGTTGACGTAGAACAGCCCATTCTCATACCCATGTAATACAAAAGCGTGTCCTCCACCACTACCACGACCGTCATATATGATTGGACGTCCTTCTGCCAACTCATTATATAGCAATGTCTCCCATTCTTCTTCACTATAGCTGTCACGACTCACCTGATGAGCGGTTTGACTGTATCCAAATACACTTGTCAGGGCAACTGCCTCCATATATGAAGAAGCTCCAGATTCATCAATGCCATAGTCCATCTGTACAGCTTGTCCGCAGTAAAGCATCAGACGTGCAATATCATTGTTAGTCATATTGCCCCAATTAAATTGGGTAGGCTCCAATGCAGGCATTTCAATATTGAGTTTAGCAGAAGTGTAGGAAGGCACGGATTTCGTCATTTCCTGGGGCCAACGGTTATAATTTATAACCTGTGCCAGTGCTGTGGCAACGCAACCTGTGAGACATCGTTCATTTCTATAAATAGGACATAAGTCATTATAGGGTGTACCTTGTCCCCAAGTTGTGGTAATCATGGGACTAACGGGTGCTAAAGATGCACTTTTTGTAGTCCAAGTTGTTTGAGGGCTGTCTTTTAGTCGAAGAAAAACCTTCTTATAATAATCCAATATCCATTTTACATTAGAAGGAGCCTTTTCTGAATTTATGTTTCCTCTTTCAGAGTATGCCAAAATATCTGGTATTCTATCATCTCCGCTTACGATGACGAAGCCGCCATTGTTCTCTACATTAAATATATAATATGCATTGTTCTCTGTTGGAGCAGCACGTCTTAGATTCTTTAGCGTGAACTGCTTGCCCTGCATAAACTGTTGAGCCTTCAGCAAAGCCTGTTGTTCTGTTACCTCGCCTGCGTTTATTGCCAGTATAACAAAGAATGCAGTAATCAGTGAGTAGAATTTTTTCATCATATCAGTAGTCTTATGTTATTAAACTATGGTCTCAACTATAATAGAAACACGAAACTGTTCCCATCTCGCAAGTTGGGAGCATAACGCTTCTTCTGCTGGAGTAGTTCCATTCTTCGACTAGCGAAACGTCCTTTGGGGACGATTACCTACTCCGCTTGCAAAAGTAGGAATTATTTACGAAACGACAAAGAATTGCGAGAAATATTTGTAAATCTCCAATGGAATTAAAAAGAAAATGTTTCACGAAGACTGATAACTTCGTGGAATAAAATTACGGGTGGAAATTTGCAAATGTCAGGAATAGTTCCTATCTTTGCATCATCGGTATTAAACGAAGACGATTATGGCATTGAATCTGAACAAGAACTTGAAGCTTTACTACTCCATCAAGGAGGTGGCTGAGATGTTTGGCGTCAACGAGAGTACGTTACGCTACTGGGAGACGGAGTTTCCTTATCTGAAACCTAAGACATCCGGACCGGCAAAGATACGACAGTATCAGCAGAAGGATATTGACCAGATTAAGTTGATTCATAATCTGGTGAAGGTGCGTGGCTTTAAGCTTGCTGCCGCCAAGCGTATCATCAATGCCAATCGTGATGGTGCTGATAAAAGAATGCAAGTGCTCACGAGACTGATTGACGTTCGTGAGCAGCTGCAAGCCTTGAAAAAGCAGATGGACTACTTACAATAGGTTAGCGGTTAACGCTGGGGATTCCACGTATCATTAACGCTGAACACTTCGTTGAGCGTTATTTTTTGTGCCTCTTGTTTGGTGAGCTGCCGGCTCCATGTGGCACGTCCTTTGGTGTTGGCTCCCTCTCCGTGGTTGTTGTACTCCAGATAGCGTGCCGTCTTCTCACGCTCTTTCTGCCAGTGGTGCCATCCCTCAGGACGAATCTGACGGGGCAGTTCACAATTCATAAATAATGTATAGCCATAGTCACGCCATGGGCGACCCAGATAAACCTTGCTGACGTTAGCGTCAGCTGTGATACGGCAGTTGTTGAAGATATAGCCGTAAGTAACATCCTGAGGGGTAGAGGCTGCCGTGATATAGGAGTCTGCCTTGCAGAAGATGTCACAGTTCTCAAACCATGCGGTAGAAGGACCGAAGATGAAGTCGGTCGTTCCTTCGATATAGCAGTCCTTGAAGTAATGACGTGAGCGGGCATTACCAGTATAGATGGTGTCCTGATGCCCCAGGAAGCGACAGTTCAGGAATACGATCTTATCACCAGTGGTAAACAGGGCGACAGCCTGTCCCAGACGTGCGGCATTATTCTCCACCGTGATGTTCTTGAGGGTGATGTCCGCCCCCTCAATCTTCAAGGTGTAGGTACGGAAGGTACCCATGGGCTTGCCAGTCAGGGGATAGATGACGTTGGCATGGTCGTCCCATGTGATGATGGTGTTATCCCTGTCCTCCCCACATATCTCGATGTTCGTCAACGACTGTGGGATGATGAGTTTCTCCTTGTAAGTGCCTTTCTTGACAAAGATAACCTTATGGTAGTCCATAAAGGCACGGCATACCTCAATCGCTTCTGCGATGTTGCGGAACTGTCCCGTACCGTCACGAGCTACGACGAGTGTGTCTGGATTATCGTATGGGTTTGCCGCCTTTACACCGGCTGTCGTCAGTAAGGCGAGGATGAGTGTTAGTAGTTTTTTCATATCGTTACATGATTTGTGTGGCTTCCTGCAGATCCTCGATGGTCTTGAGCTGGTCGATAATCGTCTTCACGTCCTCACGGTCATGGACACGGATCTCTATATCGCCGTCAAAGACACCCTCTTCGCTGGTGATGGTCAGCTTATGGATATTGACATTCATCTGTGAGGAGATGACCTTGGAGATATCCATCACCATACCCATGCGGTCAATACCCTCGATATGAATCGTAGCATCGAAGAAGAGTCGCTTGTGCATGTCCCATTTCGCATCCAGGATGCGGTTGCCGTAGCTCGTCTTGAGTTTGTTGGCGACAGGACAGTCACGCTTGTGAATCTCAATGCGCTGTTTGTTGTCGATAAAACCAAGGATGTCATCTCCAGGGATGGGGTGGCAGCAATGGCGGAACCTGTACTGACTGATATTATCGTCGTTGATAAAGATGGGCTTCTTGCGATTGAATTTCTCAGGAACCACAAAGAACTCTTGTGTGGTATCCTCTTTCTTCGCTTTGTTCTTCCCCAGGAATGGAACTAAGCGTCTCCATCCTTTCTTCCCTTCATTATTATTCTTGCCTTGCAGTTCATCAAGGTCTTTCTCTCCCAGCAGGATAGACTTCTCACCCAGCGCCTGGAAGAAATCCTCCCGGTTTCGTTGTTCGTGGAATACAGCCAACTTATCTGCGATGGCAGTAGTGTTCTCAATATCATTCTTTTTAAGGAAATCGTCTAAGATGTCCTCACCCCGTTTCTGTATCTCGCGACCATTACGGCGCAGGATAGCCTGTATCTTTGCCCTTGCTTTCGCTGTCGATACGAAATTGATCCATGATGCCTGTACGTGCTGAGCCTTGGAGGTGATGATCTCCACCTGGTCACCACTCTGTAGCTTATGGCTCAGAGGCACGAGCTTGTGGTTTACCTTGGCACCGATACAATGCGACCCCAGGAAGGTATGGATGCTGAAGGCAAAGTCCAGAGCCGTACATCCAGTAGGCATCGTCTTGATCTCACCCTTCGGGGTGAAGACGAAAATCTCAGAAGCGAAGAGGTTGAGTTTGATAGCGTCGAGGAAATCCATGGCATCGGGTTGTGGGTCGTCAAGAATTTCCTTGATGGTGCGCAGCCATTCGTTCAGTTCAGACTCGTCCTCCGTAAACTCTTTCTCCATACCGTCCTTGTATTTCCAATGGGCGGCAAACCCTTGTTCGGCAATCTCATCCATGCGGTCAGAACGGATCTGCACCTCTATCCATCGTCCTTGTTTCGACATCAGGGTGACATGCAGTGCCTGGTAGCCGTTAGCCTTTGGATGACTCAGCCAGTCACGCAAGCGGTCGGGGTGTGACTTGTAAATCTTGGATATGGCAACATAGATATTGAAGCACTCGTTGATTTCCTCCTCCCGTTTGTTGGGTGTGAAGATGATGCGGACGGCAAGGATGTCATAGACCTCTTCGAAGGTGACATGCTTGTTCTGCATCTTGTTCCAGATGGAGTAAGGTGTCTTTACACGTTCCTTGATCTCATACTTGACACCCATCTGTCGGAGTGACTCCTCTATGGGGGCAGTAAACTGGTCGAAGAGTTCGTGACGGGAAGCCTCTGTGGAGGCAAGTTTTGCTTTGATGCTGTTATACTCGTCCGGGTGTTCGTATTGGAAACTGAGGTTCTCAAGTTCTGACTTGATCTTGTTCAGTCCCAGACGATTGGCGAGTGGCGCATAGATATAAAGCGTCTCGCCAGCAATCTTATATTGTTTGTTGGCAGGCTGCGACTGTAAGGTACGCATGTTATGCAGACGGTCGCAGATCTTGATGAGGATGACACGGATGTCCTCGCTCATCGTCAACAGCAGTTTCTTGAAGTTCTCCGCCTGAGCAGATGCCTGCTCTCCGAAGATACCACCACTGATCTTTGTCAGTCCGTCGACAATCTGCGCAATCTTCGGACCGAAGATATTCTCGATATCCTCTGTGGTGTAGTCGGTATCCTCCACTACGTCATGGAGCAGGGCGGCACAGATACTGGTAGATCCCAGTCCTACCTCTTCACAGGCAATCTGTGCGACAGCGATAGGGTGCAGGATATAAGGTTCACCAGACAGGCGGCGCACTCCTTTGTGAGCCTGACGTGCAAAATTGAATGCCTTGGTGATGATGTCGACCTTCTTACGGTGGCGTGATGCCAGATAACTATCCAACAGGTGCTGGAAGGCACCGTTCACCAGCTGTTCATCATTCTCTTCGCGAATTTTGTCTTTCTCGTCCTCCATATACCTTACTTATTTATAGGGACTATAATTACTTATAGGGACTATAGGAATTATAGTGACTATTATGATTTATCTGCGTCTTCTCCTGGACTTGCGTCCTTTGGATTTCTTTCCTTTGCCTCCACGAGCCTTACTGCGCACTGCGCCTCTCTTGCCACCGCGGCGTGCCTTGCTATGACGACCGAAGCGTCCCTTCCTTCCTTTCTTGTAAGACCGCTTGCTCTTGTGATAGTAGGTCGGGGTGTAGTCATTCACTTCCACCTGTATGCGGTTGGTCAGCAGTTCACTGGCTCTGTAGTTGCAGATGGCATCCTGGTTCTCGATAAACCGGTTCACGTCAGCAAGGGGCAGTCTCAGGGCATAAGGCTCTGAATTACCGGGGATGATGTCATGACGGTACATCGGGTTCAGTGCACGCAACATCTCAATATCGATGTCCAGAACCTTGGCAATCTGCTCTAAGTGTATCTTCTTGGTGACCATCACCGTGTCTGTCTGTGCAGGCAGACGACTGGTCATCGGACAGATGTTGTGCAGCGAGTAATAGGTCATCATGTAGTTGGCGGCGATGAACGCAGGCACATAGCCACGAGTCTCTCTGGGCAAGTAAGGGTAGATATGCCAATAGTCCTTGGAACCGCCAGAGCGCTGGATAGCTTTGCTCACATTGCCCGGTCCACAGTTATAGGCTGCGATGACCAGGTTCCAGTCGCCAAACACCTTATAAAGGTCGCTTAACAGACGGGCAGCGGCATAGGATGACTTGATGGGGTCACGGCGCTCGTCCACCAGCGAGTTGATTTGCAGGTTATACTGTTTTCCTGTCGAAGGCATAAACTGCCAAAGTCCTGCAGCCCCCACACGAGACACAGCCTTGGGGTTCAGTGCCGACTCAATGACGGGGAGGTACTTTAACTCCAAAGGAATCTGGTAGGCTTCCAATGCCTCCTCAAAGATGGGCATATAGAAATTGCCTGCTCCAAGGCAATAGGAGATGGTGCCACGTAAACGGGAGGCATAGCGGTCGATAAACTGCTGTACGACATTATTATGTGCCATCTCCATGATGGTCGGCATACGCGACAGGCGTTCGATATACACCTCCTCGGGAAAATAGGGGTTCTCATTCTTCATGTTACAGTCGTTGGAGGTGAGATAGGTCTTTGCCATATACTCATTCAGCAGACTGTCGAGGTCATAGGTCATCGCCTCAGGGAACTCAATGACTTCCTCCTTGCCACTCTGGTCAGTGACAACAATCTCGTCTTCTTCGTCCACTTCGTCCTCTGGGTCAGTCACAATCTGTGCCTGTACGGTGATCGACATGCCAAAAAGGATGGCGAGCAACATCAGTAATTTCTTGCTTATCATTCTTTATTTGGTTTTGTTTAAAAATTCAATTTGCAATTAACTCCCAACGACTGCGCTTGCAAAGGATTGCCTCCGCCATGGTTGGGAATGACGGCAGGCTCCACCTTCAGGCTCAAGTCCTTGGAGATGTCAAATTCAGACAGTTCAGCGTCCACATAGGCATCGATGACAGACAGTGCATAGACACCTAACATCACGAAGAAACTCATATCACGCCAACGACGGTATTTGTCCTTACGGTTCTTGAAGATCTCCTTATACCGCTCCTTGTTAGAATCGTCAATCGTCACCCCTAAGTGCAGGAATTTGTTATAGCTTGCCGTGTTAGGGTCTTTATCCATGATGTCAAGATATGCCTGTGAATAGTCCTTGTACATCATATTATTCCATGTGAGGGCATAGATACACCCGATGAACCCTCCATAGATGATGGGGAGTTTCCAGTACTTACGGTTGTATATCTGTCCTGCACCGGGTAATACCAAGGCGAGCCACAAAGCTCGTTTGGGATTGGGTCGCCATGTGTTCCAGTCACGCTTCGGTTTGGCAATACGGGAGGAGTCTATCAACACCGACTGGACAGGCTCCTCTTCGAGGGTCACCACAGAGTCGGCACGGGTGAGAGAGTCGATACGTGCCATCATGATATCAATGCTGTCAGCGGATGTTGCCTGACGCTCTGTTTGCGCCATGGCAGACATTCCTGCCATCATCAGCAGTGCGATGGCAGATACTCGGAGCATATTTATGAAGTGATGCTGTTTCAACTCGTTAATTATTTGTTATTAACATTATCGAGAGAATTCATGATTCGCTCCAACTCCTCTTCATTGTTGAAGACAATACTGATTTTCCCTTTCCCTTTGGGGGAGCAAGTCATCTGCACCTTTGTCTGGAAGAATTGGGAGAGACGTTCTTTCAATATGCTGAACTCCTCGGGGAGTTGAGATTTCCCGGAGACCTTTCCTTTTGCCGTCTTGATGTCCTCCCCGTTCTTAAGAGCCTGTACCATCTCCTCCACCTTACGGACAGAGTATTGCTGTTTCTGAATCTCCTTAAACAGCTTGATCTGAGCGGAAGGACTGTCAATGGCAAGTAAGGCACGGGCATGTCCCATGTCTATCTCATGGTTTTTCAATGCCATCTGCACCTGTGCAGGGAGCTTCAGCAAACGCAGGAAATTAGTTACCGCCGCACGACTTTTGCCTACACGCTTGGAGATCTTCTCCTGTGTCATACCAGTCGTCTCAGCAAGGTGCTGATAGGCGAGGGCTACCTCTATGGCGTTCAGATCCTCACGCTGGATATTCTCCACAAGAGCCATTTCCATGACACCCTCATCCTCAACGGTACGGATATAGGCAGGAATGGTCGTCAGACCTGCCAGTTGGGAGGCACGCCATCGGCGTTCTCCTGCGATAATCTGGTATTTCCCGTTCTCCATCTGACGGAGGGTGATGGGTTGGATGATGCCAACCTCGCTGATGCTGTTTGCCAGTTCCTGTAATGCTTCTTGATCGAACTCCCTACGTGGCTGGTTGGGGTTAGGCTCTATCATTGATATCTCTATCTCGTTGAGGTTGGAGCTGCCTTGTGTCCTTACCTCACTGCCTGTGTCTATCAAAGCGTCCAGTCCGCGTCCTCCTCCGATATCGTCCAGTCCGCGTCCCAGGACACTCCTGTCGTATTTCTTTCTTACTGCCATAACTTACCTCAACTATTCTTATTGATAATCTCCTTTGCCAGTGCAAGGTGGTTCTTTGAGCCGGTTGAGTCTGCGTCATAGAGGATGACGGGCAGTCCATGACTGGGACTCTCAGACAGTTTGACATTACGCTGGATAACGGTTTTGAAGACCAGTTCCTGGAAATGGCGTTTCACCTCATCGTAAATCTGGTTGGCGAGGCGAAGGCGGGAGTCGTACATCGTCAGCAGGAATCCCTCAATCTCCAGTTTTGGATTCAGCTTGCTTTTGATAATACGGATGGTATTGAGCAGTTTGCTGATACCCTCCAGTGCGAAGTATTCACACTGCACGGGGATGATGACGGAATTGGCTGCTGTCAGCGCATTTACCGTAATCAGTCCCAGGGACGGAGAGCAGTCAATGAGGATATAGTCATAGTCATTACGGATAGGAGCCAGAAGTTGTCCTATGACATTCTCCCTGTTCTTCAGGTTGAGCATCTCTATCTCAGCACCTACCAAGTCGATATGGCTCGGAATGATGTCTAATCCTTCAATGTCCGTTGTGTAGATGGCATCACGTACGTCCGCCTTGTCGATGATACATTCATATAATGAGCATTCCACTTCCTGGATGTTCACACCCAATCCACTGGAGGCATTAGCCTGCGGGTCAGCGTCGACCACCAAAACAGTCTTCTCCAAAGTGGCTAAAGAGGCGGCAAGGTTTATAGTGGTTGTAGTCTTGCCCACACCTCCTTTTTGGTTTGCTAAAGCAATAATCTTTCCCATAATCTATCTTATACCTTGATATAGTAGGGTGCAAAGTTACGAATTTCTTGTGAGAATCTGCCAAATCTCAACCTTTTTTAGTAATTTTGCAGGCAAATACTAATATTTTCATGGAAAATAAGAAACCTTTCATATTAATTTCCAATGATGACGGCTACCAGGCAAAGGGTATCAACAGCTTGGTGGATATGATTCGTGACATGGCTGATATACTGGTCTGTGCCCCGGAGAGTGGCAGGAGTGGAATGGCATGTGCCTTCTCTGCCAACGAACCGTTGGTACTTGTTCCGCAAAAGCAGGAAGAGGGACTGGAGGTCTGGTCATGTAATGGTACTCCCGTGGATTGTGTGAAACTCGCATTGGAGGAGCTTTGCAAAGAGCGCCGTCCTCAGATGGTGATAGGTGGTATCAACCATGGTGACAATGCTTCTGTCAACACGCATTACAGTGGTACGATGGGTGTCACTTTGGAAGGTTGTATGAAATATATTCCTTCTGTGGCTTTCTCTCTTTGTACCCATGACTGGTTTGCTGATTTTGAGCCTCTACGTCCTTATATCCGCAAAATAGTAAGGAAGGTGTTGGACGACGGACTGCCCAAGGGTATCTGCCTGAATGTGAATTTCCCTGTCGTTGACCACTTCCAGGGTGTCAGGGTTTGTCGCATGGCATCAGGAACCTGGGATAACGAGGTGGTGAAATGCCGTCATCCCCGTGGTTATGACTACTGGTGGATGGTGGGACGATACAACAATGATGAGCCGGAGGCGGAGGATACTGATAACTGGGCACTCCGGCATGGTTATGTCGCCATTACTCCTACTAAGATTGACATTACTTCCTACGAGATGATAGAACAGATGAAAAACTGGGACTTATGAAGTATTATCTGATAGTAGGAGAGGCGAGTGGTGACCTGCATGCGTCGCATCTGATGCAGTCGCTGAAGAAACAGGATGTACATGCGGAGTTCCGTTTCTTCGGAGGCGATATGATGGCGGCAGTGGGTGGTACCCGTGTGAAGCACTACAAAGATTTGGCATATATGGGTTTCATTCCTGTTTTGCTCCATCTTCCTACCATCCTGCAGAATATGAAGATGTGTCAGCAGGATATCCTGCAGTGGCAGCCTGATGTAGTTATCTTAGTCGATTATCCGGGATTTAATCTGAAGATAGCGAAGTTTGTCAAGGCGAACACGAAGATACCTGTTTACTATTACATCTCTCCAAAGATATGGGCATGGAAGGAATACCGCATCAAGAATATCAAGCGGGATGTGGATGAGATGTTCTCCATCCTGCCTTTCGAGGTGGACTTCTACGAGAAGAAACATCATTATCCGATCCATTATGTCGGTAACCCGACAGCACAGGAAGTCAGGGAGTATATGGAGAGTTCCGGGAGCGCAAGGGACTCAGAGAGGCCAGTCATCGCTTTGCTTGCGGGGTCCCGGAAACAGGAGATAAAAGACAATCTGCCTGCGATGATAGCGGCGACGCGTCATCTGGCAACGGATTACGATATCGTACTGGCTGGTGCTCCGAGCATTGAGCCCGCTTATTACCAGCAGTTCCTGCAAGACAGTGCTGTCCGCCTTGTGATTAACGAGACCTATAAGTTGCTTTCCCAAGCGACAGCGGCTTTGGTGACCAGTGGTACAGCAACCTTGGAGACAGCCATGTTCCGTGTTCCGCAGGTAGTATGTTATGAGACACCTATCCCCACGGTGATCGCTTTCCTGAAGAAGCATTTCATCAAGGTGAAATATATCTCTCTGGTGAATCTGATAGCCGACAGGGAGGTCGTTCCGGAACTGGTTGCAGACACCTTCAGCATAGAGAATATCCGACAGCATTTGGAATCCATTCTTCCTGGAGGAACAGAGCGGCAAGCCATGTTAGACGGTTACGAGGAGGTACACCGCCGATTGGGTGACAGTCATGCACCGGATGTGGCGGCACAACAAATCTATAAGTTGTTATCAAACAATCAAAATATCTAATATGAAAACATTATTAACTTGGTTGGGCTTCGATGCCCAGAAACACTCTGTCAAAGTGGAGATGATGGCAGGACTGACAACCTTCCTTACCATGTCTTACATTTTGGCAGTCAATCCCATTATCCTTGGTGACGCGGGAATGGAGAAAGGTGCCGTGTTCTCTGCGACCGTCATAGCGGCAGTCATGGCTACAATGGTGATGGCGTTCTATGCGAAAATGCCTTTCGCTCTTGCATCGGGTATGGGACTGAACGCTTTCTTTGCCTATACCCTCGTCATCGTGATGGGATACACGTGGCAGGAGGCTCTTGCCGCCGTACTGTTGGAGGGTATCTTTTTTATCATCCTGACGGTTCTGAAGATCCGCGAGGCGATTGTCAACTCCATCCCTTTGAACATCCGTTACTCCATCTCAGTGGGTATCGGTTTGTTTATCGCTTTCATCGGACTGAAGAATGGTGGTATCATCGTCGTCAATAATGCGACGGTTACAGGACTGGGTCCCTGGACCCCAGCCTCTGTCGTTGCCATTAGCGGTATCCTGCTGGGTGCTATTCTGTTGAAGCTGAATGTACGTGGTGCCTTGTTTTACACGATTCTCATCATGACGGTGGTGGGCATTCCTTTCGGTGTGACGCAGATTCCTGAGAACTTTACCATTCTCAGTATCCCGCACTCTATAGAGCCTATTGCCCTGAAGATGGACTTCTCTCGTTTTATCTCATTGGATGTGGAATACTATATTGTCGTGGCAACCCTGTTGTTCATGGATCTCTTCGATACCCTTGGTACACTGATCGGTGCTTCTGCAGGTGCAGGTATGGTGGATAAGAAGACGGGGAAGATCCCCAACCTCAACAAGTCGCTGATGGCAGATGCTATTGGTACTACTGTTGGTGCGCTCTGTGGAACATCTACCGTGACGACTTACGTGGAGAGTACCACAGGTATCGTCGAGGGTGGACGTACGGGTCTGACAGCCCTGACAGTAGCAGGACTGTTCTTCCTCGCCTTGTTCTTCTCCCCCATTTTCCTCATCATCCCATCAGCGGCGACGACAAGTGCGCTGTTCCTGGTAGGTGTGATGATGCTGCGTCAGATAGTGCATATCGACTTTAATGACTTCTCCGAGGCAATGCCTTGTTTCATGACGATGCTGATGATGCCGTTCACAGCAAGTATCTCTGAGGGTATCGTTCTTGGTCTCCTCTCATACGTTATCGTGAAGGTATGTACAGGACGTTACCGTGATGTCACAGCAATGATGTATATCCTCTCGGTCTTCTTCATTCTGAAATATGTGGCTCCATTGTTGTAAACGAAACTTGAATCTTGAAACATGAATCTTGAAACATGAATCTTGAATCTTGAAACATTAATTATTTTATTATATGAAAAAACAGATTTTATCCTTTTTGCTTCTCGCATCATGTATGACCGTAGGAGCACAGAACATCCAGATTCACTATGATTTGGGACATTCTTTCTACAGTGATTTAACGGGACGTCCTAACGTGACTACCACATTTGAGATGTTCAAACCCGACAAATGGGGTTCTACTTTCATGTTCACTGATATCGACTATTTCAGCGACGGTGCCGCAGGTGCCTATTGGGAGATCTCCCGTGAGTTCAATCTGACTAAGAATAAGCAGTGGGCTTTCCACATAGAGTATGACGGTGGTGCGACGACCATTGAGCATACAGGTATTGGAAACCGTTTCCAGCATGCCTTCCTTGCCGGTGGTGCATGGAACTGGGCTTCCAAGGATTTCTCCAAGACCTTCTCCTTGCAGGCGATGTATAAATATTACTTCAAGGGACATGGACGTGGTGCTTTCAATGGTTTCCAGGCTACTGCCGTATGGGGTAACACCTTTGCCAAAGGACTTTGCACCTTCTCTGGATTCTTGGATGTATGGTATGACAAGGATGTCTGTGGTAAGTTGATCATGCTTTCGGAGCCTCAGTTCTGGTTTAACCTGAATACGCTGAGGGGGATGAAGGGTATTAATGTAAGTGTAGGTACAGAGGTGGAAATCAGTAATAACTTTGTCTTCAACAGCGATGGTAACAACCATAAGTTCTATGTGATTCCTACTCTTGCGGCTAAATGGACGTTCTGAGCGTAGATATTAACAACCTGACACAGCAACCTTAAAAGGATGAGATATTGTCGGATATTTTTATTGATGAGCACTATACTGATGACGTGTATGGAAAGTTTCGCACAAGAGCCGGTGGCTCCAAAGGGAAAACTGATTTACTGCAGTTATGCCAGCGATCGCCATGCCGGACAGGGTAAGAGCTATTGTGAATTGATTGCTGATGTGGGTAAGCGTCCGCAGGTGGTGGTCAGCCTCTATAACAACTGTTTCTACAGGGAGGCTGTCCACAAAACCTTTGATGTCAAGGAGCAGGATGTCGAGCGGATGCAGCAACTATTGGCGGAACTCGAGGTCTACAAGTTGAACGGCTATAAGCATGATGAGGTGTTGGAAGGCGGTACCACCTATCGTATCTATATGGAATACGTCTCTGGTGAAAAGGTGAATGCCGTATGGAATGGGCATCATGTCAAGGCAGAGGCTGCCTCTGCCTATGCTGCCATCGAACGCTTTTTCACTCCATGGCGTGAGAAGGTTGATGTGGAAAAACAATAATCCGTCAGCGGATCGTGTATTTCAACTGTAGTTTCACGAAGGGCTTCACATGGTCGTACATTCGCATGTAGGTCTTGTTATAACCGCTCTCACGCAGCCTGTTGTAGAAAGGAACGTTGATGCCCAGTCCCATGTTGAGTGACAGCTCCTGGGTCGCCCAGATGAGCCAATGTAGCCACGAGAATAGCAGCTTATAAAAAGAATGTGAAATAGACCTGGTCCTCGCCATCTCATTCTAAGACCTCGAAAAAAACGAAAACAATGAACAAGAAAACTATCTTAATCATCCTACTTGCCATGTTACTGGCTCCTGCCAGTATAGAGGCGAAGAAAAAAGTAAAGGAACCGAATGTGCCACAACTCTTGAACTACCCGAGTGCAAAGCTTAGCGAATACCGTCTGCACGGCGGGAACGTGGCGATTCGGGGATGCCTCGCGCTTCCTGAAGAAGCAAAAGGCGAAAAGATTCCTCAGAAGGTACTCGACCAGTTGAACGGTCGTTTCACCGTCATCATGCGCGACTATATCGTGCGCAAAGAGAAAACCTCGGTCATTGAGTTCAAGAACGACGGCACCTTCTCGCTCAACGTTTATGTGCCCTACCCCATGCAGGTGCTCGTCTATCCATTGGGCACAGTATATGCCTGTCCTGGCGATACTGTCAATGTGACTATCGACATGACTAAACGAACGAAAGAGGAAGGCTTGAAATTTGATGGCACTGGGCTTGGCGGTGAAGTAACCAGATTGTTGCAGGTGATTGATGAGAAATACTGCAGACCTGACTTGTCGAATAATGCGTATGAGAAGGGCCCTGACTCGCTGATGATGTGGAAGGACGAGCAGGTGGCTCAGTTGGATGAGTTAGTACGTCAAATGAATAAGGGACTGCCTGAACTGGCAGGCTGCTCACCGTTGGCTTCAGACATTCTGCGCACCCACATCTTTGCAGAGCGCTTGCAGCACATCTGCGACTACTATATGCGTGGAGAATACAGACTGCGCGAGGATAGCACGTTCAATCATGAAGCTTATTGGCAGCAATTCTTTAGTTTTGTGGCGCCTCGGTCAAAGTACCTGACTGACAATCCTTTGCTGATGATAGGTGCTGACGAGTTCTTCTTTAACAGGATAGAATATGACCTGTTCCAGCCTATAAACAAGGGCGGAATATCGCGATACCTTCCTTTCGACTACGACCCTAACATAGCTGAGATGGTAGAAAAGGAGAATCTTCCATATCGCCGGGAAGAAAGGATGAACATGATGAAGGATATACAGGAGAAACTGCATCTCAGTACTACAGACTTCAGCGCTCAGGTGTGCCAGTTGCGTAACATCTTCAGTACATTGAAAATACATCATAAAGACCACTATGACCAAGGAGCAGATGATGTGGCGGCGGCGATGACCGTCATCTCTCACCCCGAACTGATTCGCCAAGGCATTCTGACTTTCCGTGACTATGTGAAGGAGAACGAAATCAAGGTGACAGAAGACAAGCCGCTGACCAAGGGCGACAGTATTTTCCAACGTATCATAGAACCGTACAAAGGCAACGTGCTCTATGTCGATTTCTGGGAAATGTCATGTGGTCCCTGCCGAGCCGGCATGCTTCACATGCGCGACGAGATAGAGGCAAACAAAGACAAACCTGTGAAGTATCTCTACATTACTGATGATACCCCGGAACACTGTAAATCATTCTTGGAGCCTAATAATATCAAGGGCGAGCATATCCACATCACTCGCTCAGAGTGGGGATATCTGCAGGAGAAATTCCAGTTCACTGGCATCCCCTTCGTCGTGCTCTTTGACAAGAAAGGTAAGCAGCGCGAGGATGCTACCGTGGAGCAGTTGTTGGAAGAGAAGTAGACTGGTACGCCTTGCGTCTCTTATCTTCCAGTTGTTCAATCCACTTTTAGAAAGGGGAGTGAGACCTTGTACACAGTTCTATCCAACTTGTGCAATATTTGCACAAGTTGGTTCTTTTTTAACATACCCAAACAAAAACACCAGCGAGACAAACAGTTCTTGTTTATCTCGCTGTTGTTTAGATGGTCTATGCCTAATACGAGGCTCTAATACTCATCCTCGTTGAAGTTTAAAGCACATACTGAGTACCAGCGAGTTACGATGCTCCGTGCCATTATTGTGCCACGAATTCTAGACATAAGATCAAAGATTATGTCAGGAGCTTCTTTACAATCTCAGAGATGACTCGGCCATCAGCCTTTCCTGCCAACTGCTTGCTGGCTGTGCCCATTACCTTTCCCATCTCCTTCATGCTTGTGGCTCCCACT